>JAJDNT010000160.1 GCA_022340515.1 Deltaproteobacteria bacterium
AACCGCTCTGACATTGGCGACCTGGCGGTTAAGGAGTTCTGCGAACGGCGGTCCATCCCTATCTTGATGGAGATTCCCGAGGATCGGCAAATCGCCGAGGCCTACTCACGGGGAGAGATGATCATCGATGTAATTCCTGAATATAAAGAGAAGTTTCAACAGCTTTTTGCAACCATAGAGACCATGTCAACCGGTACAAGTGGCTAAACTGGCTAAACTGGCCAATGGAATGAGAAAGGTAGTTTGGTGAAGGAAGTTGTCATTATCAGTGGTAAGGGAGGGACGGGTAAGACCTCTATTGCAGGTTGCTTTGCAGCCCTAGCTAGGAACAAAGTGTTGGCAGATGCGGATGTGGATGCCGCGGATCTCTTTATCCTGCTGGAACCGAGCATTCGGTCAAGAGAGTCCTTTCGCGGCGGGCACACTGCCTTCATTGATATTGACGCATGCGTGGAGTGCGGCGAATGTCTGGAGCTTTGCCGCTACGATGCCATAAGTAAGGACTATGTGGTGGACAAGGTGGATTGCGAGGGGTGTGGGGTTTGTGCCCACTTCTGCCCGACTGAGGCCATCGAAATGCAGGAGAACATCTGCGGCGAGTGGTTTGTGTCGGATACCCGCTATGGTCCCTTTGTCCACGCGAAATTGGGTATTGCCGAAGAAAACTCTGGCATGCTGGTTACCATAGTTCGCCACAACGCCAAACTGATAGCCGAGGAAAAGGGTCTGGATCTCATCATCGTGGATGGCCCTCCCGGCATTGGCTGTCCGGTGATCTCGGCGGTTACCGGGGCCAACCTAGTATTCATCGTAACAGAACCTACCCTTCCCGGGTTACATGATATGCAGAGGGTGGCGACTTTGGCCAAACACTTCAATATTCCTGCCGCGGCCTGCATCAACAAATACGATTTGAATCCTGAGATGAGTGATAAGATTCGCGCCTACTGTGAGGAAGGCGGAGTTAATTTAGTTGGGATGATTCCTTACGATACGGTGGTTTCCAAGGCCTTAGTGGAGAAAAAAATTATCGTTGAGTACGGCAATGGCGCCGTGGCTGATGAAATCAAAAGGATTTGGATCGCTCTTGCAGATATTCTTGGGGTCGGCAACTAGTGTCCATGCGGAAGACAAATATTCTGGCTGGAGCTGTCAGTGTTCAGCAGTCAGTATTCAGCTTAACTTTCTGTATTTATTTATAATTAGTTGAAAGCTGGGCACTAATCGCTGATGGCGCGCGTCCGAAAACAGTTGTTTTTGGATGAGCAGTAACGAGAGGGTCGATCTGGTGGATTTGTTAGAGAAAGTTAAGGAGAGTCTGACCCAGGTAATAGATACCGAGACTGGTATGGATGTAATGCGGATGAAACTGGTGCGGGATTTAAGGGTGGATGAGCATGGAGATATTGAGCTTACCTTTCGCCCTTCCTCGGTGTTATGTCCCCTGGGTTTTCAACTGGGTATCAATATCAAAGAAGCAGTCCTCAATGTTCCGGGAGTCAAAAGCGTACAGGTTCACGTGGATGGTTTTATCCACGCCGAGCAACTGAAGAAGATCCTGGAAGAGATGGACTGAAAGAAGATTAACTCGGGTCAGGGGAATTTACCATGCCGATTTATGAATACCAGTGCCAGGAATGTGGGGCTGTCTCAGAGAAACTGCTGGTGGGTGGAGAGAGGGGAACCGATATCTGCTGTGGTCAATGTGGCAGCCAGAGAGTGAGCAGAATTCTGTCAGCTGCCTCTCTGTTGACCAAAAAAGTATCTGGCAACGCGGGCCTTACCTGTTGTGGGCAAGAGGAGCGCTGCGATACTCCACCCTGTTCATCAGGGGGCTCCTGCAAACGGGGCTAATCCAGACGAGTTGTCTTTATGGCTATGGATCAAAGTGAGAAAATCGGCTTGTTCTCGGTGGGGATCAATAGTTCTCTCGTTCTCATCAAGGTAATTTTAGCCTATATTTCAGGCTCCATTGCTCTCCTTGCCGATGCGATCCATTCACTTTCTGATGTCATCTCCTCTGCTACCGTACTTGCCGGCATCAAGATCTCCAAAAGGAAATCCAGCAGGTTCCCCTATGGTCTTTTCAAAGTAGAGAACCTGGTTTGTCTCATTTCCTCACTGTTTATTTTCTTTGCCGGCTACGAAATTGTCCAAACCGTATTGTTCAGGGAAGAATCGCTAAAGCCTGAGTTCCTTCCCTATGCCATGGCCGGAGTTCTGGTGACCATGGCCATTACTTTTGTCTTTTCTCGCTATGAGCTAAGAGAAGGTAAAAAGATTGGCTCGCCCAGCCTTATCGCCGATGCCCAGCACATCCGTACTGATATGTTCTCATCAGCTGTTATATTGTGTGGCCTGCTGGGTGGCTTATTTCACTGGCCCTTGGATAAGGTGGCAGCCTTGGTGGTTGTGGTACTTGTTTTCAAGTCCGGGGTCACCATCTTTCTCGACGCGATTAGGGTTCTTCTAGATGCTTCCCTTGATTTTGAAAGCATGGACAAGGTAAAAAGTGCTATTTTGTCCCACCCGCAGGTAACTGCCATTCATTCCCTTCGAGGAAGAAATTCCGGACGCTTTAAGTTTATCGAAGCCGACATAGGCCTCAGGGTCAGGGAACTGGAAAGAGCCCACCATGTCAGTCAACAAATCGAAGCTGAGATCAGCAAAAGCGTTCCCAATGTGGATAGAGTCTTGATTCATTATGAGCCGGAAAAAAAAGAAACTCGGGTCTATGCAATCCCTTTAGAGGAAGATAAGGTGTCTCTTTCAAACCATTTCGGTGAAGCACCCTATTACTATATTGTGCAAGTGCGGGAGAAGGATCGATCAATAATAGAGGAGAGGATCCTTACCAACCCCTATAAGGATGAAGAGAAGGGCAAGGGGCTCAAGGTAAGCAAGTGGCTTCTCCAGCAGTCCGTTGATACCGTCTACAATTCCAAGAGCCTTGAAGGTAAGGGCCCGGGGTATGTCCTCTCGGATGCAGATGTGGAAATTGTGGTAACCGAAAGGAAGAGACTGGCTAACATTCTGCAAGAACTCCAAAATGGATCAGAGAAGGAGGATCAAAATGCAAGGGCGGGCTGAAAGGGGGTCCAAAGGAGGTGGCGCCGGTGGTGGCAGAGGCGAGGGACGTGGCCGCATGGGTGGTTCTGGTCGGGGGCCTGGTGGCGAATGTGTCTGTCCCAGTTGTGGCAAAAAGGTAGCCCATGAGCAGGGTGTTCCCTGTTACGAGGTGCGCTGCCCCAAGTGTGGTACCGCCATGACCCGTAAGTAGTGATGCAGTCACGGCTCTTTCAGTACTTCAGACCAAGGTTGTTTAACCTACTAAGGACACAGGAAAAACTCGATCTGTGATGTGAGATTTGAGATGTGGGATAACTAATTCTTTGAAATATGCTAAATCGCAAATCCCACATCTCGCACCCTAGACCCGTGATGCTGATAGACGAACCTAAAGGAGCCTGAGTGGTTATGAAAAATCCCATGGATGATTTTGTTGACAAGTTACAGGAGCAGATCTTTGAAGAAACCAGAAAGGTCTATGGTGAGGAAGTCTTTAACAGGTGGCAAAACCCGAAGTTTATGGGGAAAATGACCAATGCTTCCTGTGTCGGCCGCTTAACCGGCAACTGTGGGGACAGCATGGAAATCTATCTCCGCATAAGAAATGATAAGGTTGAAGAGGCGAGCTTTTTTACAGAGGGCTGCGGGGCGAGTGTGGCTTGTGGTTCAATGGTGGCGGAGTTGGCTACTGGTAAGGATCTCGAGGAAGCCTCCCAAATTGGCGGTGACGCCGTCCTTATGGCCTTAGGGGGACTGCCTGAGGAAGAAAACCACTGTGCCTTTCTGGCTGCTGAAACACTGTTGGCTGCCATTCATGAATGGATGTTACAAAGCTCCAAGGCTAAAGAGAGATGAATCCTGCCTTTGAAATCAGTGCTCTTGCTAGAGGGAGAGCGGATTGACAATTTGTCAAAAATAATTGTTCGCTCATGAAAATAACAATAGTCTACGACAACGAAACCATGAGAGAAGGGTGCGGTGCTGACTGGGGCTTTGCTTGCATGGTTGAGGTAGAAAAGGGCCCAAACCTTCTTTTCGATACGGGTGCTAAAGGATCTATGCTGATAGATAACTTGCAGAAACTAGGCTTTGATCCTTCCACTCTTTCCAGCATTTTCATTTCCCACCCTCATGGGGATCACACCGGAGGACTCTCGGCCTTACTCAAGATCAATAAAAAGGCTACAGTCTACATCCCTAGTTCCTGCCCTGTGCCGGCTGGCGCGGCACAAGTGGTGTCAGTTAAAGATCATTGCCAGATCCAGGAAAATGTTTTTTCCACTGGCGAACTTGAGAACATGGAACAAGCCCTTGTTGTCAAGAGCAAAGAGGGGTTGGTTTTGATTACTGGGTGTTCTCATCCGGGGGTGAGAGCTATTCTTAAAGCTGCGGAGGTCTATGGAAAGCCCTACGCACTTCTGGGAGGCCTCCACGGATTCAGAGAGGTGGAACTCCTTGAAGACTTGAAGCTAGTTTGTCCTTGCCATTGTACTCAGCACAAAGGGAAAATAAAGGCGTCACATCCAGAGAAATTTACTGAGTGCGGCGTTGGAAAGGTTATCGAGATCTAAGCAACGATAGCCCACAAAAGTTTAACCCTTGCTTTCAGCGAGCTACCCTCCATCCACAATCATTCCTCAGATCCCCCTGGCTTTTCAAAGCATGAGCTGCTTGCCCAGGAGGCAGCACTCAAAGGGGAGCCTCCAAGGGTGACCCTTTGGTATAACTGGAGATAGTCAACCACAAGCTCAGACTATGTATGGTAAATTATCGGACTTCGAGAGTTGGGCATCTGAGCCCTAAGGGCAAATAGAGCTCAGGGAGCTTTAATCTAATGGTATTCGTGGGTGCCCAAGATTACAGGGATCTGAAACTTGTTCTCTAGGATTTGGGCAAACTGCTCTGCAGTACCGTAAGGACAGTCCGGCTTAGCATTCGCCAAGCACGAACTCAGGTGAATTACATCCGGCTTCATTTCCGACATTTTCATGGCAACCCCAGCGTTGGCTGCCAGGCTTCGTCCTGGACACTCGCAGGTGACAAAGGAAATTACCTGAGACGGTTCGTCGAATTTTCCTTCACCCAAAGCCGCAGCCTTGAGACATCGCCACTCTCCAGGGCACCCATAACCGCTGTCCATGTAAGCACCACAACCAACTACCATGACCTTCTTCATCGCGAACCTCCTTCGAATTCCCATTTGTTGTTTTTTTTCAGAAAGCCACATTGCTATTTATTTTGTCAAGAAAAATATAACCGATTTAATACATGTTACATTAATATAAAAATTTAGATGTTATATGGTAAAACAATGGTGAGAAAAGACAAAGAACCCGCTCCCAGGAGCGGGTTCTTTGTCTTTTTGAATATGGAATATCGAATCCGCCTCTGGCGGAAACAGCAGAAGTTTTTGAAAGCAGTAAGGCAATATTTTTCACTTCTATATTCTGCGGTTCCTTACTCTACGATTTTGCGGTTCATATTCTCGAGAACGTAATAGCTGAGATCAGTTGTGTTCTAATTATGTGAATCCTGGTAGAGATGTTTTCGGGTGAGGGGCAGTTCATTGTTCAAGCCGTTGGAGAAAAGAATTTGATAGAGGCGAGTACTGCCGTATTTGAACCCGGCTGAACAACCATGGAGATAGAGTCGCCACATTCGTACGAATGATTCATCGAACATGGACCGTACTTTCTCCACATTCTTTTCATAGTTGTCCGCCCAGCGGTCCAGGGTGTGACCGTAGTGGAAACGGAGGTTTTCTATATCCATTATTGGGAAACCAGCCCGGCCCATTTCACCGACAATTTCGGACAACTTTGGAATATAGCCTCCTGGGAAAATGTATTTGGTTATCCAGGGGTCGCCAGGGGACTCAGTATTCTTGCCAATGGTATGCAGCAGACCTATTGCCCCTTTTTTTAAAAGCTGTGAAACCTTATGCATAAAGATCGGAATAAATTTTTTCCCCACATGTTCAAACATGCCAATGGAAACCAACTTGTCGAACTTACCGGTGATCTCGCGATAGTCTTGCAAAACTACCTCTATTTGGTTGTGCAATCCCAGTTGCTCTATTTTACCCTTGGCGTAGTCGCACTGTTTAGGAGAAAGGGTGTTTCCCAATCCCTTGATGCCATACTTCTGCGCAGCATAAATAAGCATTCCCCCCCAACCACAGCCGATGTCCACCAGTGTTTCCCCCGGTTGCAATGCCAGCTTCCGGCAAATATGCTCGTACTTATTCAGTTGCGCCTGTTCAAGGGTGTCGGTCTCACTGTTAAAGTAGCCGCAGGAGTAAGTAAGGGTCTGGTCAAGAAAAAGTTGATAGAAGTCATTGCCAAGATCGTAATGATGCTCGATGTTTCGGGGAGCTCTACCCAAGGTATTTCTTGTGGCCAGGGAATGAATGAGGAACTGGACTTTTTTCCAGAAAGATATACTTCGTCTGTCATAATTCAAGCAAATACCTAAACGCAACAATTCTTGCAGGTCGCCCTCAACTTGGAGATCATCGACCATGTAAGCCTCGCCAAACCCAAGAAATCCATTGCAAAGTAGGTGTTTGGCACCTTCTTTTGATTTGATCCGCAGGATGACTTCCGGGTAGTTACCGTAAACGATTGCTTCTCCGTCCCAGAATTCAAATGCGAACCGGGAACGGGGGTCGGCTGAGTGCATGAGGTTGGCTATACTAATCAACGATTTTTTCACTTTTTCCTCCTAGTTCCTTTTTGAGGCAATCCTCTAAAGGTGCTGGAAAGACCTAAGATCAAGCTTATTAGTAAAGACCTCTCATTATCGACTCATAATGTTTTTTGATTCTCTCGTAAATCTTGGCATTTTCAATGGCAATGGCGCCCGTTTCAGCGAGAACTTCGGTGGAGTAAATTTCTTCTTGCTTCATCTCACCCCTCATCTTTGAAACGGGCTCTGGTCGCAAGAAGGTAGGGAAGCCGTGTAAGGAACCTCAGAAAGTCAGTAAGAAAATCCATCTACTAATTATATATCATGGTTGAGGTTTGGCCGGGTAATATATTTAAAACACCATGCTGCTGTTCTGTAATGGGCTGCATCCACAATCACGGGGCAAACATTTTTGGGGAAACTCCTGTAATCGGTAGAGTTCACTATGCTTGACCACTTTGCATAGGTTACCGGCCAAGTGTGTCTCTTCAAATTGCGTCCATGAATGTCAGAGTGGATCGTTTTATTATAGGAAAGGTTTCAATATATTGGGTGTGACTGGGGTATGATGTTGCTGCCAGGGAGGTATCTGGCTATTTTTGGCCATCTTCGGCATTTTTCACCGCTTCTCTAGCTTTTTCAACAAGAGTGTCAAACTCCTCAGATCGAGAAGTATCCAGGCTACCCCGTCCCATTTCTACGGCCTTATCAAAAACCTGCTCCCTGTCAATGTGGTTAATCAAAGCTTTAATGGCCTCAAGCAGTCTCAGGTATTTTCCCTCCATCGCTCTCCCCTTTCTCACTTCATTTCAGACGATTGTTTATTCTTAGAAAACCTAGTCCTCGGGGTCAAGTCAAGTTTCAATGGCTTTGCCAACAGAAGAGGTTTACGGCATAAGGCGCAAGGCAAAACAAGACGATAAGTTTTGCTTGACCCTGGAAGTGTATAAGATCATTTCTAGAAGAGCAACAGTGAACTGTGCTAAGGTATTTTGATGAAGTTCCTCTTTCTTGAACCATTCTACGGCGGCTCACATCGGGATTTTGCCGATGGCTGGGTAAAACATTCCCGCCATCGGATCGATCTCATCACCCTTCCCGCCCGCTTTTGGAAATGGCGAATGAGAGGGGCCGCCCTCCACTTTGCCGAGAAGGTGCAAGACCCCTCAGATTACCATGGTCTGGTTGTATCTAACTTGATGAGCCTTGCCGACCTCAAGGCTCTGTGGGGAGCAAATTGTCCTAAGGCGCTGGTATATTTCCACGAAAACCAGCTTTCCTATCCAGTGCCTCCCGGTGAAACCATGGATTACCAGTTTGGCTTCACCGACATAACCACCGGGATTGTAGCCGACAGGTTACTTTTTAACTCAAGAACCCACATGGTAGCTTTCTTAGAGGCTCTCCCCGGATTCATTGGGATGATGCCGGAATATCGGCCAAGGTGGGTAACTGAGCAGATCAGAGCAAAGGCAGCGGTTCTTTATCCCGGCTGCAACTATCCGCCAGGGCCAGCCAATTTGAAGTCATGGGACCTTTGTCAACCACCTCTCATCATTTGGAACCACAGGTGGGAATTTGATAAGGGTCCCGAGAGCTTTTTCTCTGCTCTTTACTCGGTTCTATCTCGCGGCCAAGAATTTCGCCTCGCACTCCTGGGAGAGAATTTTCAGCTTGTGCCCAAAGGATTTACTACTGCCAAAAAAAAATTTGCTAAAAGAATTGTTCAATATGGCTACGAACCCTCAAAGGAAAATTACCTAAAGTGGCTGAGGCAAGGTGTGGTCGTAGTTAGCACTGCAATCCAGGAAAATTTTGGCATCTCGGTGGTAGAAGCCATAAGGCAAGGTTGCTATCCTCTTTTGCCCAATAATCTTGTCTACCCTGAACTGATCCCCCAGAAGTTTCATGATGATTGCCTTTACAACAGCCAGGAGGAGTTGGTGGAAAGACTGAGCCTGATCCTGGCAAACCCAAGGCAATACCGGAACAAGAGGGAAGACCTTGCAGATCACATGGAGCGTTACTCCTGGGAGTTTCTCATTGACAAATACGACAAGGAGCTTGATCAGCTGGGACGGGTCAATGCGCATAGAGCATAGCGCACGGCGCATAGCGAAAAGGGGGTAAGCGGTAAATGGTAAAGGGTGAACAGATGCGGGGGCAGGGGATAATCGCTTTACCGTTCACCGAACGCTTGGCGCTCTGCGCTTAGCCCTTTAGGGCCTAGACAATGGTTTGGTGGTAATCTTGAAGAGAGCGCACGGTGGTCTTTCTGTTGCGCTTCGCCGCTATGCCTCTGGCAGCGGCCAGGGCAGCAGCTAGGGTGGTGATATAAGGCACCTTGTGTTTAATGGCTGCCTTACGTATGTAGCTATCGTCATACTTGCTGAGCTTACCACTGGGGGTGTTGATAACAAGTTGAATTTCTTTATTTTTTATTGCGTCGACAATGTTGGGCCGCCCCTCATGCATCTTGAGAATATGCTCAGATTGGATCCCCTGCTCGGCCAAAAAGGCATGGGTTCCCACTGTAGCCATGATCTTAAAGCCAAGGTCAGCAAACTGACGGGCCAGTTCAAGTACGGCAGGTCGATCCCTTTCTGAAACTGTTATCAGTACGGTTCCTTGAAGAGGAAGGTACTGTTTGGCTGCCTCCTGAGCTTTATAAAAGGCAAGGCCGAAGGAATTCGCCATGCCTAAGACCTCACCGGTAGAACGCATCTCCGGTCCGAGAAGTGGATCAACCTCAGGTAACATGTCAAAAGGAAATACTGCCTCTTTAACCCCGAAGTGGTGAATTGCTTGGGGCTTGAGGTCGAGTTCCTTGAGACTCCTACCGAGCATGAGCTGAGTGGCCAAACGGGCCATGGGGATATTGCAAACTTTTGATACTAAAGGGACGGTTCGAGAGGCCCGGGGGTTTGCCTCGAGTACGTAGACAGTATCCTCTGCTATGGCATACTGAATGTTCAGCAGTCCTACCACCTCCAGGGCAACCGCGATTCTTCTGGTATAGTCATAAATGGTATCGAGATGTTTGGCCGGTATACTGATGGGTGGAATGACGCAGGCCGAATCGCCGGAGTGCACCCCGGCAAGTTCGATATGCTCCATAACCGCTGGTACAAAGGCATCTTTGCCGTCGGCAACGGCGTCTGCTTCGGCTTCAATAGCGTTTTCCAGAAATCTGTCGATCAGGATGGGCCTTTCCGGGCTTACCTCCACTGCCATGGAAACATAGTGTCTCAGCATCTGCTCATCGTGAACCACCTCCATGGCTCGTCCGCCGAGAACGTATGAAGGCCTTACCATTAAGGGATAGCCTATTTCTGCCGCAATAATCATGGCCTCATCCAGGGTGCTGGCCATGCCAGACTCCGGCTGGGGGATGCCCAACTTCCGCATCATCTGACGGAATCGATCCCGATCTTCAGCCAGGTCAATAGTGTCAGGTGAGGTGCCGAGGATGTTAACCCCAGCCTGTGCCAGTTCATTGGCTATATTGAGGGGCGTTTGACCGCCGAACTGCACCACGATACCTTCCGGTTTCTCTTTTTCATGGATACTCAAAACATCTTCCACCGTGAGGGGCTCAAAGTAGAGCTTGTCAGAGGTGTCGTAGTCGGTTGAGACAGTCTCGGGATTACAGTTAACCATTATGGACTCGTAGCCTTCATCGCGAAGGGCAAAGGCGGCGTGAACGCAGCAGTAGTCGAACTCGATCCCCTGACCTATACGGTTAGGCCCTCCTCCCAAAACCATAACCTTGGGTCTATCACTGGTTTCCACCTTGTCCGGTCCATTGTAGGTGGAAAAGTAGTAGGCAGCATTCTCCACCCCACTTACAGGTACCGGTTCCCAGGCCTGAACTACTCCTAAGTGTATACGGTGCTCTCGTATCTTTGCCTCCGGGATGGAGAGAAGTTGTGATAAGTAGCGGTCAGAGAAGCCGTCCTGTTTCGCTTGGGTCAGTAAGCGGTCCGGCAAGTCATTTCCCTTGTGGCGAAGGATTTCTTCTTCCAAGTCGACAATCTCCCTCATTTGTTGAATAAACCAGGGCTTTATGTAAGTCTTACTATAGAGTTCATCTACGGTTGCCCCCTTGCGGAGAGCTTCATACATGATGAACTGCCTTTCACTCGAGGCTTCGGCCAGGAGTTCCATGAGTTGATCCAAAGAACGCTGGTTGAAATCCTTAGCAAAGCCAAGTCCGTAGCGGCCGTTTTCAAGAGAGCGAATCGATTTCTGGAACGCTTCTTTATAGGTCTTGCCGATGCTCATTACCTCCCCAACAGCGCGCATCTGAGTGGAGATTTTGTCTTCAGCTTCCTGGAACTTCTCAAAGGCCCAGCGGGCAAACTTCACTACTACGTAGTCACCCGAGGGCGTGTATTTATCCAAAGTACCTTCTCGCCAGTAAGGGATTTCATCTAGGGTGAGGCCGGCGGCCAGCATGGAAGAGATGAGGGCGATGGGAAACCCGGTGGCTTTTGAGGCCAGAGCTGAGGAGCGGGAGGTTCTCGGGTTGATTTCGATGACCACTACCCGGCCACTATTGGGATCATGGGCAAATTGAATGTTAGTGCCGCCGATTACCTTGATTGCTTCGACAATGTCATATGAATGTTTCTGCAACCGCTCTTGGAGTTCAGGGTCAATAGTTAGCATAGGGGCGGTGCAGAAGGAGTCTCCTGTATGCACCCCCATGGCGTCAACATTTTCAATAAAACATACGGTAATCATTTGGTTTTTGGCATCTCGTACCACCTCGAGTTCCAGTTCCTCCCATCCCAGAACCGACTCCTCCACCAGTACCTGGCCCACGAGACTCGCCGACAGCCCGCGGCTTGCCACAACCCGCAACTCCTCAACGTTGTAAACCAGACCACCTCCGGTTCCACCCAAGGTGTAAGCGGGGCGGAGAACCACCGGATAACCTAACTCTGAAGCGATCTTCTCTGCTTCTTCTACACTGAAGGCAGGGGAACTTTTCGGCATCTCGATGGCGAGCTTGTTCATCGTGTCTTTAAAGGCGATTCTGTCCTCACCGCGCTCGATTGCATCAATCTCTACACCAATTACTTTGACTCCGTACTTATCGAGGACCCCAGCGCGGGCCAACTCCGAGGAAAGATTCAGTCCAGACTGCCCTCCAAGGTTGGGTAAGAGGGCATCAGGCCGCTCTTTCTCTATAATTTCTGCCATGGACTGAAGATTAAGGGGTTCAATATAGGTGACATCTGCCATGCCTGGGTCGGTCATGATTGTGGCGGGATTTGAGTTTACCAGAAGAATTTCGTAGCCAAGTTTGCGCAGTGCCTTGCAAGCCTGAGTGCCCGAGTAATCAAATTCGCAGGCCTGGCCGATTACGATTGGTCCGGAACCGATAATCATCACTTTTCGAATGTCTTCCCGTCTTGGCATACTGATCTCCTGTAATTTACTCTTTCCGAGGGAGGTTGGAACCCGGGCTGGATGGAATATATAGGAAAGCACCTACTAAGTGTCAAGCTTAATCACTAAAAATATTATAAGTAAAACTGAAAATTTTTAGGCCGGCCTTGACATTTTGCGGAAAAATCCTTGGGGCAAGAGCTATGGAAAGTGCAAGCGAAAATCTTCAAGGTTAGAGGACTGGTTGATCCGAAAGCCGACCGGCCCCAAACAATTTTTTGATGTCTTCTACCATCAGATAAAGGCTCGGGACCAGCAGCAGGGTAATCAGGGTGGCGAAGATGATGCCGAATCCCAGTGAGATGGCCATGGGGATCATGAATCTGGCCTGGCGGGAGGTTTCGAAAATCATGGGCGCCAGCCCACCAAAAGTGGTAAGGCTTGTTAGCAGAATCGGTCGAAACCGGTGGATGGCAGCCTCACGAACTGCCTGGTGTCTACCCATGCCAGCTATTTGTTTGCGGTTGGCAAAATCGATGAGCACCAGGGAATCATTGACCACCACTCCAGAAAGGGCGACGACACCGAAGAGGCTCATGACGCTCAGACTATAGCCCATGAACAGGTGGCCGATCACTGCCCCGACAATCCCGAAGGGGACGGAGATCATGATGATGACCGGCTGAATATAGCTGTTGAAGGGCACGGCAAGCATGGCGTAAATGACTATCAACGCCATCATCAGCCCTGTCAAAAGGCTTTGCGTGCTCTCGCGCCGGTCAGCCTGCCTGCCTTCGAAGCTATAGGTCAATCCAGGATATTCTCTCTGGAGCTCAGGAAGAATTTCCGATTTCACTGACCCCAAGATCAGGCCGGCCTTGCTTCTAGGACGGACATCGGCTGACACGGTTACGATCCGGCGACCGTCCCTCCGATCGATGGTAGTGTAGGCTCGGCCGCGCTTGACGTTCACCGCTTCTCGCAGGGGTATTTCCGATCCGCTTGGTGTGCGCAGGATCATCTCTTCCAGATTGTACTCGGACGTCCGCTCGTCTCGGGGCAAGCGCACCATCACCTTGACCTCGTTCCGACCCCGTTGCTGGCGAAGGGCTTCGGCGCCGTAGTAAGCATGACGGACCTGACGAGCGACTTCCTGAGAGGTGAGCCCCAGGCTTCGACCCTCGGGGGTGATGCGGAAATCGAGCTGATGCTTTCCCGGGGAAAACCCGTCGTCAATGTCCAGTGCCTCTGGATAGAAGGCCATAGCTTCAGCCAGTTCGGCGCTGGCTTTCTCGAGGACGCGGATATCTCGGTGACTCAGCTCCACAGAAATGGCGGCTCCGCTGCCCGGGCCGCCGGCGTCGGACTCAAATTTAATAGATTCGAGCCCAGGGATAATTCCCACCTGGGTGCGCCAGAGTTCAGTCACCTGGGCGGTGGAAATGGGGCGCTCTCCCGGCGGGGTCAGATACAAACGCACCTCCGCCTGATTGCCGGTGATTACCGCAAAGATGCCCTCGGACAATCTGTCGCCGCCGTTTTCAGCCACGACCTTCTGGGCTACTGACACCAATCTCTCTTGTACCTTTGCGGTCTTTTCAAATGCCGTGCCGAAAGGAAGTACCGCGGTTACCTTGGCGTAATCGGACTCCACTTTGGGAAAGAGTTCGAAGCCCATTCTGCCGCTTTTGATGTACCCTGCAGTGATCACCAGCACGGTAAGCCCGATGGAAATGGTCACGTAGCGATAGCGCAGCGCCAGATCGAGGAAGGGGCCATAGCGGGTTTGGACCATTCGGCTGAAGAAACGGCTGAATCGCTGTTGAGCATTATGGAGCCATCCGAGAAACCCACTGCGGCTGTGTCCCTTGGTGTGGCCGATGTGGGCCGGCAGAATGAACAAGCTTTCAATGAGAGATATGGTGAAGACGCAGATTACCACAATCGGTATCTGCTTGAAGACCTTGCCCATAAAACCGGGGATAAAGAGCAATGGCATGAAGGCCACCATATTGGTGAGCACACTGAAGGTGACGGGCATGGCAATTTCCCGCGCTCCGCTCACCGCCGCTTCAAACCAGGGGAGCCCCCTCTGATGATGGTGATAGATGTTTTCTCCCACAACGATGGCATCATCCACCACGATTCCCAGGGTGACGATAAAGGCAAACATGGATACCAGATTGATGCTTACCCCGAGGACCGGCAAAATCAAAAGGGAGCCAAGAAACGATATGGGGATTCCCAGACTCACCCAGAAGGCGAGACGGGCCTCAAGAAAAAGGGCAAGGAAAATAAATACCAGGCTCAAGCCGAGGTAACCATTAGTAAGGAGCAAGTCCATCCGCTGTTGGTAGATGTCGGATCGATCATAGCGACTTTCAAGAGCAACGCCCTTGGGCAAGATTTGGCTGTTGAGTATGGCAAGTTGCTCTCTCACTGCCTGGGAAACGGAAGTAGGGGTCTGATCTCCTACCCGGTAGACTTCAATCAATACTGCTTGCTTGCCGTTGTAGGTAGCGAAATTGTCGGTTTCTTCGAATCCGTCCCTAATAGTGGCGATGTCTTCCAGGAGGACCCGGGTCCCATCCTGGGTGGTAACAATCGGTATGTGGCCGAATTCCCGACCATAGTCCCGTCGATCCTTGATGCGAACCAGGATATCGCCGCTTTCGCTTTTTATGGCTCCTCCAGGAAGTTCAACCGACGCTTGCCTAATCCTTTGGGCAACCTCGCCCAGGGTCAAGTTGTAGGTGCGCAGGTTGTTTTGGGGAATCTCGATGCTGATCTCCAGGGGACGGACGCCCACCATTTCCACCTGGGTGATTGCCGGATCCTGCAGGAACCTATCGCGCACCACTTCAGCCAGTTCTCGGAGCACCCGCTCGCTTTGATTTCCGTAAAGGGCCAGAGAAACCACGAATCGTTTGCGTTTAGCGATCACCACCTGAGGCTCTTCAGCCTCTTCGGGAAAGGAGGTGATCCGGTCCACCTCGTTCTTGATATCCTGGGCAATGGCCTGGATATCTTCTCCTTCATGGATTTCTGCGGTTACTCGAGCCACGCCTTCTTCGGCGGAACTGGTGAGCTTCTTGATCCCTTCCAGGTCGAGGATGGCCTCCTCAATGGCAAGGATAATACCCCTTTCTATCTCTTCTGGACTTGCGCCGGGATAGGGAACAGTAATGTTCACCATGTCGAGCTCGAAATCGGGAAAAACTTCTTTTTTGATCTTCAGGCTGAAGATCACGCCACCCACGAGGAGTACCAGCATCAACAAATTAGCCGTGACCGAGTGCCCGGCCATCCAGCGGATGGCACCGCTTGCCCGTCTTTCTGTTGCTCCAGCTTCCATAATCTCAATTAGTCATCAGGCCCACAGATGTCCCAATTAAACAGCCGCTAGCGCTAAAGCGACAAGCGGCACTCCCTAGCCCGGGTATTTCATGAATTGGTGTCGCGAGACTCAGCCGCTTCCCATCTCCTCGCCTCGGGCGGGCTCCGCCCTTTCCTCTCCTTCCATTTGGATTTTCATGCCCTCCACCGGGGCGGCCAGGTCCGAGACGATTAATTTATCTCCCGGATTCAATCCCTGGTCGAGAAACACCGTTTGCGTATCCCGCCAGATAGTTGTTACCGGGCGAATATCCAGAGTTGAGTCGTCTCCAACGATCCAGATGGTATCATTTTCCCTCAGGGCGACCCGGGGAATGCGAAAAACTTGGCTCAGCGGCGATCCTTCAATTTCAACCCGAACATACTCGCCAATGAGCAAAGGACGTGTCGCTTGCCCAGAGTCTTTCAATCCTAAGGGGTCTTTGACCGCGGCCAGGATACGGGCCATGCGCCCCTCAGTCTCCAAGTCCCCGAGAAGTTCGATGACTTCGCCAGTACGAACGTAACCGCTTCGATGCACCACTCGCACCGCCGATGCCTTCGCCCCTTTCCGGGTGGGGAAGGAGATCCATTTCAGGTAGTCCACTGGCACTGAAACCTGTATCCAATACTCATCCACGCCCACCAGTTCTGCCAATGGGTCTTGCGGGGTCACCAGGGATCCTACCTCTACACTTTTGCTGCGAACAATACCATTGAAGGGTGCTCGTACGGAGGTCCGTTTGAGGTCCAGTTCCGCCTTTTGGAGTTCCGCCTCATCCGCCTTCAATCTTGCTTGTGCGGCAGCCAGCTGTGGTTCCTTGGCTACTAGTGGCGGCGGTTTATCCTTTGTCTTGGGATCACCTTCATTGAGCAAAAGCCATTCTTCCTTGGCTGCATTGGCCTCTTCTTCGGCCAGCTGGAGAGAACTCTCTGCGTCTTTCACCTTGGCTGAAGCCAAGGTGACGGTTAATTGATAATCCACCGGGTCGATTTTCAAGATCTCGGCGTTTTCTTTTATGTAGCCGCCGGCGATGAACTCGGGGTGCAGAGAAAGTACTTTTCCTGAGACCTGTGCTTTGAGTGCAACTTCACGGGCTGGGACCACTGTGCCCATGGCCGGCACCATGATGCGATGGTCCCCCGGTTGAACCACCTGCACTTCTACCACGGGAATGGCCTTCACCGGCGCTCGCTTTTGAGCCTTGGGAGTTTTGTGAGTAATATAGGTTGCAACCACAAGGCCAAGAACAATAATCAGGAGAGACAAAAGCAGATTGGCAAGACGTCGCCCCTTGAGAGAGGTCAGTGGTGCAGTTCTTCCCTTTATTTGCTCGTTATGCCTTTGGTCTACCGGCTTTTCCATGGCTGTCCACTTTTGACCAGCTTAACCTGCCAGAGAAGGCAGATGCGGCCTTGACTCTTTCTAGCTGTCTATAATGTGATGAGTGGTGAAATCTCCTCTCTAAATAGGTAAAGTTTAATAGCATATAAGTTAATAATTTATATCGAATCAACGCTAAAGTCCACTCCAGATGAGAGATTCCACTGCCGAAGGGCTACGATAAAATCTTAGCATGTTCTGTAGCGCAATTAACCTGCCAATCTCGAATTTCCAAAATCCGCAGTCTCCAATCCGCAATCGGCAATTTAGGAAGTGCTCATTCCTTCTCCAGTCTTACCTTTACCGAGCGAGCGTGGGCTTCGAGACCCTCTAGTTCGGCTAAACGCATAATATCTGCAGCATCTCGCTTCAGGGCCTCTGAAGAGTAGGAAATCACACTGGTCTTCTTGATGAAGTGATCCACACTCAGGCCCGAGGCAAAACGGGCGGTGCCGGCGGTGGGCAAGACGTGATTGGGACCGGCAAAATAATCTCCCACAGATTCGGGAGAGTGATGACCAAGAAAAACAGCTCCGGCGTTTTGAATTTTTCCTAGAAGCTGAAAAGGTTTTTCCACCAGCAATTCAAGGTGTTCGGGAGCTATCTTGTTTGCCAGGGCAAAGGCGGTGTCCAAATCGCTTACCAGGAAGATACCTCCAAAAGCGGCCAGAGATTCCTCAGCTACCTGTCGCCTGGGGAGTCTTGCTAACTGTTCCTCTAAGGCGACAGCAGTGGCTTCAGCCAACTGCGCATCGGGAGTGAGCATAATTGCACTTGCCATGGAATCGTGTTCCGCCTGGCTGAGTAGATCCGCAGCTACATGTTGCGGATTAGCGCTAGAGTCAGCAATGACAAGAATTTCACTGGGCCCGGCAATCATATCGATACCAACTTGGCCAGCAAGAAGCTTTTTAGCCAGGGTAACGTATATGTTACCTGGACCCGCAACTATATCCACTGCAGGGATGGTTTTAGTACCGAAGGCGAGGGCTGCTATAGCCCAAGCGCTTCCCACCTTGAAAACATCCTTAATGCCAAGGAGGTGGGTGGTCGCCAAGAGATAAGGGTTGATACTGCCGTCCTGGCGAGGCGGGGTCACTACCTGCAGACGAGGAACACCAGCAATGATCGCCGGAATGCTGTTCATCAGCAGGGATGAAATTAGGGGGGTTTCCCCACCTCGTCCACCAGGGATGTAGAGACCGGCTGCTGCCAGCGGGGTGAACATCTGCCCGAGGAAGGAACCGTCCTCGCAAGGCATGAACCAAGAATATCTTCTTTGGGCCTGATGAAAGGCGGCAATATTGTCCTTGGCCCGTTGCACCAGACCGCTGAACTCAGGGTCAACCGCCTCGGCAGCCTTTTTCATCTCTGAGTCACTGACCTTGAGTTCCTCTAAATTGATCTCAGGTGCATCAAACTGACGGGTATAGCGCAGAAGGGCAGCATCGCCCTCGGCTTGCACCGCCTTGATGATTTCCACCACCGTATGCTCAACCTCCAGTGAATAGGAGAGAGACCGATTAACAATCCGCTCAATTCGGACTTCCGCCTCTTCAGTAGGGTAAGTCAGTACTTTCATGGCAACCTCATTAGGGTCCCCGAGACCGAATTCTTCGGTCGGGGATAAAATTTATTGCCTTCGTCAGCAAAGATGGCAAGGTGTTTGGAGTGCTGGGGTAGTGGAGTACTGGAGTGTTGGAAAAACCTAAAAGCGGAGTTTCAACGACCCTTGTAATCATCATTGCTCCATTACTCCATCACTCCAATACTCCAGAGGGCTACCGCATCGAAGAAGTACCGGCTTTAGGAGAAGCTCGAAGTAACGTCCCCCGGATCTGGACCCTTTACTTATCCCTTGCTACCGCAAAGGCGTTCGGGAAGCCTTGCTCTTGCAAACGGCTGGCACCGGCCTCGGCCTGATCTAAGCGAGCATAGCGACCCACCCTTACCCGGTAGAATATCTGATCGCCCCGGTCAAAGACCATTACACTCGCACTGTCGTACTTTTGCTTCAAGGAATCATGAAGTCGCAGGGCATTTTCCCGTACAGCGAAGGACCCCACCTGAATGGTAAAGTCACCCTGCAAGTAACTAGCAGGCTTTTCGTAAACTTGCACCCATTTTCCGGCCTGGCGCTTTTTCCGGGCGTAACCCAGAGCCTCGATCTTTACTGGCGCCACTCCATCTTCCACCATGGCCAGCTCGTGTGCCGCGGTATAGGTGAGGTCTATTATGCGGCCTTGGACAAAAGGACCGCGGTCATTGATACGAACCAGAGTCTTCTTACCGTTTCGGAGGTTGGTTACCCGAACGTGAGTATTAAAAGGGAGGGTTTTGTGAGCGGCAGTGCGGCCGTACATGTTATAACGCTCGCCGTTGGAAGTTAGTCGGCCGTGAAATTTCCCGCCGTACCATGAGGCCAGTCCTCGCTGGACAAAGCCGGTGGAAGACGAAATTGGATAGTAGCGCTTACCAGCTACCGTATAGTAGTCACCTTTCTTTGTCTCAGGTGAACTACTGGCGCAGGCAACGAGGAGAAGAGGAAAAGCGAGAAGCAGGATGCGGAAGTGATTGCTTCGATAAAGCCTTTGCGATCTGAGATCTGTGATGGGTGATTTGCGATGGAGCACTCTTATATGTAACGCATATCCCATATCCCATATCCCATATCTATATTGTCCCGGCCTGGGCCGGGCTCTCTCCGTCAGTTAAGAAAGGTCCTAGAATTCTGCCTCTTCTTCCAGTTTAGCCAACTCCTCGAATCTAATGTCGAGTCCTAAAACTCCAACAATATCGTCTGCCGCATCGCGAATAGGTGCTGATACGGTTATGCACAACGCCCCTGTATAGATGGATTTATAAAAGTCAGTAATGTGAACTCTGCCATCCTTGAGAGGATTAATAAACCAGTCGCGATCAGAGAGATCTTCCCCGACTTGCGCCTTTTCATACTTGGCACGATCAGAAATATGAGTAATATTCCTGGTAGTTTTGATTCCTTCGCGGTCAGTGACATATATATATTGGATAAAGGGATTGAGATCCAGAAGGCTCTGGAGCACTGGCTCTTGTCGGCTGGGATCCATTGATTTGATCTCATCGGATTCCACCACCTCCTCTACCAGGTGAGCTGCCAGCCCATGGGCCTGCTGTTTAAGCAAGTCAAATTCGCTAACAAAATATTCAGGAAGATACTGGCGGGCCCATTGCTCCATCTCTTTGCGCGAGATACTGGTAACTCGACCCCCATCGTATTCCTGCATGATCCTTTTGTGAATCTTGACGATACCGGGGTGGCGTTTGCTAATAGCTTTATCTCCCTCTAAACGGAGACGGCTGTTGACCCAGTAGGCCACGCCGGCAATCCCGGTTTTGTCTGTAATAGTAATGCTCACAGGGCGGCTCAGGATTTTTGCTGTATTGAAAATGTTATAGATCTCCTCATTTTTTATGAGACCATCGGCATGAATACCCGCACTGGTAGCATTGAAATCGCTTCCCACAAAGGGATAGTTGTGGGGGATTTTATAGCCCAACTCTTGGGAAAAATAGTTGGCTATGTCGGTAATGGCGGTGGTATCTATGCCGTTGTCGTGACCCATGAGGCTGATGTGTTCGATGATTAGTCCTTCTATGGGGGCGTTGCCAGTTCGTTCGCCAAAACCCAAAAGGGTGCCGTTTGCTGCAGAACAACCATAGAGCCAGGCGGTAGTGGCATTGATCAGCACCTTGTGAAAATCATTGTGGCCATGCCATTCAAGGAGATTTCCCGGCACGCCAGCATCGTCTATCATTGCCCTGACCAGTTTGGGAACAGACCGCGGTAAGGAGGCGCCTGGGTAAGTAACACCAAAGCCGAGGGTATCACACAGACGGATTTTTATATCTATTGAGGTTTCCTCCCTGAGTTTCATTAGTTCGATGGCAAAGGGCACGCAAAAACCGTAAATATCAGAGCGAGTAATGTCTTCAAAATGGCAACGGGGAGTAATTCCTTTGTCCAGAGCCGCCCGAACAATTGCCAGATATTTCTCCATTATCTTGGCTCGGCTGCTGTTGAGCTTGTAGAAAATGTGGTAGTCGGAGACAGAGGTGAGAATTCCCGTCTCTTTAAGTCCCATCTCAAGAACCAAATCCAGATCTTGCTCAACTGCCCGAATCCAGGCAGTAATCTCCGGATACTGGTATCCTTTGGCCAAACAGCGTTCCACAGATTCTCTGTCACGATTACTGTAAAGGAAAAATTCAGACTGTCTGATCACGCCGTTTGGGCCGCTGAGTCGATGCAACAGGTCGAAAATGGTCTCTATTTGTGGGACCGTGTAGGGAGGTCTGGCTTGCTGACCATCGCGAAAAGTGGTGTCAGTAATTAGAAACTCGTCAGCCGGGTCAATGGAGATCAGTTTATGGTCGAAGTCTATCCTACTTACCTGTTCGTAAGGAAATACTTCTCTTTGAAGGTTTGGCTCAGGCACATCTTGGAGTCGGTAGACCCAAAATTTGCTGTGTTGATGTTCCAATACCTTCTTATGTTTATTCCACCGTGCCATGATTTCACCTGCATGCAAAAAGTGTCTTGTTTGAGCTCGCCCCGCAGCCGGCAATGCAACCCGGGCAATGCATGAATTGTCCGGCTAAAGAAGAACCCTGCGGTGAAGCCGCATGTTAAGGGACATTTCTTCGAATTGTCAATATTTTATTATAACCGGCCATACAACAGCCAGCAGCTGGCAACAGGCAGCCGGCAGCAAGAGTAAAAAGAAAAAAGCTGCCCGCTGCTAGCTGCATGCTGCCAGCTGATTTAACCTGGTAGATCGAGTTTGAGGGAAAGCTCTAGGAGTTGCTCCAAGCTCACACTCTCTGGGGCTTGAGTCATTGGGCAAGCGGCCTTCTGGGTTTTGGGGAAGGCGATGACATCACGAATTGAATCCGCACCGCATATGAGCATGACAAGTCGGTCAAAACCGAGGGCAATGCCTCCGTGAGGTGGCGCACCATATTTTAGAGCATCCAGCATAAAGCCGAATTTGTGCTGGGCTTCATCTTGGTCAATCCCCAGAGCTTTGAATACCTGTTGCTGA
>JAJDNT010000164.1 GCA_022340515.1 Deltaproteobacteria bacterium
CTTCCTTGGCTTCCTTGAGAATATCTCCTGCCCGGGATCGACTCTTAAGTATATATTTGCTCGAGATTACCCTTGCCTCTATTCCAGCCTTCTCGAGCCTTCTCCTGTAACTATCAAACATGCGGTGGACATCCTTCTCCAGCTCTGCCAATATCTTTACCTCTATCTCTTCTCCGCCGGGGGTTGAAATGTCTAACATTGCCAATCTGAATTCTTTTACTGCGTTGAATAGGGTCACTTCGGCTCCATTGAAAGCGGCGAAAGTGCCTACATAGCGTACCGCCTTGCGAGAGTTCTTCGAGCCATCCACCGCAATAAGTATTTTTCTCGATCTGATATCACCTCCAACTACCCACACTGGAAGATGTCCGACCGCCTGGATGATCTTGTAAGATATTGAGCCGAGAAAGATGTCTCTGAACTTACTCGATCCCTGCCTTCCTATGACCACAGCGTCATACCCTCTCGAGCTTTCTGCAATGATGTCCCTGGCAATACCCACTTGACGTTCTTGTAGAATCAACCCCACATTACCTTCCCTAAAATTGGCTTTAAGGAGAATCTCCCTGCTCCCCTCTAAAGACGCTTGGGCAGATTCTTTCTCCCTCCTTATCCACTCAGACTGTCCTGCTCGCATCTTTTTGCTGAAAAGTTGTCCTTTCTCCATGTCCCGGAATGGTTCAGGCTCTGTGGACAGGACGTGCATCAGGTTTACCTTGAGATCACCTTTGGAAAAGTTCAGAGCAATATACCTCACCGCATCGAGCGATTGTGGTGAACCATCAACCGCAACCAGAATCTTCTTAGAGTTGCCCATATCTTGTTTCCTTGCTGGCGAGACGTCTGGCCCGGATGTTTCATCAGTCCGCCTCAGGCGGACCACTGCAGGATCTCAGATTGAAGGGTGTCCGCAATCTGCAATCTATAATAGTCTTCAGGCCATACAGGATACTGGTCGGTTCGGCCCGTCCCAAAAGATCCGATCTAGCATCCTTCCAGCACCCAGGTCATTCAGTGTCGCTGAGTATCTCTCAGACCAGCCGACCATTCTTATATAGGCATAACTTTCTTGAAAACGGAAGAGGATTTGTAAGAAGACTTCCAAACCTTTTGCGTCGCAATCATCCAAATTGCTCAGATTGATGTAAAGCGGCATGGGTCTAGACGAGTTTAGATTTGCTAGAGTTTCCTCAGTCTTGGTCACATTTCTTGCGTCAAGGACCCCCCTGACTTCCATTCGAACAATTCACTTTCCCACCTTAACTATGACCTGTAAGCGTTCCATTTAACCCTCCTGATCTCGAGGAGTGTTCTGACTGGATAATCTGGTTTGCCCTTTTCCATTTCTCCATAGCCGAAGATGTGGTGGACATGGACAATGGCGGGCAAAGGGTGGGAATTGGTGAAAAAAATGTATTTAGGAAGGGTCCGATGTCCACCACGTCTATTCAGCTAACTTTATATTTCGACGGTTACTCGACTGAGGTCGCCATAGCTTTATTAATAGCCATAAATCTTTATAATGAAATATTCATGCCATCGGTTTTTCAATATAAGACATTGGAATAACTATTATTTGTACTTTCTAAAAAACCGAGCAATGACGTAGACCTTTACACTTTGTAAAGAATGCTGGCAGGCTGAGATGCTAGATACTGGATGGTGGATGCTGCAGACGGCCTTTCTACCTGCAAGAGACTGTATCGCAATTCGTCACCCCGGCCGGGCCCGTCCGTGGCGGACCTGAGCCGGGATCTAGACAAGGTGCCCGCGAAGGCGAGGAACCAGGCACCAAATGACGTCATTGTAATTATCTGGATTCCGGATCTCGCCCCGCCAAAATGACGGGTACCGCACGTATTCATTACCGCTTCCGCTCAGCGAGGATATTTCCACTTACTCTATCAACAGCCGAACATTATGGAGCAGATCTTGCGGATTGATTGGCTTTTCCATAAACAAGTCTGCGGAAATCCAGTCCATTTCCTTCTCTACAGATCTCTGGTATCCCTTCTCGGCATCGGGTTGTGCCGAAACAATCATAATGGGAATTTTACTCAAATCTTCCCTCTGCCTCATGAAGGTGGCAAAATTTAGACCTTCATCCATGGTTGCCATCATTATGTCCAGAAGCAAGAGGTCCGGCCTTGCTGAAACTAACTTTTCCAGTCCCTCTTTGCTGCTCGAAGCCGTTTCGACTTGATAATCATACTCTTCCAGTATGGCCGAACAGATTTCAAGAAAACTGGGATCATCGTCGATGATCAAGATCTTCTTCCGATTCATTTTCTCTGCTCCCTTCCTGTGATTTAGGCAATTCTATGACAAAATTTATCCATTCTCCCTCAACCCCTTCAGCCCATATCTTTCCCCCGTGAAGTTCCACGATTTTACGACTTATGAAAAGCCCCAGCCCTGTTCCTTTAGCTGCTTCCTTTTGACTCTGCTGAATTCGGCTGAATTTTTGAAAAAGTTGCCCCATTTTTTCCCTCGCCACCCCAGGTCCATCATTCCACACTTCCAACCGGCAGCTAACACCCTGATCCTTGGCTTGGAGTCGGATAACACCACCTTCCCGACCGTACTTACAAGCATTGCCTATGAGGTTGCCATAGACCACCTGAAGCAGTTCCTTGTCCACTTCCAGAATCACTCCCTCATCCGTCTGGTCTTCCACCCTTATTCGACTACTGTCGATCAAAGTAATCAGATGGTTAAGAGCCGGAGCCACCACCTCAGAAGCAAGATGCAGCCTCCTTGGCTGGAAAAGCAATTCACCCGTTTCAATTCTGGAAAGATCTAGATAGTTTCTTACCATCTCCATTGAAGAGCTGAGATTGCTGTAAATAAGCTTAACCATCCTCTCCTGGGGAGGGGTGAGCTCACCGAAAATACTCTGGAGCAAGGCTTGAGCGGACATGCTGCTGTTGGCTATAGGAGTCTTTAGTTCGTGGGATACAAATCTCAGCATCTTCATGTAATTGCGGTTAAGCTTTCTCAGTTCCTCGTTTGTCAGCTTCAACTCTTCTTGATAGAGGTCAAGCCTGTGGATCATGTGGCAGAATGCTGCCGCAAGCTGCTCGATTTCATCTCCCACATTCTCTTTGTACACCTGGCATCTGCTGCACTCTTCCAGCTTCCTTGAAAATAATCCAGCCTCAGCTCTGTCTGGCGGCCTAGTATCCAGGAGCCAGCACGGTGGTCTGCCACGTTCATGGGCGGGACAGATCGTTTGATTGCAGTCTTTAGTCAGCCAACACTCAACCCTCTTGCCCAGATGCGCACAAGCCTGAAAGTTGCAGGAGATCAGGTCCCGCGTCAGATCACTCAATTGCAGTATTGGTCTGGTGATCTGCCTCGAAAACCAATTGGTTAGGACTACGCCAATAGAAATAATCAGGGCGAGGAGGGCCAGAAGAATGTGAAGCAGACGACCCATGGTCTCGTCAACCAAGACTTTGCTGAGCCCGACTCTGACCGTACCTATGCGATGACTTTCCTCGTGGATCGCCATGGCCGTATCGTAGACATCACCAAAGCAGGTCTTCACCAATCTCGTTTGCTGAATTTGGTCGGCAGGTAGGAGATTAACCCCCAGCAGAGACTGAGGAAATGGCTGCAAAAGGGTGTGGGCTATAACGCCATCAACCTCATTGCTAATGAAAACATAGGCAAGGTAAGGCTGCGTCCATTTTTCCGTAAAGATCATATCCAGTAGGTTCGAACGGTCATCTGCTGTCAAGTACTGTTGGGCCCGCCGAGCAATGCTTTTGGCAACAATCCCGCCGCGCTTAGTGATCTCATTGCTGAGATTGGGCAAAACCACATACTGTATACTCAACCACGACACGGTGGCAATAAAGAGGACGACCAAAACGGTACTTACCGCTATTTGTTGTTTGACTTTCAGTCTTTTGAACCAATGCATTCTTTGAGTCCTGATTTGCCTACCTCTCTCGTCTCCTTCAGGGAAGGCTTGGTAACCAGCTCGAGGTTGCCCCCACATATCTGGGTGAAGTAGACTTTTTCCAATCCCTGGTGATCTTGAGAGTTAAAAGTAAGAGGGTTGGCAATACCGAGAGAATAATTTTCAATAGTCTCAATTGCATCGATGAAACCCTCCCGAGTAAGAGCTGGGCCTGCTCGTCTCAATCCCTCAACCATAACCCTAGCGTTTAGATAGCCTTCGAATCCCACATAAGTGGGTCTGTCCTCAGGATAGTACTGCGAGAGCAGCTTGGTATATTCTTCGGCCGCGTCCAGCAACAGGGTCTCTGTAGGCGGCGGCACCACCTGGGTGACTATGACACCTTCTCCGTCACCACCCAGTTTTTTTGCCAATTCATCTCCACCCACGAAGGAAACACAGTGGAAAATAGGATGAAAGCCCCTGGTTCGAGCCATTTGGATAAACTTGGCACAGGAGTCATGGGTGCCGATCATGATCACCACCTCGGCTCCTGAAGGCAGTATCTGTTCCAAGGCCTGTTCAACCTCGACGCTCCCCCGGCGATAGCTACCCGTAGCTACCGGCGTCAGACCATACTTCTTGAGGGCAATCTGGGTTCCGGTGAGACCGTCAAAGCCGTAGTCATCGTACTGGTAGAAAACGGCAAACTTCTCTAGCCCGAGTGATTCCACCAGTTCTTTGACCACAGCTCCGGTTTCCTGATAGTAGGAGGCTCGAATATTGATTATGTACCGCTGAAATGGGTTTCTCAGGACCTGGGCTCCGGTAAAGAGCCCCACTAGGGGTAGGCGTGCTTCCTGCACTAGTGGCATGATCTTTACCGATGTGGGTGTACCAACATAGCAAAACAGCCCGAAGACTTTGTCCTCAACAATGAGCTTTTGGGTATTTTCCAGGCAACGGGGCGGATCATAACCATCATCGTAGGCAATGACCTTTATGCTCCTTCCATGTACACCCCCTGTCTCGTTTATGGCCCGGATATAAGATAAGGCGCCATGGAGAGTTTGTGTTCCTAGAAAACTGGCATGACCACTGAGGGCTAGGGAGGAACCCAAGCGAATCTCATCGGCACTCACCCCTGGTACCTGAACTACAGCAACTTCCTCCTTGGCTGCCCCACTGCAGCCTGTTCCTAGACAGAAGAGCAACAATCCTAAACATAGAAGCCGACTTTTCATGTCCCGGTCCGTATCTCTTCAACGATATCAGAAGTCTCAACCAACTTGAGGTGACTTGCCATTGCCCTCAGGATGTCCACCTGTATTTGATCTTTTATTCGCAGCTTTTCCCTGCTATCCATCTGGGAGTATAAGGTCAAGTAGTGGTCTATGGCTCTGCGCAAACTCTTGCATTCCCGCAAAGAAAGCTCAATTTTTACCTGATGTATCCTTTTGTCTGTTACCTGCATACCCCTGTCCCTCCAATATCTTTGTAACTACCAAGTTTATCCGGTATTCTCAAGAGGAAGTTCAATAACTATGGCTGTTCCCTCACCTACCTCGCTCGTGACCTTGACCTCCCCTCCATGGTCCTCAATGATCTTTTTGCTCATCGCCATATCTAGACCAGTGCTGCTATCCTGTTCATCGGCGAAGGGGTTGAACATGTTCTCCAAATCATTTGGTGGAATCCAGCTGCCCTCACCCACTAGGTAAATTCCCACTGTGTCCCAACAAAGCTCGGTCTGCAGAGAAAGTCTTTGATTCTTTTCCATGGATTGCGCCAGTTTGCGGGTGATGGTGACCAGAGCCTCTAATATGAGTTCCTTGTCAAAAAGACTGTTCGGGATGTCGCTGTCAAGATCCAGAGAAGTCTCTAATTTCCTGGCCTTGATTTCCCATTGCAGAATATCGTGTGCCCGCCTTACCAGTTCGTTGTAATTGTATTTACCCTTGTTCTGCTTCAGGGGCCGGATGAAATTGCGCATATTTCTCAGTACCCCCTCCAATCGTTTGACCTCGTTCACGATTATCTCCACCTTAGGTCTCAAATTTGCGGGAAGTTCTGGCGAGTTCTGAATTACAGTGGCAAAGCCTCCGATGGAGACTAGAGGGTTCCTGATTTCGTGAGCCAAGTATGAGGCCATTCGCCCCACAGTCGCCAAGCGATTAGAATGGGCCAGCTTTTTTTCGCAACTTATCTTTTCCTCTTGCACTTCGATGAGATCCCAGAATAGTCTGGCACTGAGGTGATCAATGACTTTCACCTCCTTTGGTTTGGTCCGCATGAGTTCCTCCAGAACATCTTCCCGCCCGGTGATTTCAATGAGTAAGTGGAGATCTGCACAAGAAAAAAAGTCTCTATAATTTTTGGTTGTATAGATCCCCTTCTTTCGGGCATAGACCACACCTGGCGCATCGTCATTTAAATCAGCCACCCCCACAATGCAGACATGCAAGTTCCGTAGTTTATGGCTTTCAAGAAATTTTATCAAGGCGCTACCACCACAGCCCCCACCCACGAGGGCTATATTTAGGCAGGGGAGTTTTGTTTCACCTTGGGCTATTTTCTGGACAGATTCCATAAAGATTCATCTATGCCTCTATGGCAAATCTGGGTAAGAGAAGAGAGTGTTTCTGCCCTAATCTAGTTCGTCGTGGATTCGATAGATCAGTTTAAATTTGCCTTCCAACTCAGCAAAAAGAGCCTCTTCATTCTCCACGTCTTTGGTTCTAATGTAGAGGTGCCTAAACCCCTTTGTCGCCTGCTCATAGGTGCTAATCATGCTGACCATGCGCCCGCCATACGCCCGAATCACGTCAGTTACTTCTCTAATGGCACCTGGCCGATCTTCTACCTCCACACAGAGCTGCAACGGGGCCTGATAGATTCCAGAAACAGAGACCATGGCACGGAAGACATCACCTTTGGTGATGATGCCTTGTAAGTCCCCTTTTTGATCAACCACGGGTAAAGCAGATATGTCGTACTTGAGCATCAGGGCGGCAGCCTTTTCTGTGGTCTCATGGCCGCCGAGAGTATGAGGGTTCTTTGACATGACCTTTTCTACCTTGAGCTTGTCGAGGAGGTAGTAGAGTTCATGAATATCCAGGGTGGTTGCTTTGGAAGGATGCGCCTCTTTCAAATCCCGGTCTGACACTATTCCGGTAAGACGACCTTGCCTGAGCACCGGCAGGTGTTGAAACCCCTTCTCCCTCATCAACGCCGAGGCTTTCATTATTGAGACATCTTCATCCACGCTTATAACCTCTCTGGTCATCCAATCCTTTACCAGCATATCAAGGCCTCCTTATCCCCTTGGCGCTAACCTCATAACCCCTCCCCCTTGTCGAAGATCCCGCTGTCCTTTAGCGGGAAAGGGGGAGGGTTAGGGTGGTGTGATCCACCTCCGCCGGCCTCGCCTGAGCGGGCAGGCTTTATCCCCTCCTCACCGAGGCGTAGGCTCTCCGAGCCAGAGGCCGCCAGGGGAGGAGAAAATGGTCTTCGGACAGGCTCTTGTCCGTTTAGTGGATACGGATAATTATTGAAATATCTGTGCCATCCGGTTGTTGAATTCAAGCAATTGAAATTTAATGATTTTTTAAATTTGAACAGAAGAAGAAAGGCAGAGTAACTTTACAGATTGTAAAAATAGCTGGCAGCTAACCGAATGAGATAGGGAGATTGTTGATTTCGCATTGCGGATTGCGGATTTAGAAAGGCATAGGGTCAAGTCCAAAGTTTCAAGTTTCAAGTTTAAAAATGCGCCTCAGCTTAGTCAGAAAACTTTGAACCTTGAACTTGGAACTCTACCTAGCTGTCAGCTGCAAGCTCGTTCCGGAGGCTAGACAGTCAAAGGGAAGAATGAACTACTTGGTTCCGATTATTTTATTCAGGTCTTGTCTTATCTTTGTCCAGTAACTCCGGGCTGAGGCCTGATCTGACATGATCATATCCAGTTGCCGGGTATGAATTGTCAGATAGCCCAGCCCCTTCAACCGTTCACACATGAAATCCTGGTCTCTTCCTTCCAAACGGGCGAACACTGCATCTTCTTTGATTTCCACTCTAAAGTCCAATTCCGAAAGAATGTCACCCACAAAGTGTGCCCGTCGCACTCTTCTTGCATAGTCAGCAGCTCCACCCTTGAATTGAAAACTCACGTAGTTTTCCCTAGGCCTATCACTCACCAGAGTCTCAACCACAGAGAAGTGAAAGCCAAAACGTGAGGTTAGGCTGCAGAAATTTTTTGAGATCATGAAATAGTTCCGATTGGCATACTGGGAACTCGAGGCTGGGTCCAGGGCCCGATCGGTGGTAGCTTGTGCCAACACCGATAAAAATCCCCTTGTATCAACAGGCGGCGGACCTTTCCAAGTAACGGCAGTGATGCCCTCCCATAGGGCCAACATTGGAATGGAGACAATGTTGTCCAGTTCAACATACTTGCCTTCCACGTCCTCCCTGAAACCATCATCCAAATTAATAATCCACCACTGCATGGGAACCTCACAAACCAACTGCTTGCTGGCGCGCTCTGAAAACTGGTGCTCCTTGCCGAAGTTGAACATCTCGTGGACCGACTTCTCGTGGGCAAAACGGGTAATATCATGAAAGGTCATGCAATATTTCGGATTGAACTCGGGAGCATCTGGATCGAGGAGGGTCAAAGGCATAATTTGTTGGGCAACTTCCCCCAAAACCTTATACACCGGACTTCCTTGCATTAAATTCTTTTTCGGCTCTGACTGGGCCAATAAAGACTCCACTCGCCCCGCATAAATCGATCGCCCGTCTGCATCTACAGTGACCAACTCACCATTTTTCAGGGATTGCTTAGCTCCCACCACACCAAAGAGAGCAGGCACGCCGAATTCTCTGGCGACGTTGGCCAGGTGGCTGGCAACGCTGCCGTGTTCGGTGACCACCGCAGCGGCCCGATGCAGAAGCGACGACCAGGCAGGTAGGGCCTGGGAGGTAACCAGCACTGCTCCTTGGGGAAACCGTAAAGTATCAGCGCTCTTCACCAGGTGAAAAACCGGACCGCAATTTACCCCGGAGCTGGCGGTTGTTCCCCCTCGGAGAATAACCTGACCTGCTTCACTAACTTCCTCCTCGACTCGCAAAGTTCGCTCGCCAGAATCAATTTGTTCTAACGGCCGGCACTGCAAAAGACAGATGGTGCCATCTGTTTTGATGGCCCACTCGATGTCCTGGGGCGAGCCGTAATAGTCGTCAAGTTCCACTGCCATAACAGCCAGGGCAAACACCTGATCTTGGGAAATTGAAGGGACTATGCTCTCATGGGGAGTAACTTCAAGACGGCACACCCCCTCCTCTGGGTCACAGAGGAATATGCGATCCTTCTTGCCGATCTTCTTGTCCACAATCTTCATCGGTGCATCCCTAGATACAATGAACAGGTCGGCATCTACACTTCCATCGACTACCGATTTCGGTAGTCCGTAAGCAGAGTGAATGCGTATGGTATGGTCGCGAATATTTATTGGATTACGGCTATAGATTACTCCCCCCGCCGAGGCTTCCACCATAGTCATGCACCCCACACACATGGCAATGTCTTCATCGCGAATTCCCCTGGCCAGCCGGTAGGTGAGGGCGGGCGGGCTGTACTTGCTGGCCACAATCTCTTTATATACCTCGAAAATATTCTCCGAGTTGATGTTTAGCTCCGAACGATATTGACCCGCAAAGGATGTTCCGGTGCCGTCTTCTCCAAGAGCACTGCTGCGCAGAGATACTCTTGCGGACGGACCGAGCGCTATCTCCTCGTAGGCAGCCGTCATGGCCTTTTGAAGATCCTCTGGCACCTCGGCCTGAATAATGAGTTGCTGAAGCCTGGTACTCAGAAGGTAAAGCTCATCCATTCTCTCCATGCTCAGGGACTGGAGAAGACGATCGATCTCGCTCTGCAGGTCATTGTGTTCCAAAAATTTTTCGTAAGCAAGAGAGGTTACCACGAAGCCCTCGGGAACCGTGACTTTAATCCGGTTTTTAATTTCGCCCAGATTGGCCATTTTACTGCCAACCTGGTCGGCCATCTCTCTGTTTATCTCGGCCAGGGGTATAACCAGTTTTTCTCCCCTGAAAATCCTTTTTTGAGAGAGAGTCTGGTTAATCCGCTCCTCAATTTCATTGAAGCGTTCGTAGAGCTTCCCGTATTTTCCCGGAGCAAGATCATCCAGGCTCTTGATCATCCGGTAGACATTCACCGATACCGCGGTACAATTAGCCTTTACGAAGGACATACCGAAACTTCGTGCGCCCCGAAGAGCCTCCTCCAGGTCCGCCATAATCTCGAGAGACCTATTGTTGGCGCTGAGAAGTAACTTGAAACTGTGATATCTTGCTTTGAACAGGTTGCGCAGTTCTTCCACATCTGAACCGCATTGGGGCTTACCACGCCACTTGCATATGAGGTTGCTTAGGTATGAAATAAGGTCGGCCATAATAGCCCCAAAAGGTAGTCTCGAGCCCTTGCTCGTCTCCAGCATAAGTCAAGGATGCAACCCTGTCAAACCCTGCCACCACTCTCTATAATGTCACCGCCACTCCAACACTCCATCACCCCAAAATCGTAGGGTGGGCAAAGCCCACCCCCTTTTACAGCAAAGAAATTCGATATTCTGTCCTCTGTCGTCTGACCTCTGACCTCCGACTTCTGCCTAGTGCTTAGGTGAGATGGCTGCACGCTGCCAGCTGTCAGTTGCTTACACTTCCTTCTTGGCCCCTTTTTTCATTTGCATGCCCACGCCCTCGAAGAGAAAGAGGATGGCGTAGCCCCACCACAGGGTATAGATTACATAGAAGACCAGGGAAAGACTCAAGATACCAGCCTTGGAAGAAGCGTTCTGCGGCGAGATCCCGTAGAAATTGTAACCTACCTCCACGCCTTTTTTCATTGCGTCGGTTAGAAAAGAGGCTTCAGCAAACATTTTTTGTTTCTTGAATTCTTTATCCAGGCTCTTGAAGCTGGACCACCAAACAAAGAGCACCTCTTTTCCCGGAAATCCATACTTTGCCGCAATTGCCTCTTCCTGGTTATTGAACATGGCCTCTGAATCCTGGAGGGCCGCCTGCACCAGTTGGCCCAGATAACCACTGGCTTTGACCTCGGTTGAGTCCACCGCGGACCTTACCCCGGCCAATGCCATCAATTTATTGGCCTTCCCTGCCATCTCCTCATTGGCCAGCTTCAAAGTGACCTCGAACTTAGTGTCCTTGAAACGCTTGTTTTTCTCCAGTAAGTCGGGAAAATAATTTGTTGATCCTTTGGCAATGGAGTTAAACAACCTATCTGCCGCTTGCAAACCGTTTTCTCCATGGAAAATTGGCGAAAACATCAGCACCAGAATCACCCCAAAGGATAAACCGAGGGACAAACCCCAGACGAATCGTTTTTTATTTTTGACAATCATTTGCTTAGACCTCCCCACGCAGCAGCTTAATATTGCCAGTGTATTTCCCTATTACCCAGACAGCAAATATGCCCACCACCGCGAAAAAAATCCAGGTACCGGCAGTGGTAAGGCCATGCGCCACCGGTGTGGAAAGCCTGATGATTTCCATCTGGTGGAGCTTCTCCGGCAGGGCGAATAATCTGTTTACAAAACCGGCGATGATGGCTGTAGCATAGAAGCCTCTGATGTAAATGCCCTTTACCACCTTGGTGGTGAGAGCGCCGACCTGTACCCCAATCAAAGAACCGATGAGCATGCCCATGGCCAAGGTGTAGAAGATGAACCCGTAGACCGCATACTGAGCAATGGAGGCATAGCCTGCGGTGAAGATGATCTGGAGGATGTCTGTGCCCACCGTGGTAAAGGAAGAAACTCCCAGGATATAAACGAACATGGGAAAGGTGAGAAAGCCACCGCCAACGCCCATGATGGCGGCCACAAATCCCACAAAACCACCGCAGACGGCCACGAAAAGTGCTGGAATCCTTTTGCCGCCAGGAACCAGATCCTCATCGAAGGTGATGAGCGGAGGAATTTGGGCCGCCTGTAATTTGGCCGGCAGGCCCACCTTCCCCGCGGCGACTTCGGCCCCGTGGGCGCTTTCACCGTGGTGGGCTCCCACCTCAACCCCGCCCTTTCTCAATCTCAGGAAGTCAGTGAGCGCGTAAATGCCCAAAAAACCCAGGAGTACTACATAGACGATACTAATGAAGGTGTCGCTCAAAACTGGATTGGCCTCATAGAGTGTCCGGTTGATTACCCCTCCGCCGGTCACACCTAATACTGCACCCACCAGAAAGGCGATGGCCAGTTTCACCGACACATTTCCAAGTTTCTTGTGCACCGCGGTTCCCATTATGGCCTTGGCAAAAATGTGGAAGAGGTCGGTGCCCACTGCCAGGATCCCTTTGACCCCGGCGCTCATGAGGGCGGGAGTGATAATAAAGCCACCGCCGGCCCCTATACAGCCGGTTATCAATCCGGCACACAAACCGATGAGAATGGAAACTACAAAGATGGATGTGGTGTAATAGGCTGGAGTGTAAGCCTTGTGACCTCCCAAAATTTCCGGCAGGCCGGCGGCAAAGGCAACCGAAACCAGGATTACTGGAAGAACCATTAGGCCCAGAAGCCAGAGCCTCCGCTTACTCTTGACGATGTTCATGCTGGTTTCGTAGTCCCACTTTGCGTGAGCCACGGCCGCCTGCATGAGCAGGTTGTAAAATCCTCTCAATCTTTTCATAGTAAACACCCCTTCTTCTCGTTGTTATATGTGTATTCCTTTTCCTACAATCGACAACCCCTGTAAGAGTCGTGGGCAAATCTGGCCCGGTCAGGACATTTCCTCGCCGCCTTGCCGGTCTTTCTGCTCCTCGAGCCGGGCAATTTTTTCTTCCTGAATGGTCTTGGCCCGGTAAGCATCCTGTATTTTGTACAAAAGCTCATCGATCTCAGCGGGCTTCATCAGGTAATCAAAGGCGCCTGAGCGCATGCCCTCAAGAGCCACCTCTAGGCTAGCGTGGCCGGTGAGCATTATTACCTCTATCAATGGGTTAAGTTTTTTGATTTCCCGCAATACCTCGATCCCATCCATCCCGGGCATTTTCACGTCCAGGACCGCCACATCAATTGGTCTCCCTTGCACGTATTGCAGGGCCTCCTCTCCGCTGGAAACCCCGGCCACATTGACCTCTCGCTTGCTAAGTCTCCTGATCAGCACTTCCAGATAGTCCTTCTCGTCATCCACCAGAAGAACCCTGCACTCTT
>JAJDNT010000167.1 GCA_022340515.1 Deltaproteobacteria bacterium
CTCTGCGCAACTCAGGGTCAGTTACTGACTGGAGAAGTTTCAATTGCTGCTGATTCAAAGGTGTGGGTTGGTCTTGGTGGTTTGGAGGAGCCGGGGTTTCTTCAGGACTGGTTGACGATGCCACCGATTGAACCTCCTCCAGAGAACCTTGGCGAAAGCGCAACTCTTTGATTTCCAGAGAAGGCAATTGTTTATTTAAATTGTGGCGCAAGTCCCGTTCTAAAAAGCGGAGATGATGAAGCCAGGCAGGGTTTGCGACCCTTACCTGGAGCACACCGTCTTTGAGGGATTCTGGCTGAGATTCTCTGGCAATTTTGTCCCCCACTATCTCTTGCCAACGAAGCAAGGGCATGGAAGCTTGTAGTTTTTCCTTCCATTCAGGGTTACGGAAGAGTCGTTTCAGGATTGACCCTATATGTTCGGAATCCTCTTTTTGCATGCTGACTCAAAAAAGTAATCTTAGCCCCAATGTGCGGCAAGGGGATAATACTTACATATCCTCAGCCTGGAGAATCTCCAGTAAGTCCTCCTGGCTGTAATCTTCCAAACGATCCCAGCGCTCCCTTTCTCCTTCATCTACTTCGGTCTGGTACTTTTCGGGATCAAAAGGACCGGTGATATCCGCAATCCAGAAATCCCCGGCGAGATTGTTTATCTCCAAATATTCCTGAACGACTTCTTCCGCCTCATCACCATCGTCAGCCTTCATGATTAGAGGAACCGTCATGTGCTCGCTCTCAGCCACCTTATAGCCTAGGGTGATTTCAAAGATGTAAAGACCTTCCTCAAGATCAAAATCCATGGGTAACTCCTTGTAAGTCATTTAGCGGACGAGCTTAACTATAATACAGCCGATAGCTTCGTCAAGAGAAATCCTCACGACTCAGTGCCTCCATTATTGAATATTTCGTCAATGGTTCATTTAAGCAGCGTGCTAAAGGTAGGGCGGGCTCATGGGGACATAACTAATGTAACTTGATCTTCTTGATCTTCTTCTTGCGATTGAAAAAGAATCGTGTTAAACATGGGATGTTTGTAAATTAGAATGTTGACAGAGCGAAAAAATATCCAAGCTTAACTCCCCATAAAGGCTGGCCGCATGGGAGGTCCTACCAAAGAAAAGCTTGACCTTCTCGAACAAAAAATCAAATTCACCCTCCGCCCCCTTATCAATAGCATCAACAACTCCGGAATAAACAGGGAGAGAAGGGTCCAGCTTGATGACCTGCTCTTGGAAATTTCCGATATTCGTGAAAACATTGAGGATCGTTTGGAACAAGGGGGGTCAACGGAAGATAAGACTCGGTTGACCAATTTGGTGGACTATCTATATGCTATCATCAAGGGCGCCAGTATCCAAATGTCACTGCCGGAGCGACGTGAGCATCCGAGACAGAGTATCTCAGAGGGTAAGGAACTTTTTGACCAAGCTTCACGAAAAAAGGGAATTCGAATACTTAATTTGAGCATGGGAGGCATGCGTTTACACTCATTGACCAAACTCAAAGTAGGGAGTATCTTTCGGACAAAGTTGAATTCATCGCGCCACGGTACAATTCCCTTGAAAGGAGAAGTAGTGTGGTCGAGACCGAAAGGAAACGGTGAAGGGTATATTGTTGGGGTGCATTTCTTGCCAATGGAGGATGAGGTTTTGAAAGGATTGGCGATTTTTCTGGAAGAGTGCTGCACCGGGCAATAGATCATAAATTATGGTGTCTTCGCCAGAGGTAATGGCTAAGAACCGGTTTGAGGTGTAAAGGGATGGCAAGAGACTACAGACCAAATGTAAGAGAAAGTAATGTCATATCTCGGTTGGACTCTGCTAAAGAAGCGGCAAGAGCAGGAGCCATTAGTCAGCTGTATGAGGTAGGGGAGGACCTGGCGAACCGTATCGCCATGAAACTGATTGAGGATAAACTCATAGAGACAAAGAACAAAAAGGAACTGGAGCGCCAACTGGCTGGATGTATCAAGACGCTAATATCAGCGGAGGATTTTGACGTTCAGTACCGGATCGCGCCACTAAGAACGATAGTACGGCGTCCCAATTTCATCAGTCTCTACCTTACCGCTTTTATAATCGAAACGCTGATTAACCACCGCACAATTGTAGACATTTACGGTACCGACGAAGAGATATATAGATGCGTTGATTCCCAAGTAAGCCGAATGATTCGTATGTAACCCAGTCGGCTCATTTAAGATTTGAGATTTTAGATTGTAGATTGTGAAACTTTATCCACCTCAATCTAAAATCTGCAATCTCAGATCTGGAATTTTATTGTGTTAGTTGAGGAACGGTAGGTCAACCAAAGCAGCATCATTAAAGAGGGGTGCCGGATAGATCCATTCCATAATGCCCAAATGATTTACTATCTCTTTTATTTTGTGGGCAGCATTTTCTAGTGTCTCTAGGTCGTTCTTAGATATGTTGCTGTGCTTTTTCTTGAGGAGGTGTATCCTGCCAAGAATCACAGTGAGTGGTCCATTGATTGAGCCTTGAAATGCCTCAGTAAGCTCTTTTATAGTCTGTAGTCGCTCCTTCCTTATCAAAGTATCTTGAATCCTTTTTAGTTCATCGTACATTATTTTATGCTGAAGCACCGACCTTAAACGGGCTTTAAGCTCAGGCATGAAGAACGGTTTGGTTATATAATCAATTGCCCCCGCCGCTAGTCCAGCGACAATGTCCTCTCTTTTTCCTGCCGCAGTGAGCATTACTATGGGAATGTGTCTGGTTTGCTCATCACCTTTGACTAATTTGGTGGCTTCGATACCATCCATGACTGGCATCATTATGTCCATCAATATTAAATCAGGTTTAAGTTCTCTTGTTTTGGTAACTGCTTCACTACCATTTGTGGCAACTAAGGCAGTTAGTCCCTCGAGCTCGAATTCGGCTTGCAAGATTTCTCTGAGCTCGGCATCGTCCTCCACGATCAATACTGTAAGTGATCTATTTTTTAAAAGGGAGAGAGTGGCCATTTTTTCTCCTTGGGTTCAGGTACCACTGCCGAAGATTTTGCCTTCAAAACACGCCTTTGATTGAAGGTGTGATTTATTGTTTTTTTCAGAGCACGTTTTTTGTCTGACGCTTTGGAAGGTGAGAAGAGGGAGCGTGCCCGTCCGCCGAAATCATGGTCACGGACCTTCAAGATTCATGCCTAAATCACTGTGCTGATCAGGCGTATTCATCAAACATCAGGGCTAGTCCATCTGGGAAGAATAGGAGATGTTTCCCCAAGCAATGGTGGAGATTGAAGTGGCTTTATGATTATGTTGATCATAGGGTTGGTGAATCTCAAGATTCGTAATAGCGAGAATAATTGTAAGATGGAGTTTGAATTCGGGATTGGCATGCTTGATTCCCAACATTATACTGTTGCTTTTTCAAGCCCCATGGAGTTACTAATTAAAAAAGCCGATGGTGAGAATCTGGCAGAGTATACCAAAAATCCGCTAACACCGGCTATGTTAGTAATAAATTTGGTGGAGCTGATCGGGATCGAACCGACGACCTCTTGAATGCCATTCAAGCGCTCTCCCAAACTGAGCTACAGCCCCACCTGGTGTAAATGATATTTATATCAAGGAGATGAAGAACTGTCAACGTAATTTATCCTTTATGGGTTATAGGTTATAGCTGATGGGCTATGGGACTTCTCATACCTATAACCTATTGCCCATTACCTATTCGGGGAAGCTCCCGAATTATTGTTGACCCGAGGCTCAACAATCTGCTAGTAAAAGAAATTGACTGACTTTCCCTAAAGCACTTATATTTCGCGCTCCCACCACATCGATTCGTCTAATATTGGGGCTGGATAATGCGAGGAGTGATAGTGTAAGAGCATGTAACCCCAGATGCGTACAGCATACCCATGCAAAAACACAACGTCTTTCTCGTTGATGACCACACTATTTTTACCGAGTCCCTTAAACTTCTCCTAGAAGCCAGGCCCGAATTTTGTGTCATCGGCAGCACCGATAACTGCCACTCTGCCATTGACCAGGTCAAGCATTGTCGACCAGATCTGGTTCTCATGGATATATCTATGCCCGACTTGAGTGGAATCGAGGCGACTCGTCGAATCACTGAGGCGCTGCCTGAGACCAAAGTAGTAGCTCTCACTATGCACAAAGATGAGGGATTTGTTGCCCAGTTTTTTGAAGCTGGTGGCTCAGGCTATCTGGTGAAAGACGCCGACGCTCAATGTCTTTTTGGTGCTCTTAAAGCTGTCTGCAAAGGAGAACGATTTTTGAGTCCGTCCATATCGGGTTACCAAATCGATGGATACGACGAGCTCGGTGAAGAGAAGGAGGGACCTAAGCTCTCGCCGCGGGAGCGGGAGGTGCTCAAGCTCATAGCCGAAGGGAAAAGCAGGAAAGATATCGGGAAGATACTTAACATAAGCGTTCGCACTCTGGACACTCACCGTACCAATATTCTCTTAAAGCTTGGCTGTAAGAGCACAGCCGAGCTGGTGCATTACGCAGTACGGAGAAAGCTCGTTGAACTAATCTGACCGGCCAGTGTAAGTCAACCCAACCAGCCTCAAACCTCCACAGTTTTTGCAGCACGAAGATCGCCAGTAATACAAAGGATACAGATTTGTGGGTAAGATTGGTCAATGAGGTTTCAGTTTTCAGGTTTCAGTTCTTATATTTATTCTCTTGATCCGCCTCCGGCGGAACACCCGAAACCTGACAGCTAAAATCTGAGATCTCAGCAGCGTAATTATTTAAAGGAACGCAGTCAGAAAAGCCGCGGCTCCAAGAACGAAACAATATGGGGCAAAATAGAAGAGCTTTCCCTTATCTACCAATGACCGCAACAGAAGCAAGGCAATCCAACCGACAAAAAAAGCCGAGAAAAAACCTGCGGCTACCACATGCCATTCAGGATGGTTGCCGCCGCCGTGAAATGCCTCAGAGGCTGAGGCTCCCAGTATAGCTGGAATGGACAGGAGAAAAGAAAAGCGGAATGCCAAATCTGGTCTAAGGCCGCGGAGCATCCCTGTGGTGATAGTGACACCAGAGCGTGACAGGCCAGGAGTGATTGCCGCGCCCTGGACCAAGCCAATCAGCAGAGCGTCAAATACTCCGGGGTTTTCCAGTTGCTTGCGGTGCGGCTTGGACCAGCGACTCCAAACTAGAAAAAAACCGGTGCTCCACAGACCTAGAGCGACGATGGCAGGGGAGGTGAAGAAGCGATTAAAGACATCCCTTAAGAGTAAACCGATGAAGGCTGTGGGTATGGAACCAACTAGAATCATTACGGCCATTTTTACGCTACTGTCCAAACCGCTGTAGGTGGAAGTGCTCTGCGAGGAGGTCGCCTGGCCTATGACTCTGAGACACCCCTTGAG
>JAJDNT010000173.1 GCA_022340515.1 Deltaproteobacteria bacterium
CAGTTTCAACGGCCTGATAAACTTGGGCTGAACAGTCATATCTCAAGACTTCATTTGCCCTCAGCTTTTCCGGATGGAGTAAAACCAATGCGGCTAGAAGTGAGGTTACAGCATTGAGTAGAGTCAAAAGGCGGACTCGTATATTACACCTTTGCAAAAATATTTTAGACACCCTCGAGGGATTGGAAGTAAATTCAGGTGCATGAGGTAGGATAGGCCTGCCCCAACTTTTCGGAACACACGGTGACATCCCCCTACCCCATCTGCATGACCGGAGAACCATAATTTATTTTATTACTCAAATATCATGCCGATCACTTGAAAAACGTAACTATAAGGAATTAAACAGAATTATCGATGTTTCTTAGAATCTTTTTTCTATTTAGGTGCCAGATATTTTATCGAAGTGCAAAGCCCTTTAACAGGCACGGGCAGGTTGAAACATCAAGCATCATTGAGATGTAGGTAACTGGGTGGTCAAGAAAGGTGAAAGTTTGGATTACATACCTTAATTTACACTTCCAGTTTGTTAGCCTAGACACAAAATGCTGGGGTAAAACTCGGCGGGTAGACACTAAACATGCTTGCTTGGTTTGGGGGGGTAGAAATGGGGTTTAGCTATTCAATTTTGGTATCAAAAATGGCCCTCTAAGCTCTCAAAATGATTATTTCTGGCAAGTAATTATTGGTATTTCAGGATGATAGCTTGGTCCGACCGCGGTTTGATTTCAGACCGCGGTTTGCAACCGAAAATAAAGATGCAAGCAGAAATAGGTAACATATTAAGGGGGAACAGGTATTCAAGATCAGCCTGCCAGGCATTATCATCGGTCACAAAGAATCACAATTTAAAAACATAGGAGACAAATAATGCAAAAGCGTAAATTAGGGAAAAGCGGGCTGGAAGTTTCAGCAATCGGGCTCGGCTGCATGGGAATGAGCTTTGGCTACGGTCCGGCTGCAGACAAAAAGGAGATGATCTCGCTGATTCAAAAAGCCGTGGAAAGCGGCGTCACCTTCTTCGACACCGCCGAGATCTACGGCCCATTCACGAACGAGGAACTCGTTGGCGAAGCGCTCTCTCCCTTCCGTGGGCAAGTGGTGATCGCCACCAAGTTCGGTTTTGACACCAAGGTCGATCCCACGGGAAAGAAGGGTGCACCGGTGCTGAACAGTCGCCCCGAGCATATCAAGGAGGTGGCCGAAGCCTCGCTCAAGCGACTCAGGATCGATGTCATCGATCTTCTCTATCAACACCGTGTGGACCCGGACGTGCCCATCGAAGACGTGGCCGGAGCAGTGAAGGACTTGATCCAGGAAGGGAAAGTCAAGCACTTCGGCCTTTCCGAGCCGGGAGCGCAAACGGTCCGCCGCGCGCACGCCGTCCAGCCGGTCACGGCACTCCAGAACGAATATTCGCTGTGGACGCGCGGCCCTGAAGCCAACGGCATCCTCGAGACATGCGAGGAACTCGACATCGGCTTCGTTCCCTACAGCCCACTCGGCAAGGGGTTCCTGACCGGCACGATGAACAAGGATACAAAACTCGCCGAGGGTGACTTCCGCAATATCCTGCCGCGCTTCACGCCGGAGGCGATGGCGGCGAACGAGGCGCTGGTCGATCTGCTCAAGCTGATCGCCAAGCAGAAGGAGGCGACGCCCGCGCAGATCGCGCTCGCTTGGCTGCTTGCCCAGAAACCTTGGATTGTCCCCATTCCGGGCACAACGAAGCTGCATCGCCTCGAAGAAAACATCGGTGCTGCCGCCGTCGAGCTGACCGCCGACGATCTCCACGAGATCGAAAGTGCTGCCTCAAAGATCACGGTGCAAGGGGATCGATACCCCGAAAACCTGGAGCAAATGACCGGTCGCTAAGCGGCCTTTATGGCAAGGAGCAGTGAAGATTATGAGCAATAACATCGAAGGAAAAGTCGTTGTGATTACGGCCTCGCCCAGCCCGCTGCTCGACCCATGGCGATAACACAGTTGAGGCGGCTTGCGGGCACAACCAACCCGCAAACCGCCTCGTGGTAAGGAGATGCTTAGCGCGCTTACGTCGCAGATAATGTCTTTCTTTGTTCGCTTGCGCTACTCAACGATTTCCCAGTTGCCCTCGAAGGTGTTGTCATTTCCTAAAGGCTTTGAATTGCCTCTTCCTGTTGCTGGAGTTGTTGCTTGATCGACTGGAGTTGCTCCCATTGCTCGTCTATAAGTGTAGTGACCTTCTTCACCTCGGCAGTACTCGCTTTTTTAAGTTCAATCGCCTTGTCTATCGCTCTGCTAATTCCTTCTTCAGTGGCATCGATCTTAAGGTTCAAATCCCAGCGAAACTTTAGAAAGCTTTGTTTGATACGATTGGTGAAATCCCAGCGCACCCTGCCGCAGTTCATATCGATCTTTTCTGGCAGTTTCTTCTGCAAATCCTTAAGCACCATAACCTGGGACAGTCCTTTCGGCAGAATCTTCTGGGAGAAAAAATCCAGGGCTCCTTCGAGATCAAAGAACTTGGGCGGATCCCCCAGCATATAGTAAAACCGGCTATCGCTGCTGATGGTTTCCTCCGAGGTGAATCTCTCAAGTTTGAGCTCAAAGAGTTCCGCTGAGGCGTTGACAATGGCATCAATGATTTCATTGGTTCGATCGGAGAAACGCTTGGAGACTCGCCCATATTCTTGATTCAACCTCTCCTCTTCCCGAATGATCCAGTCATCAAAGGTGCGGATGATGGTGTCATGGAGCTCTTTCTCCATGAGCTTCACATACTCGCTGGTGTTTTTGTGTTGATGCTTCTCGCCTGTAGCCTCCAGTTCCTTTAAGAGTTTTGGAATTTCGACCTTCTTCAGTCTCTCCAGATCGCGGTCTAACATGTCTGTGAGCCTCTTCACCTCGCCTTCGAAATAGTAGGTATTGTCCTCCCGGTCCCGCCTCACTAACTCCATCTTTTCCTGAAATAGCTGAATCTTTTGCTCCAGAGCCTCCAACGGGGTGGCAATGGCCTTCCGTTCCAGCTCGATGGCGAACTCCTCATCCGAGAGCAGCTTTCTGGTGTTGTTGAGTGCCGAGTGGAGTACGGTTTTTCCCTTCTCCTTGAGAAGGAAATCTCCCAGCACTTTGTCAAACTCGGAAAGCCGGCTTTCTTTCAGCCGTTTCTTACTCTTCGTCTGTTTTCCCTCCAAAGCAAGCTTGGCCGAAAGAGGATGGATGCGGATGTTGTCCGAACCAAGGGCCTCTTCGATTACCTGCTTGGAAAACAACATTGACTCCTGGCACTCCTCTTCCTCCATGTAGTCGATCTTGTTCTGAATGAAAAAGATCTTTTCCACGTATTGCTTTACGTCTTTGAGAAAGGTGATTTCCGACTGGCTCATGGGTGGGTCCACGGCCAGCAAGAAGAGGGCTGCGTCGACTCTGGGCAAGTAGTTATAAGTCATCTCGGTGTTGTTCTCAAAGGTGGAACCCACGCCGGGAGTGTCTATGATGAAAACCCCGTCTTTCAGGTAATCTGACGGGTAGGATACCTCCACATGTTTGACCTTCTTTTCATTTGCCGGATTGCCTCGCTCGGTTACATAGTCTGCCAGTTGATCGCGAGATATGGTTTTTCTCTCTCCGTTGGTAAAAAGAACCTCGATAGTTTTTCTTTGACCGTGTTTGATTAAAGTCACAATTGAAGTGAGAGGCACCACGGCAGTGGGCAGCACTTTATCGCCCAGGAGGCTGTTGATGAAGGTTGATTTCCCTCTCTTAAACTGCCCCAGCACTACAAGGTTGAATCGGTTTCCGGCCAGTTTCTCCGAAATCTCCTTGAGGTTTTCCTCGATTTTCTTGTTTCCTCGGCTTGAAGAAACTGCAGACAATCTTTCAATATAACCAGTCAGTTCCTGGCGAATTTGCTTATACCACTCCAGCACAATATCCCTCCAAAAACCACAAAGGCCCTGCCAGGTTTTCCTGACAGGGCCCAAAATAGGAAACCCACCTGGCAAATCCGGTGGGGTAGGCTTTATTGACTCCTACCCCAAATAATATTTGAAGTAGGAGTCATCAGCGCCCTCAAAAAGGGTGCGGTTAGTGGCAGACTCCATTGCCAATATTTTTAAGCTAGCAAAGAATCTGTTTGCCTGTCAACCATATTCAAGCAATGAGAACGCCAAGGCGAGTTTACGAGGTCGGACCACGCTATGTTACATTCTAAAGGTTACTGAGAGGTTCTGATTGGTTCCAAGTGTAGTTTGACCTCAAATGTTTAAATTTACCCAATTTTGTACACAGTAAGTTTTGGGTAGACATTTGAAGTAACCCGCCACTTTTTAATCCCTTTCTTTCACGGCATGCCTTGTGGTTTGCCGGCTTGTCAGCTTTAGCACTGTTGATCCGCGCTGGGAAGCCTTCAAAAGGACCGCTAAACACCGCCTATTAAGAAATGTTTGACCCATGATGTGGGTTCTTTTTTTATTAGTAAATATTTACTTATATATATGGGGCACAAATTGTGTTTTTAATCACGATGTCACAATAAAAAGATGGATTAAAGCAAATTTATGCAAGATTTTTGGTATATTATTTGCTAATAAAATATGGCTCCTTTTGAAAGAATATAAGTTTTCATTATTTTATACTTGATCAAATCGGAAATATAAATAAAATTAGTGAATGTACACTTATTAGGAGTCAAATAATGGAGCCCAAAAGAAAACGAATGAAAGCTGACCAAAGGCGGCAAGAGATTATCCGCGCTGCCATGGAGGTTTTTGCTAGAAATGGCTTTGGTGGATCAACAACTCGCGAAATCGCCGAAAATGCCGGGATTAGTGAGGCCATGATCTACAGCCATTTCCGCAACAAGCAGGACCTCTATACCGCCATCATAGATGAGAAACTCCAGGAGAGTGAGCCTCTGTACTATCCTCTCGACGCCATGAGGAATAAGGATGATCCACGAGTTTTCGTCACAATTGTTTCAAACTATCTCCGCAGGCACAGCGAGGACACCACCTTCTTGCGACTGCTTTTGTTCAGTGCCCTGGAAGGTCACGAATTGGCCAGTATGTTCGTGGCCGGTCCGGTGCGTAAGTTCTTCGAATTTCTTTCTGACTATATAAGGGACCGCATAGACGAGGGCGCTTTAAAGCCAATCAATCCGGAGATTACCTCTCGCTGTTTGCTGGGTATGGTCCATTATTTTGTCTTACTCCGAGAAGTATTGGGAGATGACACCCTCAACCCCATAGACCCAGCGGAGGTGATTGAGACCATCGTTAAAATCTTCTGCCAGGGCATCTTGGCTGATGATGGTAAATTAAAAAGTTTTTCTTGAGAGGATGCTCCTTGCATCAAGTCTTTTGTTATTTCAACGTCCGGATGGAATTCCGAAGAACAAATCTGATGAGCAGGAATGAAAAAATGCGACACATGGCCTGTTTTACTCGTTTGGGGCTGACAACTCCTGAAGAAAAAGCTAACGACAAGGACCGGCGGCTGGAAACCATGAAAGCACTCCCTCTCACCTTCTGTTTTCGCTCACTTTTTTTGTTGCTGTGCCTGATTCTTACTCTAGTCTCTCCCTGCGGTGTCGGTGCCGCACCTCCAGGCCCAGAAGGTGCTCCGCCACCGCTGGTTACTGTTGCACCTGCTACCCTGCAAGATGTCAATCCGGCGGCTGAATATGTGGGCCACGTTGAGGCTATCCAGGCCGTGGATATAAGGGCGCGGGTAGAGGGTTTTCTCGAGCAAGTCAACTTCAAGGAAGGCGATTTTGTCCACGCCGGAGATCTGCTTTACCTCATCGAGCAGGCGCCTTACAAGGCCAAGGTCGCTGCCGACAAAGCCAAGTTGGCTCAGGCCGAGGCAGAACTAGACCGAGCCAACCGGCATCTGAAAAGGTTGCAGACGGCGCGTCCGGAGAGTATACGGGCAACCGACATGGATGACGCTGTGGCTGCCCAACTCACAGCCCAGGCTCAGCTCTCCGAAGCCCGAGCCACCTTGACCAGTTCCCAGCTCGACCTCGGCTACACCACGATCAAGGCACCAATCAGCGGTCGTCTCGGCCGCACCGCCTTCACCAAGGGCAACTTGGTGAATCAGGCTTCTGGCCCACTCGCCAGAATTGTCCAGCTGGACCCCATCCGGGTGGTCTATTCCATAAGCCAAAACGATCTCACAGCAATTCAAATGGCCCTCAAAGATTCCTCCCAGAGCAACAAAGATCCCATCCTCATACCTCACATCAAGCTGTCTGGCGGAGAAATATATGAACCCGCTGGGGACCTGGACTTCGTCAACAACGAAGTAGATGCCTCCACGGGCACCATCGCTATTTGGTCTGTCTTCGACAATCATGATGGCCTGTTGCTGCCAGGGCAATATGTCACTGTCATGGTCAGGCAGAGCAAGGCTCAAATGCTCCCCATGGTACCCCAGTCCGCCATCCAGGAAGACCGCGAGGGCCGCTACGTACTAGTTGTGGATGGCGACAACCGGGTGCTCCAGCGCAGGGTCAAAACCGGGCCCGTTGTCGGAACCATGTGGGCTATTGAATCGGGGCTGGCAGCGGAAGAGAAGGTCATTGTGCAGGGGGTGCAGAAGGTACGTCCCGGCATGGTGGTGAAAACCACCACCGACGGCAAAGGGCAGGGGAGCTAACGTATGTTTTCACAGATATTCATCGAACGGCCGCGCTTGGCCATGGTGATTTCGATCATCATCACCCTGGCCGGCCTGATTGCTTTGTTCAACATTCCCGTCGCCCAGTACCCGCAGATCACCCCACCGGTAATCCGGGTGAGCGCCATTTATCCCGGGGCCAACGCTCAGGTGGTGGCGGACACTGTGGCCGCACCCATCGAGAAGGAAGTCAACGGCGTGGACAACATGCTTTACATGTCCTCGACCTGTGCCAACGACGGCTCTTATTCTTTAAGCGTTACCTTTGAAGTGGGCACCGATCCGGACATCGACCAGGTAAACCTCCAGAACCGGGTGCAACTGGCCATGTCCAAGCTTCCCAAGGAAGTGGTCGATCAGGGGATAGACGTCCGCAAACGCTCTGCGAGCATTATGGCAGCGATTAGTTTCTATTCGCCCAAGGGGACCCGCGACAGGCTCTTTTTGAGCAATTATGTGAGCAAAAACATCAAGGATGCCCTCGTGCGGCTGCGGGGTGTCAGCGATGTTTTCATTTTTGGGGAACTGGAATACAGCATGCGGATCTGGATGGATTCGACTCGCTTGACCGCCTTGGGACTAACCGCTGACGACGTGATGGCAGCCATCCGCCAGCAGAACGTCCAGGCGGCCGTTGGCTCCATTGGCTCAGAGCCTGTCGCTGATAGCCAACAGGTCCAGTTCACCCTGCGAGCCAAGGGGCGTCTGGAGGACGTTGTTGATTTTGAAAACATCATTATTCGAGCCAACGGGCAGGGAGGTTTGGTACGCATCCGCGACATCGCCCGGGTGGAGTTGGGGGCCAAGTCTTACGACCACCAGTCCATACTCAACGGCTCTCCGGCGGTGGCAATGGGGCTCTACCGATCGCCAGGCGCCAACACCCTGGATACCATGAAGGAGGTAAGGAACGAACTGAAGCGTCTGGCCCAGCGACAGCCAAGTGATGTAGACTATCAGATCATTTTGGACACCACCAAATACGTTTCGGCTGCCATTCACGAGATAGAACTAACCCTGGCTTTGACCTTTTTGCTGGTGATAGGAGTAATATTTGTTTTTCTTCAAGACTGGCGGGCGAGTCTGATACCCACCGTAACCGTGCCAGTTTCCCTCATAGGCACCTTCGCAGTGATGCTGGCATTGGGATACAGTGCCAACACCATTTCACTCTTTGCCTTGATCATGGCCATCGGCCTGGTGGTGGATGACACCATCGTGGTGGTGGAAAATGTTCACCGGATCATGGAGCGTCGACAGATCGGTCCCAAGGCTGCGACCATGAGGGCCATGGGCCAGGTCACCGGGCCGATCGTCGCCACCACCCTGGTGTTGCTGGCGGTATTCGTCCCAGTGGGATTTCTGCCCGGCATCAGCGGGCAGCTCTACAAAAACTTTGCCGTGACCCTGTGTACCTCGGTGGTCATTTCAATGATCTGCGCCCTGACCTTGAGCCCTGCCCTATGCGTTACGCTGCTCAGGCCCATCAAACCCGCTCGTTGGGGCCCCCTGGCCTGGTTTAACCGGGCACTGGCTACCTCGAGAAAAGGGTATGTGGCAGGCGCTGGTTGGCTGGTCCGGCGGCTACTTGTTGTGCTACTGGTTTTCATTACCATATTCGGCGCCAACTACCTCCTGTTCACGACCCGTCCCACCAGTTTTTTACCTGAGGAGGATCAGGGCTGGTTTTTTGTAAACATTCAGCTTCCCGAGACCGCTTCGCTGTCCCGGAGCAACGAGGTGTTGCAGCAAGTAACCAGGGAACTTAGAAGCATCAAGGGCGTTGACAATGTCATTGGCGTCAGTGGCTTCAGTCTGCTCAGCGGAAGTGCCGACAATGTTGGATTCGCTATCGGAATACTTGCTCCCTGGGATAAGCGGAACCGCCCTGACTTGCATTTGAATGCCCTAATGGGAAAGGCCCAAGGGAAGCTGTCTGCTATCTCCTCGGCGAACATCTTTGCCTTCACTCCTCCACCAATCTTGGGCCTTGGCACCACTGGCGGATTTGACTTTCGCCTGCAGGCCCTTGAAGATCAGAGCCCCCAAGAGATTGCCGCTACAACCCGGGCCCTGGTCATTGCTGCCAATCAGGACCCGGTCCTAATGAGGATCTTTAGTACCTATACGGCTGATACACCTCAGCTCTTCGTGAACCTCGACCGTACCATGAGCGAATACCTCAAGGTTCCGGTGAGCAGGGTTTTTTCCACCCTTCAGGCTCAGCTTGGGTCGGCTTATGTCAATGATTTTAACCTCTACGGCAGAGTCTACCAGGTCAAGATCCAGGCAGACGAGCGCTTTCGAGATGCCCAAGAGGACATCGGCCGGTTATATATACGCAGCGACCATGGCAAGATGGTACCCATGAGCAGCCTGGTAACCATGTCCAGGGTCCTGGGGCCACCGATTGTGGATCGTTATAACCAGTTCGCCAGCACCCAGATCAACGGTAACGCCGCTCCGGGTTTCAGCTCCGGAGACGCCATGGTGGCCATGGAGCGCTTGGCGGCCAAAGTTCTTCCCGAAGGGTATGGCTATGACTGGTCTTCCATGTCCTATCAGGAGCGCAAAGCTGGAGGCAAAGTCGCCATTCTCTTCGGTCTGGCCCTACTCTTTGGCTACCTTTTCCTGGTGGGGCAATATGAGAGCTGGGTCATCCCTTTGCCAATAATCGTCTATGTCCCTGTTGCCACCCTGGGTGCCCTGACCGGCCTGTGGCTCACAGGACTCAACCTTAGCATCTACGCCCAGGTGGGCCTCGTGCTGCTGGTGGGCCTAGCCAGCAAAAACGCCATTCTCATCGTGGAGTTTTCCAAAGATCGCCGCAAAGAAGGTTTTTCCATAGAGAAGGCTGCACTGGAGGGAGCCCAAATCCGCTTCCGCCCTGTGTTGATGACTGCTTTCACCTTCATTTTGGGGGTGGCGCCCATGGTCATTGCCAGCGGCGCCGGGGCAGGCAGCCGTCGGGCCGTTGGCACCACAGTGTTTTCAGGCATGTTGATGGCCACGGTGGTTGGCATTTTTCTCATTCCAGCCCTTTATTACGTTTTTCAGTCATTTGGGGAAAGGGCTAGTGCCTGGCGCGCACGACGGGCCAGCAGCGAAGAGTGATCCAGGAGAGTTTTTCATGCATTTAATTCACCATGCGGTGTGGGCTGAGAAAGGTATGAAATCGATAATTTTCAAACAACATCACTATAAACACCTTGGCCAAGGGGTGCGCTGGCCGCTGACCATTCTGCTCACAGCAATCATAGTTTTGACTGTGATCGGATGTGCGGCAGTGGGCCCCGATTATGCCCCCGTGGAGCCCAAATCGCCGGAAAAATGGCACACCGACCTCCAGGGTGGCCTGACCGCCCGTCCGCTAAACCCTGAGACTCTGGCCCACTGGTGGACCACTCTTGATGATCCGGAACTGTCGAGCTTAGAGGAACGCGCGGTCAAGGGCAACCTGGATCTTAAAGAGGCGCAGGCACGAATAGTAGAAGCCAGAGCCCTGCGAGGCATCAATAAAGCCAAGCTTTTCCCCACACTGGATGCCAGCGGCTCAGTCAAAGAATATCGTCTTAGCGAAAACAGCAACACAGGAGACAGAGGGACACTCTATGCAGCCGGATTTGATGCAGGCTGGGAACTCGACATCTTCGGCGGTGTGCGGCGGTCCGTGGAAGCGGCCCAGGCGGACCTCGAAGCCACGCAGGAGAATCTGCACGACGTGCTGGTGAGCCTACTGGCCGAAGTTGCTCTCAACTATGTGGAGATGCGCACCTTTCAGGCCCGGTTGGCGGTTACCGAAGCGAACATCAAGACTTTGCAGGAGAGCTATGAGCTGAATCAATCCCGTTACCAGGCAGGGATCATCGATGCACTCGCCGTACAAGAGTCCCTGAGACTACTGGAAATCTCCCGTTCCCAGATACCATTCCTGGAGACGGGATTGGAAGGGGCCAAGAATCGTCTGGCTGTGCTTCTGGGGGAACAGCCTGGCAAACTTCATGGGGAACTGAGCGCCTATCAACCCATCCCGGCAGTGCCGGCAACAGCAGCTGTAGGAATTCCAGCTGATACCATGCGCAATCGTCCCGACATTCGGCGAGCCGAACGGCTGGTCGCGGCCCAGACAGCGAGGATCGGTGTGGCCACGGCTGACCTCTATCCCAAGTTCCGCTTGTTCGGCACCATCGGGCTCGAATCCCTCTCTACGGGCGATTTTTTTACCTACGCCAGCAGGACCTGGGGCTTTGGCCCAAGCTTTTCCTGGAACATCTTCGATGCGGGCGCCATCCGCCAGAATATCAAAGCGCAAACCGCCCGTCAGGAGCAGGCACTGATTCAGTACGAATCCGCGGTTCTCCAAGCCCTGGAGGAAGTAGAAAACGTGCTGGTGGCTTACGCCAAGGAACAGCAACGGAGAGAGCACCTCATCGAGGCCGAGGCTGCAGGCGAGCGAGCGACACGGCTGGCGCAGGACCAGTACGAGGCGGGTCTGGTGAATTTCAACAATGTGCTGGACACCCAGCGCTCCCTTCTCGTTATACAGGATCAACTGGCCCAGAGCGACGGCACCGTCACCTCCAACCTTGTGCGCCTCTATAAAGCTCTCGGCGGTGGTTGGACATTTTTGCAACCTGCTGCCGACGCATCAAACTATGGGGCGCAGGATAAGAGGCGGGTGGCAAGATGAGTTCCGTATACCTGATGGAGGTGCTTCAGGGGGCTTATACATCTTTTGCCAGGGAATTGGCAGAAATACCGCTAAGGAGAAGGCTGGAGTTTAATTCACCCGCCCTCGCTTCCTTATCAAGACAGACGTGTAGGAGAGACAATGGAGGAAATCGAAGAAAGGTTCGCTAGGGCTCATCTTTTGAGAGAGGCGATAAAAGCAAACAAGGAAAAGATGGTATACACCGCCGTCCGTGATACCGGCTTTACCTTCAGGGAATGCGCAATGGAGGTGGATGTAATCCTGACTAGGTTGGAAGGGTTTAAAGATATGCTGCCGACCTTTGCAGAACGGCAGCCCATTTGTGACCCAGATCAGGAGGTTGCACTGATTTTACCGTATAACGGCAGTGCCTGGCTCAACGTGGCAATTATCTCTATTTACCTTGTGGGAAATCCCTTGCGAGTAAAGTTCGCCTCCAGGGATTCCGATATCGCCCATTTCACCGAATCTCTTTACAACCCTATTTTTGGTGACGACATCCGTTTCGAATATGCAAGCGGTAGGACCTTTCTCAAACATGCCATTAGTGATGCCAGAACACCTGCAATCTGCCTGTTTGGTACGGATGAATATGCCTGGCAGTATTTGGAGCCCATAAGGACCCAAGAGAAGAAGTTTGTCTTTGAGGGACCTGGTAAAGACCCATTTATTGTTCTTCCCGGTGCCGACCTAGAGGCGGCGGCTCGCGAACTTGCTTTCGCCAAATACCTTTATGCCGGTCAAACTTGTACGGCACCAGAGCGTGTTTATTTACACGAGTCTATTCACGACGATTTCCTCGAGCTTTTTATAGATTACAGCCGAGCGGTCAAAATGGGAGACCCGGCTGATCCCTCTACTGAGATGGGACCGGTGGCAAGCGCAAGAGCTATTGAGGCAATTAAAGCTCAGCTCAGAGACGCGGTGGCCCGAGGTGGGCGCATTGTCCTGGGTGGCAAGATTGAGGGTAATCTTGTCTATCCCACCGTAGTAGTGGGAGCGCGGCAGGATATGCTTGGCATGCAAAATGAGATCTTTGGTCCGGTTGTTTTTGTCAGCGGTTTTTCCACTGAGGAGGAGGCACTCCAGCTAGCTCGGGACAATCGTTATGGTTTGCGAGCTGCGGTCTATGGCGGTGAGGAGGAGGCCAAGAGGGTCAAAGCTGAGCTTCTGGGTGAACCTTATTGTCATCCAGTAACAGAGATGACATTTGGTCGTTTCGGTACCGTGTCTGCCAACCAGCCCCGCTCTGAATCCTGGGTAGGGGCTTTTGTTTCCAAACCTGTGGGAGGCTATGGTTACTCCGGCTGGATTTGGGAGACCGTTGAGGGCGAGTTCATCCTGAAGCAAGGACCTAAACTGCTCAGCATTGAGACCTCGCTGCAAGCAAAATGAAAAATATTACTTCGAAAGTCTATTTGCTGGATGAGCTTTGATGAAAGTTTTGCACATCTATTGAACCTGGAAAAAACCGAGGGTTGAGTTGGAACAGAGAATAGAGGTAATCTTGTATGGTTTGCCACTAATGGTTCCGGAGGCGAAGTTATGACGGAACAGAGGACGGAATCTTCTCCATCTAAACAAAATGACCAGGCCCTGAGTTCAGGAAAGGATAGGAGGAAGATTTTTACAAGAATGGCTACTGGATTTGGCAGCATGAGTCTGAAAAGAGGAGCTCTGCTCCTGACTGTGGCAATCGTTGTGGCTGTTGCCATCATCTTTGGAATCGGCTGGCTTCATTATTACTTTACTCACGCCTCTACCGACGACGCCCGAGTAAAGGGGGACCTCATTGCGGTGAGTCCCACCGTGCAAGGCAAGATACGATTGCTCCCCATCCAGGAGGGTGATCGAGTTGAAAAGGGGCAACTCATCGCCCAACTTCGAGAAGAAGACTACCAGGCCCAGGTAGATGTGGCCGCAGGAGTGGTTCAGACCATCGAGGCAGAACTGAAGGAGGCGGAAGCAGAGTTGACGCTGGTGCGAGAGAAAACCAACAAGGAGGTAGCCGAGGCCACCGCTGCTTTATGTGCGGCGCAGGCGCGGCAGGATGAGGCAGAGGCGAATCTGCGCCAGGCCTCTCTTGACCATGAACGTATTAGAGAACTGCACAGGAGCAAGACTGTTTCTTCCAGTGAGATGGACCGGGCTCAGGCCGCCTTCGACCTTTGCCATGCCCGGGTAGAGGTGGCCAAAGAGGTAATCAAGGAAAATCAGGCCAAACTCCAAATAGCTGAAGCCAACGTCGCGGGGGTGCTCTCGAAAGAGCAGCGGGTCGAGTCGCTGAGGGGAAGGTTGGAAGAGGCCCGGGCTGCCCTTACAGCGGCGAAACTGAAACTTGATCATACCACGGTAACCAGCCCGATAGATGGTGTAGTGGCCAAAAAAGTGGCAAATATTGGTGAGGTCATCAAGGTGGGTCAGACCATTGCCGTGATAGTGGATCTCAATAATATTTGGGTGGAAGCCAATTTGGAAGAGACCAAGCTGGAGCACGTTCGCCTTGGACAGACAGTGGATGTAAAAGTTGACGCCTATCCGGGGACAAAATTCACCGGCAGGGTGGTCAGCATCGGGGCAGCCGCCGCCTCGGAGTTTGCCTTGATCCCGGAAAACCGTTCCGCTGGAAACTTCACCAAGGTGACTCAGCGGATACCTATCAAAATCGAAGTTATTAATCCTGCCTACCAGTTGAGACCCGGCATGATGGTTGTAGTAGGAATCGATATCCGTAGGGGTAAAGACGATTCCTCCCAAGGGGAATTAGCTCGCAAAAATAAGTGAATCGTCTATCCTTCCTCCCCCGTACCCAAGTAGTCAAGACCATGGAAACTGCTTCAAACACCGAAAAAAGCCCCTACTACAAATGGCTGGTGACCATAGCCGTGATGAGCGGCGCCACTCTGGTGGTATTGGACATTACCATTGTCAACGTGGCCTTGCCGGAGATTATGGCAAACTTCGGTGTGACCGTGGACAAAATACAGTGGGTCTTGACCGCCTACATGCTCACCATGGCCGTCATGATGCCCTCGGTGGGCTGGCTGAGTGCCCGTATTGGCAATAAGGCACTTTTCATCATCAGCCTTGTTGTATTTACGGCATCGTCAGCTCTCTGCGGTATGGCATGGAACGAGGACGCCCTCATTCTTTTCCGGGCACTCCAGGGAAGTGGTGCTGGCTCACTGATGCCCCTTGCCATGGTTATTATCTTTGAGGCATTTCCCCCGGAGGAGCGAGGCCTGGCCATGGGCGTCTACGGCATAGCCGCCACCTTTGGTCCTGCTGTGGGCCCAACCCTCGGAGGCTATCTCACGGAGCATTTCTCCTGGAAATTCGCATTTTATATCAACGTACCCGTAGGCATACTGGGAGTTTTTCTGGCTGTTGCTATCCTCCCTCCAGGAAAGACAAGGAAGGGTATGACCTTCGATCAATGGGGTTTTTTGACCATGGCCGTCTGTTTGGGTTGCCTGCTCACTGCTTTGAGCGAGGGGCAAAGAGAGGGATGGACATCATCTTATATACTTTCCCTTTTTGCCATTTCCAGCATCAGTGGTATCGCCTTTCTCTGGGTGGAGCTTCGGGTGTCACAACCCTTCATTGATCTAAGAGTTTACAGGACATTCTCTTATTCCATGGGAACCCTGGTTTTCACTATCCAAGGGATTGGCCTCTTCGGCTCCACTTGGCTCATCCCCCTTTTCTTTGAACACATGCTGGACTATACGGCGCTCCAGGCCGGTATTTTGATGCTTCCCATGGCACTTGTTGTTGCAGCCGTGTTGCCTTTGGCCGGGCGGATGGCCGATCGTATGGATGGGCGCATCCCCATTGCCCTGGGGGTCTTGGTCTCAGCGGCTTCGCTTTACTGGCTTTCTTTTGTTGATCTGAGGACTTCTGCCGCCGCAGGCGTTTGGATGTTGATACTAAGAGGAATCGGCCTGGGGTGTATCTTCGCACCGCTGATGAGTCTTGCCTTGAAGGGTCTGCCGCAAGATAAAGTGGCGACAGGATCCGGCTTGATAAATGTTTCCAGGCAGTTGGGCGGTGCTTTCGGGGTGGCCATCATCGGGGCCATGTTGGATCGCAGGGAGATCTTCCACAACTCTGTTTTCGCTCAGGCTCAAAGTCTCAACTCTTTTGCCACTAACAAGTTTCTTCAGGACCTCCAGGGAATCTATGAGAGGGCGGGAAGCGTGGAGAGCGTGGCACATAACAAGGCCCTGGCAACTTTGCACCTGTTGGTGAAAAAGGAGGCCATGGTTGCGTCCTTCGATGATTGTTTTCTTATTGCGGCAGGTGTCTTCCTGCTGGCCTTGGTGCCGACCCTGCTGCTTCGGGTGGCGAAAAAATAGGGAGACCTAGAAATTTAACCCCGGGACAAGTTCCCGGGGTTTTTTCTCTAGCAAAACCTTATCTTACCCCAAGTTTTACCCATTTCGGGTTTGACCTCAAATGGGTAATTTTGTGTAGAGGGGTGGGGTGGGTTCTGGTTGGGTATCATTTTTGCTTAAACAAGTAGCAAAAGTATTGGATAACCATGGTGCAATCATTGGTTTTGGGGCTAGGGGGGAGAGATGAAAAAGATACTTTTGCTCCTTATATTTTTCACGATCAGCGGATGTGCTACCCGTAATTTTGTGCCATCCGGCTACTCTTTGAGCAGTTATTCTGGAGCAGCATTCAGAGTCAAAGACAGGGTTTGGGTGCACAATTCTACTCCCAGTAGAGTAGAGACATTGGGTTTCAATCTGCACTCAGATCTCAGAGACTGGGGAAACCAATTGGCTTACGGTCTCAAGTATAGTCTTAAGCACAGAGGTGCAGAGATTGACCGCAGGGCAAAAAAGAAAATAAGTGTACAAGTGACGCACGCTGAGGTAAAAAATAAGTTACTCAAGTATACGGCATATATGGAGTGCACTGTTAAGTTAGGAAACGGTTATTCTCAAAAATTTACTGCCTACCACAGCGCTCAAGTTGACGAAGATGCATGCTCGGGTCTCTTACCCGTTGTTATCGAGAGAATAATGTCAAACTCTAAAGTTGTGAGATACTTAAGTACGGCATAGAGGAGAACCTGATAAAATTGATTTAGGCAGGTAATGGGGGACGAGGGATGGTAAAGACAAATAGACAAATTGATACTAAGCTCATTCACGCCGGTGAACCAAGCCCTCTTATCCAGGGAGCGGTTAGCATTCCCATCTTCCAATCATCAACTTTTGAATACGCTGGCCAGGAAAGCTACCATGATTTGCGCTACATTCGCTTGAATAATACTCCCAACCATGTTGCCCTTCATGAGAAACTGGCGGCCTTAGAAAATGGTGAAGCGGCAGTGGTTTGTGCCAGCGGCATGGCGGCCATATCCACTACGCTCCTCGCTTTACTCTCTGCTGGAGATCATCTTCTCGCCCAAGACTGTCTTTATGGTGGTACCCATGACCTCATCACCAAAGATCTTCCCGCCTACGGAATCTCAGCCGATTTCATCTGCGGTAAAGATCCGGAGGCCTGGAAAAAGCTTTTACGTCCAAATACCAAGGCCGTATATGTGGAGAGCATAACCAATCCTCTGATGCAGGTTGCCAACTTAAAGGCCATAGTGGAGTTTGCCACGGAGCACGGACTCTACTCTATGATCGACAACACCTTTACCAGCCCGATTAATTTCCGCCCTCTGGAACACGGTTTTGATCTCTCTATTCACAGTTGCACCAAATACCTAAATGGCCACTCCGACATTGTAGCGGGGGCAGTAATCGGCCCGAAAGAATTAATCAGCCGGATCACCCATAAGCTCAATCATCTCGGAGGAACTCTCGACCCTCACGCCTGCTTTCTTCTCCATCGCGGCATCAAGACCCTTGGAGTAAGGGTGAGACAGCAGAATGCAAGTGCGATGGAGATCGCCGGATTCCTCGAAAGCCGGCCGGAGGTGGAAAGGGTGCACTATCCCGGACTTGCCAGCCATCCGCAACATAACCGGGCCAAGGAGCTTTTCGACGGTTTCGGCGGCATGTTGAGTTTTGAGTTGAAAGGAGGGGTGGAACCGGCAGAACGTTTTATCCGGAATAGCACCATTCCCATCTGCGCCCCGAGCTTAGGTGGGGTTGAGTCTCTCATTACCCGGCCAGTTACAACTTCCCACGCTTGTCTGAGCCCAGAAGAATGTAAACAGGTAGGAATTTCTGAAAGTTTGATAAGGCTGTCTGTGGGTCTTGAGGCGGCGGCAGATATTCTGGCAGACTTCGATCAGGCTTTGAGAACTAATGAATAGGAAAAACTTTTATCCCACAACACCTAGAGAATACTTGTATACGGAGGAGTCACCAAAACAGTCTTTTTGTCTATTTCTGCTCTCGGTGCAATCGATTGGAGTATGACCTCAAAGCTCTATTTGGATATTTTACCCCAGCCGGACGATACCACTTGCGGCCCCACCTGTCTCCATGCCATATACCGCTACTTCGGCGACGAGATCCCTCTAAACCAGGTTGTCTCCGAGGTCCCTCAGATAGAGGCCGGAGGAACCCTGGCCGTCTACCTTGCCGTCCATGCCCTGCGGAGGGGATACAGCGGTACTATCTATAGCTATAACCTGCAAATCTTTGATCCCACCTGGGCTAACGCCAGCGGCGGAGAGATTGCCGAAAAACTCAGACTTCAGGCTTCGCACAAGAAAGACGATCCAGGCCTCGAGGTTGCCACTGAGGCCTACCTAGAATTTCTCGAGCTTGGCGGCAAACTGCGTTTCGAAGTTCTTACGGCGGGTTTGATTCGCAGATATTTGAACCGGTCTCTGCCAATATTATCAGGCTTGAGTGCCACCTATCTCTACAATTGCGCCCGTGAATACTCTCCAGGAAACGATCTCGTCTTCGATGATATCCGGGGTAAATCCATGGGTCATTTTGTCGTCCTTGCCGGCTACGACAAACAAGATCGCACGGTTCTCATTGCCGACCCATTCTTGCCCAACCCAGTTAGTTCAGGGCAATACTACCGTGTCAACATATTGCGCCTGGTTTGCGCCATAATGCTTGGCACTCTTACCTTCGACGGCGATCTCCTCATCATCAAACCTATCCCCAAGAGAAAAAAACGGATGCCTTAGAAGCATACCGATAATCTGCTCTGCTGGGGGTTCGGTCTTACCCGGTTATCCTTCCATAAATCGCCGTAATAACAAGTAAATAACCTTAAGTTACTTTTTGGGGCCCGATTAAAGAAATACTTGACTATCTCGTCAGAAACGAGTATATGGTCATAACTGACTAGATAGTCGTTTCTGGCTATGTGGTCGTATTTGGCTGGATGGTCGATTTTGGCCTAAAAATTGCTAACCCCCTCTACTGCCAGGGAAATGCAACACATCGACCATGCTTTTCGCAGCTTGGCTTTTCGGGTGTCAGGAGGCCTATGTTAGAAAAGAGTGCAAAAGGGAAGGCAAAACCGAAACAACGCCAGCGGAGGCGTGTCAAGGCGACTCGTCTGAAGCTGCTTAATGCAGCCCGGGATATGTTTGCCGAGAAGGGATTCGACAGCACCACCATCGACGACATCACTGAGAGAGCCGATGTGGGCAAAGGTACTTTTTATTATCACTTCACCGACAAGCAGGATTTAATTGCCGACTTGATTAAAGGAATGATGGGCGAACTGGTGGAGAGCATTGAGAAGCGCTCTGAAGATACATCGGATCTGCCTACCCTACTTGACGACATGGTAAAAATCCACATCGACTTCTTCCGCAATCGTTGGGAAGACTTCGTCCTGTATTTTCAGGGACTGGCTGGCCTGAAGCTCCAGGAGAGTTACTTGGGACTCGAAGCACCATTCCTCAGCTATCTCGAGTCCATCGAGAACCTGGTCGACTCGGTCATTAACCACCGGCTGCCCGCTCCACTCCTTCGCCGTTTCGGCTGTGCGGTGGCAGGGTTTGTTTCCGGATACTACTCTTTTGCCGTCATCTCTACGGAGGACGAGGATGTAGACAAGGCCCTTATGGAAATGCGCGGCGCCTTCGTCTCCAGTTTGACCAGATTTATTAACGAGGCTCTGTCAGCGGACAGAGCCAAAGAAAGCTTGGCATAGATAAATAGAAAGATTTGCGCTTAACGGGCTGAAACAAAACAAAGAGGAGGATACAGAGCATGGAAAGCGCGCAAGTATTAAACCTGAGCATAATGGACCGGGCATTGCAGGAAAATGTTTGGGGCATTTCATCTACCATAGACATCTACGAATGCGATCCGGAGACCATCCGAAGCGCAGAAAAGATTCGCCAGTTTGTCATAGAGCTTTGTGACCTCATAGAGATGAAGAGATACATGGATACTCTG
>JAJDNT010000182.1 GCA_022340515.1 Deltaproteobacteria bacterium
AAAAAATAGGCTTAAAATATTCCGTTATGTAATTTTTGAGCCCCTTTACCTTGATTGCAGTGCCGTGGGCTATGAAAAATCCCATGATGCCAAGGCCTAGTGTCGTATTCAAATCCTTGGTGGGTTCCTCCATGAAAGGGATGAGGCCGATCCAGTTGCACAACAGCAGAAATATGAACAGAGCGCAAATCAGAGGGTAGTAGCGCCGGCCCCATTTTTCCCCCAGCGCGTCAATGGACAGATCTTTTATCCAGCTCACCAGGAGTTCACTGAGATGCTGCCATGGGCCAGGAACCATCGACCTGCGGCGATTTACCAGGACGGTAAATATCAAGATGAGAGCTATTATCAACCAGGTCATCAACAGTGTCGCGCTGTTGACCGCAAATCGCATCCCACCTAGGTGGAATACCCATTGACTTACCTTGCCTATCTGTTCCATAAAATCCCTGCGGTACCGGCCTCTATCTCTTAGCGGTCAGCTTGTCTTCTGATAGCGGAGAAGGAGTCACATCTATGCCGCCCTGACTGGAGCCATTGGTCTTACTTGGGCCGACCGATGGTGTCGAACTCTTGCTGATAAAAAAATGGTAAAAGACGGCCGCCTTCATCAGCAGAAGACCGACCACTGTTGCAGCGAAGTTAAATGACGGCAATTTAAGAGCTAAAATTAGAGGTATACTGAGCAACCCTAATCGGCAAAAGAGTCCAAGATAGACACTGACCCTGCTCTGACCTAGTAGCCGCCGCGGCAGGAGGAAGGCCATCAACTTGAAGTCGGCCACGCTAAAGACGCTTCCCAGGGCGACACCTTTGGCAGCCGCCTTCTGGTTGAAAGCGAGGCAAATACAGGCTGCGGCTAAGGCGAGAAACAGGGTATTCTTAGTCAGAGTCCTTTGCAGGGTGAGATAGTCGCTCATGAGTAGGCAGTCGACCCTCAAAATCTTATGGAGCTTCGTCGTCAGCAGATCCGTTAGAGTCCTGCTCCTCCAGTTCCTTTATCTGTCGGTAGACGGTGAAGCCGCCGCCAGCAATACCGAGAAGTATGAAGGTGGTCAGGAAAATGCCCTTTGTCCCAAGCCACTTATCGAGGTAGTAGCCTGTGGCAAAACCAAGACCTATACAGCCCACCATAGTCAGTCCCAATTGCGAAACCAGGACGAGCTGCTCAAAAATCTTACGTGTCTCTTTACCAAACATGGAGTGCAGAGGATGGTCAAGGAGGCATCCTCAAGCATTGTAAGAAATTTCACTTGTTGTGGCCAACTTAAGATAGGGTAAATCTTTTGAAATGTCCAGATATTTTTTCCGTCCTCCAAGGGCACCGTTTTGAAGCTGATTTGCCCGGATTTAGGTGGCTTACCCAAGGAGCAATCAGTCAGAAGCAAGGCCAGGGTAAGTTGTGAGGTAGATGTGACCTGAGCAACCTGTCTTCACGAATCTCAGCTTTGACAGGGCCTGCATGAAGATGTGGTTCTTCCTAAACAGGGATTCTGCCAATAAATGGCGCGAATCATGGGCGTTGTAAAGTAGCTTTCCCGTGGCCTATGTCACAAAAATATTTTTGGGGAAACTCCGGGATTGGTTTTTCTTGACACCATATTGCATGCTTCCTATAATAAATAGCTTTACTACTTTACTATACTTATCAGAGACGATAGCAATTATGTTCGAAAATCTAAGCGAAAAGTTCAACCGCACGCTCAAACGCCTCAAAGGTCAAGGAAAGCTAACGGATAAGCACATCAAGGAAGCTATGCGCGAGGTTCGTCTCGCCCTGCTCGAGGCGGATGTAAACTATAAAGTGGCAAAGCAGTTTGTGACCGATCTTGCCGAGCAGGCTACTGGTGCGAAAGTGATGGATAGCCTGACTCCAGGACAGCAGGTGGTCAAAATTGTCCATAAGGCCTTGACTGAACTCATGGGTAGCGAAGCTGCCCCCCTGGAACTTACTGGACGCACTCCCCTGGTTTACATGCTGGTCGGTCTCCAGGGATCGGGAAAAACCACTACCGCCGGCAAGCTAGGCCTTTACCTGAAAGATCTTAACCGAAAACCTTGCCTGGTTCCAACCGATGTTTATCGACCTGCGGCCATCGATCAGCTTCAAACCCTTGGAAAACAACTGTCCATTCCAGTTTTTCCTGCCACCACTCAAATGGATCCTGTGGAGATTGCCACCACGGCCCTTGGCTATGCCGGCCAACAGGGGTGCGATATCCTCCTGGTGGACACCGCTGGTCGGCTCCACATTGATACCGAGCTCATGGAGGAAGTGGCGGAGATCAAAGCAAAACTGTCGCCCCAAGAGATTCTTCTTGTCGCCGACGCCATGACCGGCCAGGATGCGGTGCAAGTTGCTGAAGCTTTCAATCAAGCATTGGATTTAACTGGAATAATTCTCAGCAAAATGGACGGCGACGCCCGGGGAGGTGCGGCCCTTTCTATGCGCACCGTAACCAGCAAGCCCATCAAGTTTTGTGGTATTGGCGAAAAATTGGATGCTTTGGAAACTTTTCACCCAGAGCGCATGGCCTCTCGTATTCTGGGAATGGGAGATGTCCTGTCCCTTATAGAAAAAGCTGAGAAAGCATTCGATGCCAAAGAGGCAGAAAAACTACAAGAGAAACTAATAAAGGACACTTTTACCCTTGAGGACTTTCGTGACCAGTTGCAGCAGATTAAAAAAATGGGCTCTCTGGAGCAGATTTTGGGCATGCTTCCCGGTATGGGCAAATTGAAGCAGTTGCGTCACCTCCAACCTGACGACCGCGAACTGGTACGTGTTGAAGCCATTATCAATTCCATGACCCCTGAGGAAAGGCGCAAACACACGATCATCAATGCAAGCCGTCGCAAAAGGATTGCCAAGGGTAGCGGTACTTCAGTGCAGGAAGTAAATAAACTTTTGAAGAACTATGGACAAATGAAAAAAATGTTGCACAACCTCGGCAAGGGTGGTAAAGGCGGTATCCGTTTACCTCGAGGCATTCCTTTGCCCTTTTGATAATTACATGATCGTTGAGGCCCATTAGGGGAGTATGACTAAACCTCTAGATCCGACATGAAGGAGTAAGAAAAAAGTATGGCTGTACGAATTCGACTAACTCGCAAAGGCGCAAAGAAAAGACCATTCTACCGGATTGTAGTTGCTCATTCAGAAGCTCCAAGAGACGGTAAGTTCCTAGAGATCATTGGCACATATAACCCATTGACCGATCCAGCAGAAGTTCAGATTGATCCGGAGAGGCTTCGGGTTTGGCTCGACCGTGGTGCCCGGCCATCAGATACGGTGAGAAGCTTAATTAAACAAAAGGGCTTGCTCACGGAATCGGCTTAGAATCGGGAACGACGTTTTCAGGAGGTACTTCTCGGAGTTCCAAAACTTCAGATAGGGAAAGACGGAGCTGTTGTTAGAGGTTCTCCCCAAGCCGATGTTGTGCAAGTTTCGGCTGTGCCACCTAATCAGGACAGAGCCAGACCCATTCAACTCCTTTGGCTTAGTGGAGGTCGCCATGTTGAAGGAACTGATTGAGCTTATAGCTAAAGCGCTGGTGGATCACCCAGAACAAGTTGAGGTTTCAGAGCTAGAAGGAGAGCAGACCTCTGTTATCGAACTGCGGGTGGCCAAGGAGGATCTCGGTAAAGTAATCGGCAAACAAGGGCGTACTGCTCGAGCAATGAGAACGATACTGAGTGCTGCATCCACGAAGATACGCAAGCGGTCGGTGCTAGAAATTATCGAATGAAAGCGATGATCGTCGACCCATCGCTCCCTATCGGGAAAGTGGTCAAAACGCACGGATTGAGAGGACACCTTAAAGTTCTTCCTTATGGGGAAACCTTTTCAACTCTCGCTGCTGAGGAAAAGATCACTGCGAATCTGCCAGATGGCAATTCCTTGACCCTAACTGTCGCAGAGATTCGTCCCCAGCAGAAGACTTTTCTTTTAATTAGTCGCGAGTTAGGCACGGTGGAAGAAGCCCACCGTCTAGTGGGTGCTGAACTTTGTGTGCCTGAATCTCGCTTGCCTCCTACGGAATCTGATGAGTTCTACTGGTATCAGTTGATAGGACTCGAAGTTGTAAACACTGAGGGGGAAAAGCTTGGAACTTTAGAGGAGATTATTGAAACCGGAAGTAACGATGTCTACGTAGTACGCCAAGGGAGAGAAGAAATCCTTGTTCCGGCCATAGAAGAGGTTGTCCGGGAAGTGGATCTCCAGCGGCGATTGATGACCGTCGATCTTCCGGAGACTTACTAAATGATCATTGACATTCTGACCATATTTCCCGGTATGGTGGCAGGGCCAATTAGGGAGTCAATAATTGGTAAGGCCATAGAGCGAAAGCTCATTGACATCCGGGTCATCAATATTCGCGAATACGCTGTCGATACACATCGAACTACCGATGATCGGCCCTTCGGCGGCGGCAGCGGCATGGTCATGAAGCCCGAACCCCTTGCGGCGTCCATCGGTAGCGTTCGGGAAAACGACCCCACTGCCAGGGTAATACTCCTGAGCCCTCAGGGTAGGCTTTTTGACCAAAAAATTGCTTTTGAGCTTAGTCGGCTGAACCATATATGCCTGGTTTGTGGTCGCTATGAAGGCGTTGATGAGAGGATTCGTAATCACTACGTAGACGACGAAATCTCCATTGGCGACTATGTTGTCACCGGAGGCGAACTTCCCGCCTTGGTTATTGTGGACGCTGTAGCCAGGCTGCTTCCGGGTGTACTAGGCAGTGACGAGTCCCTCATCGAAGAGAGTTTCACCACTGGGCTGCTGGAATACCCACAGTACACCAGGCCAGAGATCTTTGAAAGCCATCGGGTGCCGGATATACTTCTTTCGGGCAATCATGGCGCCATTCAACGTTGGCGCCGTCAACAGGCCCTTTTCCGTACATGGCAGAGGCGACCAGACCTTTTGAACAACGACGAGCTAAGCAGCGAGGACAAGCAACTGCTCGCCGAAGAAATTGAGAATAAGAAAGATTTAGGAATTGAAAAACCAGGCAATTAGGGGATAGGGTAATTCCTGAATTCGGAATCTTTGTCATGAATGTCCATGTGGCGTTGCTCCACTACCCTGTGTACAACCGTCAGCGCCAAATCATTGTCTCGGCCTTTACCAATCTGGACATTCACGACATCGCCCGTGCTGCTCTCACTTATGGAGTGAGCCGCTTTTACCTGGTCACTCCGTTGGAAGATCAGCGTCAGTTAATTGAAAGGCTCTTGTCCCACTGGCGGGAAGGATATGGATCGACGAGACACCCTGAAAGAAAGCAAGCGCTAGAGCTGGTGACTCCAGCTGCTTCATTGGCTGAAGTAGTTGGAATTATTGAAACTGATTGTGGCCAAAAACCAGAACTGTTGGTAACCAGTGCTTCTTTGGCTGAAGCCACTCTGAGCTACTCGCAGGCCAGAGAAAAAATCAATCAGGGTAATCCTCTCCTTATATTATTTGGCACTGGATGGGGGCTAGCCGAGGAGGTGCTGGCTATGGCGGACAGCCGCTTGGCACCCATCAGAGGATTATCTGACTACAATCATTTGTCAGTGCGCTCTGCAGTGGCCATCATCTTAGACAGGCTGATGGGAAGAATAAATGATGGTTAGCAGCAGTAAGTAGAAGACTGGGCGCTGGATGCTCGATACTAGATGTTAGATACTGGATATTGGATACCAGTTGGAGGTGAGGAGACTTCAATGGACACTATGCAATTACTTGATAGAGAACAGATGCGGACAGATATCCCCCAGTTCAAGCCAGGGGATACTATAAAGGTTCATGTGAGAATTAGGGAAGGAGACAAAGAGCGCATTCAGATCTTCCAGGGTGTGGTCATAAGAAAACGCAAAGGCAAGATAAACTCCACCTTTACCGTCCGAAAGATCTCTTATGGTATTGGGGTGGAGCGAATCTTTCCTCTCCATTCTCCCATGATAGACAGAATCGAGGTAGTTAGCCGTGGCAGGGTACGACGCTCCCGCCTTTATTATTTGCGCAAATTGAGAGGAAAAGCTGCCCGCATCCGTGAGTTGCGACCTCGATGATGAAGGTAAGCCGTAATCGGTAAATGGCTGAAGTGCTATATTTTCTCGGTTTAACCTTCACCTGCCTGTCATTTGGCTAAAGCTGTCAATCGGCTTCGCCGTCATTGGTTGTGATTAGCTTCTTATGAAGACTGGCAACAAATGACGCCGTAGGCATATGACAACAGATGACGGGCTGCAAGCCCAAGTGACCCGATGACATAGAGCACCATAGACTGGTGCTTAGTCCACTCTGCTTTAAACTGCAAGCTGAGAGCTAAAGGCTCTGAACCATGGCCAGGCGGCCGTTGCAATCACCACTCTTTACAGAGAATCCTCGGGATCCCTGGTACTTCGAGCGCAGGGCTCATCAGCGCAATTTCCATCGCATAGCTGGAGTAGACGAAGCAGGCCGTGGTCCCCTCGCTGGTCCTGTGGTAGCGGCAGCGGTGGTGCTGCCTTACGGAATAGACCTCCCAAACGTCCGCGATTCAAAGCAACTCAGCCCTGCCCAGCGCCAAGCCTGCTATGAAGAAATCTGCTCTCTTGCCACAGATATCAGCGTCGGAGAGGTAAGCGCCGCGGAGATCGACCGTACTAACATTCTCGCAGCCAGCTTGAAGGCCATGCACAAGGCAGTTGTGCAGATCGAACCACTTCCTGACTTCCTTTTGATTGACGGCCCCTGGGAAGTGGAAATCCAACTGGCGCAACAAGCCCTTAAACGTGGAGATCAGTTAAGTATATCGGTGGCAGCCGCATCTATTGTGGCCAAGGTGTACCGCGACGCCATAATGGTCGCTCATCACCAGAGCTATCCCCACTATAACTTCGCTCAGAATAAGGGCTATGGTACCAAGGAGCACCGCATCGCCTTGGCTCGCTTCGGCTCCTGCCCTCTTCACCGACAAACTTTTCGCGGTGTAACCTCTAATACTGCCAATCGAAAAACCTTATAGCCCCGAGCGGGGCGCCGGATGGTTCCAGAGCAACTATAATGGTTCAAGACGGCAAACAAAGAGAAAGTCGTTCTAGAACATACTCACAGCAGGGATTGGAGGGCGAAAAACTTGCTGTCCGCCACCTGAAACGATTAGGATACCGCATTATCTGCCGAAATTATCGTAGTCCTCTCGGTGAGATCGATATCATCGCCCACCACCGGGGAGTCTTGGTCTTTGTAGAGGTTAAGTCCAGAAGTACAGAAACTTTCGGTTCGCCCAAGCTGGCTGTAACACCTGCCAAACAACGAAAACTCAGCCAAGTTGCCTGGCATTACCTCCAGCAACACAACCTCACCGAGGCAAGCGCTAGATTTGATGTGGTAACCATCAGCCGGATGCAGGGTTCACCACATCTCGAAGTCATAGAAAATGCTTTTGATTCAACATATTAGGAGTTCCAAGGTCAAGGTTCCAGGTTCCAAGTTTCCTGCTTTTGATCTTGGGAGCAAAATTATATTAGTAACATTGAACTTTAAACTTGGAACTTGAGACAACTTCGTCCATGACTACCAATCCTGGCATTCTTTATATCGTGGCTACGCCCATCGGCAACCTGGAGGATATAACTCTCAGGGCCCTGCGGGTGCTTGGGGAAGTTGATCTTATAGCTGCAGAGGATACCCGTCACACCCTGAAACTCTTGAACGCTCATGGGATTTCCCGGCCCCTGCTCAGCTACCATGAACACAACATGCGTACCCAGGGGCGTCGATTGATCCGCGAGCTTCTTGGCGGAAAGTCGCTGGCTTTGGTCACAGACGCTGGGACCCCTGCCATATCCGACCCGGGGCTGGACCTGATCCGTCTTGCCGTCTCTGAAAATATTCAGGTAAGTCCAATTCCCGGCCCCTCTGCAGTTACAACGGCCCTTACTGTTTCAGGCCTAGCGGTTCAGCCCTTCATATTTCTGGGCTATCCCCCGAATCGCCCGGCTGCTCGACGTAAGTTTTTCGCCAAATATGCCAATGCTGAAGAGACTCTGGTTCTCTTTGAGTCACCCAGGCGGTTTGGAGCTAGTCTGAAAGACATGAGGAAAATACTGGGAAATCGTAGGGTAGCCGTAACCCGGGAGTTGACCAAGATACATGAGGAGATTTTCAGGGGAAGTCTGGATGAGGCCATAGACCGTTGGCCGCGAGAGGCTCGTGGCGAGATTACTCTATTGGCCGCCGGGGCACAAAGTGGCAGGCCACAGCCAGATGACTCTTTCCTTGAACAGTTAAGAGTTTGCCTCACTTCGGCTCGCCGTCCCCTAAAAGAAATCGCAGCAGAGGTGGCCCAAGAATTTGGAATAAGTAAGCGATTCGTCTATCAAGAGGCGCTGAAGATTAAACGAGAGCTATCTGGTCGATAGCTCTCGTGGTCAGTCGTCTGTTGTCCCTTGTCCGTTGCAATAAAATCATTTTAACAACTGACAACGGACTACTGACAACTAAGGGCGAAGCCAGCTGAGCGCGATCTATTGACTTGACCACATCCATGTGCTAAGAAATCAATGCCTCGACTTAAATAGTAGATCAGTCTCACTTTTCCCTAGCACAGGTTTTGCATCCTCTGATCTGGCCGGATGCCCACGATTTAGTTTGGAGGAAAACCATCCGGCTGGATTTTTTAGTTTAGCTCAGGGATGGCTGTAGTTTTTTCTTGGAGATATGTGAAAACGGTTGGTGATTCAAGTGATTCGAAAGGAATTGACAATCCGCAACAAACTGGGCCTCCACGCAAGGGCCGCCGCTAAGATTGTGCAGACTTCAAATCAGTTCCAGTCTAACATACGTATCATCAAGAACGGTAGAGAAGCTGATGCCAAAAGCATGTTAGACATCTTGACTTTGTCCTGCCCCAGGGGAACTCGGATCGAATTGCTCGCTGAAGGCAAGGACGCCGCCGAGGCCCTGACCGCACTGGCCGTTCTCTTCGACAATAAATTTGGTGAGGAATAAAGATATGCCCCCCGGCAATGCCCGTGTGGTCTTGCAAGGCATCGGGGTTGCTCCCGGTATTGCAATTGGCAAGGCCTACCGGGTGGATCGCAACAAAGTATCCCTCGTCTACTATTACCTGCCCTCCCCTGACCAAACCAAGCGAGAGAAAGAGCGTTTCCATACTGCTGTAGACAAGGCTGAAGCCGATCTCAAAGAACTCAGAACCAAAATCGCGGGAGAATTACCAGAACACGCTCATATCATTGATACTCACATCCATATTCTCAGGGACAGGATGCTCTACGATGAGACTATCCGTATCATCGACGAGCAGGAAATTAACGCAGAATGGGCCTTGAGGCAGGCCCTGGAAAACGCTCAGCAGATTTTCGCCAAAATCGATGACGATTATATCCGCAGCCGCTTCTCCGATGTGGACTTCGTTGCTGAGCGGGTACTTCAAAACCTCACAGGTCAAAATAAGCAGAGCGTCGCAGGCATCCGAGAGCGGGTAATAGTCGTAGCCCAAGACCTCTCGCCTGCGGACACAATCCAACTCCAAGTAGAGAAGACCTTGGCCATCGTCACCGATATGGGCGGCAAAACCTCTCACACCGCCATCATTACCCGCTCTCTGGACATCCCCACCGTAGTCGGCCTCGAGAATGTCTACCAGGCAGTCCGTTCCGGTGAACTTATGGTGGTGGATGGTCACGCCGGCAAGGTCATCATCGATCCTGATGAAGAGTTACTAAACTACTATTACGAACGGCAGTACCAGTTCGAGCGTTATCGTAAGGAAGTGGTCCGCTGCGCTGAACTCCCGGCCGAGACCGAAGACGGTTACATCATTAGAATACAAGCCAACATCGAACTCTTGGAGGAGGTGGTCGCGGTTATCGATAACGGTGCCGAAGGGGTTGGCCTTTATCGTACCGAATATCTCTACCTCAATCTTGACCAGCCTCCCACAGAGGAAACCCTTTTTTGGGACTACCGGGAAGTGGCTGAAATTATCTACCCCGAAATGCTAACCATCCGCACCCTGGACCTCGGTGCTGACAAGCTTGCCACTAAAAGCCGAGGATTAGGCGAGACCAACCCGGCCTTGGGCCTCCGCTCCATTCGTCTCTGTCTTCAAGAAGACGAAGCCTTCCGTACCCAACTCCGAGCTATCTTGCGAGTGAGCGGAATTACCAAGAACATCAAGGTTATGTTTCCCATGATTTCTGGTGTGGGTGAGCTGCGCGCTGCCAGAGCCGTTCTCGAGGAAGTGAAGCAATCACTTAGGCAGGAATCCATTGAGTTCGATGAAAATTTGCAGGTAGGTATCATGATAGAGGTACCCTCGGCAGTTGCTGTTGCCGATCTCCTCGCCCGTGAGGTTGATTTTTTTAGTATCGGTACGAACGATTTGGTCCAATATGCTTTGGCAATTGATCGGGCTAATGAAAATGTGGCCCACCTTTACGAACCTCTCCACCCTGCTATCCTCAGGATGATCAAACAGGCGGCCGATGCGGGCCGGCAGGCGGGTATCTCAGTTTCTCTCTGTGGCGAGTTGGCCGGCGAACCCCTTTACATACCCATCATACTTGGCTTTGAACTGGATTCACTCAGTATGAATCCCCTGGCAGTACCCCGGGTAAAGCAAATCATCCGCCACGCCAGTCTAGAAGAGTCCAAGGTTTGTTTGAATGAAGTCCTCCAATTCACTACTGCCGGGGAGATCAACGACTATCTTTGCGACCTGGCCTGGAGACGCTTCCGCGAAGACTTCGAGCTTTTTGAAGACGAGATGGGTAAATTGCCCGCTGCCAGTGGCACTGGTCAATGAAATCACCGAAGATCAAGGTAGTCTGTCAGAATAAAAAGGCTCGCCATGACTACGAAATTATCGAGGTCATTGAGGCTGGAATGGTCTTGCTTGGCACTGAGGTCAAATCTTTACGGCAAGGGCGTGCCAATCTCAAGGACAGCTATGCTCGCATAAAGAACGGCGAACTCTTTCTTATGCAGTCCCACATCAGCCCTTACACCCATGCCTATTATGACAACCACGAGCCAGACCGAGTCCGTAAGCTCCTAGTACACAAACGGGAAATCAAACGTTTGCAGGGAAAGACCCAAGAAAAGGGGTTAACTCTGGTTCCCCTTAGAATCTACTTTAAAGATGGAAGAGCCAAGGTGGAGCTGGCTCTGGCTCGGGGCAAGAGGAGTTACGACAAGCGGG
>JAJDNT010000191.1 GCA_022340515.1 Deltaproteobacteria bacterium
GTGACATGGCCTATCTAGATAAGGAGATAGTGGTGGTGGATGATGACCTGGGGATTCTGGAGTCATTTGATGCAATGCTTGGGGATGATTATTCGCTGGTGACACTTGATAACGGATTGGAAGCCATTGAGTACGTAAAATCCCACAAGCCCCGACTCGTCTTTCTTGACATAAAAATGCCAGGTATGAATGGTATTGAAGTTCTTAAAAAATTGAGGCAAGACAAGGTGGAAGTAGCAGTGGTGATGGTAACAGCTACGAGCCAACCTCATTACGAGAGCGAGGCAGAGGATTTGGGCATAACTGCTTATCTGCGTAAGCCCTTTGAAATTGATGAAGTGGAAGATATCACAAAACGAGTATTACATTGACGATTTCGGATTTGGGATTTAGTTCCTAGATTTCACCTTGCAGTTTCTAATTTTTTCAATCCGCAATCCGAGATCCCAAATCCACAATCTAGTCTTTCTCTAGACACTTTTGCAAGAAATCCTGCCACTGACGAAAATAGTCAGAGCCACCCACTACGTAAGTGTCGTTGTGTCCCGACCTTGAAACTAGGTAAAAACTCTTTGGAGCCCGGGCGTTCTGATATAGGCACCGGGCCATCTCTACCGGGATAGCTTCGTCGTATTCACCATGAATGAAGAGCAGGGGTGCTTGGACCAGGTGAATCTTGCCTATGCTGTCATAAGAAGACTGGCTGAGCTCAGGAGGAATCGCTCCCAAAAAATAGCGCTTTAACATGTCTTGGGAGGAGGTAAAGGCAGCCTCGAGCACCACCCCGAGACAGGGTTTGTCAACAGCCAGATCCACAGCCAGGGCTGTACCCAATGAACGGCCGAAGAGCAGAATGTCAGTTGGCTCAACCATGCGCTCTGCCACCAGATAGTTCCAACCGCCTTTGGCATCCAAGTAAGTGCCAGCCTTGGAAATGTGGCCACCGCTCAGGCCAAACTCCCGATAATCAAAGATGAAAATTGAGATGTTCAGATAGCGGTGGAGGAGTGCGAGATTTTCCAATCTGTGGCTGATATTTCCGGCATTGCCATGAAACCACAAGAGGGTGGTTTTCTCATCAGGATCAGAGGAGGGCACGAACCAGCCATGCAAGCGAATACCGTCGGCAGCTGGGAAAAAGACATCTTCGTATTCTAAACCAAAGTCTTTTGGTGTTCCCTCCAGTTGCTGTAAGGGGAAAAAGATCAAACCTTTTTCAGAAAGCATCGGTCAGTTCTACCTCAAATCCATGAGTCAGAAGCAAGCGGTAGATGGTTAACAAGCATCACGCATCGAATATGTCAGATCCCTGAATTCCCAAATCCGCCATCCGAAATCTCACATCTCACCCCTAGGATCTAGGACTCCGGGTTAAGAAGCTTTCTTGTTTTCTCCACCAGCTCCCGAAGTGTTTCGCCACTCATCCAGTAGGGCTGGGCTTTGTCGTTATCTTTAAAGAACCAGAGGAGCCCCTTTTCTGTTTTTTCAGAGGGAAGTTCTGCGAGGAAAAAAGTTCCGAGCTTCTCATCCTTTTCAGAATAAAGCACCAAGTTTAACTGCGTCTCTCCAGTGGCTGCATCCTCTTGCGGCAGGCTACCGGGTAAGTATTCCAATTCCTGTATCTTCCAAAGTAGAGCATTTACCTGCCAGTTTTCAGGTAGTTGCCTGCTGTTGCCGGCCTCCCACTTCCATTTCTCCCCCTGCCGCTCCAGGCGATCACCATCAGCATTTAGCTTCAGCTCCACACCCTTTACCTGGTCCAAGTCGAAAGCCAGCAGAGTGCGGTCCTCCAGGTCGCTAAGACTATCAGGTAGCTGTTCCAGCAACTTCTCGTCCACCAGGGCAACACCTGGCAGTTGTCCACCGCTGGCATAAATACCCTCTGCCTTTTTACTGTTGCCCAGTAGTAGAGTATTAGTCTTGTCTCTAGCTACCAGGGTGATTCTGATCCTGGCAGGATCAAGACCCAGTCGAGGTAAATCGGTTTTTTCGTTGTCGAGAAACTTTTTAGCCCGCAGCCATATCAAGCGACTGATAAGACTGTCCACTTTAGAATTTTTGATGCTCACCTCGGGAAAGGCAGGGGCCTGCCAACGGTCCTTTGTTACTCTGGTCAAAGCAAGTATTTCCTCAGCGCGGCCAATCTCGATTCGGTCTATCTCATCACTTTTCAGAGAAAAAAATTCTTTCCTACGCAAGTCAAAAAGGCTCTTATTCAATCCTTTCTCCTGGTTGGCAGCGATAAGGACCACCCGATTTTGTTGGTCGCCGGAACCGTAATACTGATTAGCCACTACTGCTTTGCTACCAATACGTAAATGATGACGCGTGCCATCCGCTAAGAAGGATAGATGAAGCCTTGGGTTGTCAAGACCATAAACCTTAAGGTCTTGAGCTTCAGCCGCCACTTCCCGTTCTATCTTGAGAGATTCCAGGATTGTTAATAGATTTCCCACGGCGAACTCATCGGCGGGTGAATCTATGGGTTCAATTATTTGCCATTGGTCTTGTTTATTGAGCGTTATGGGTTTGCCTTCGCCTTTGTCTAATTGGAGAGAGGTGATTTTACCTTTTTCCACCTGAAAAAGACGGAGGGCAGCTTCTTTTTCTTCGGTGCGAGCATTGCGGCGCACTACCTCGAAGTAGTAGAAGTAACCGGCGAGCACTACAAGAACGGCCAAATAAATAAGGGCAGTTCTGGTTTTCATCGGTGTTTTCTCCGCAGCCTGAATACTATTAAACCGGAGGCCAACACTACAGCTGGCATCAAAAGCAGCCCCACCCAAAACAAAAGCTGGCTCTGAAAGCGACTGAGGGTTAAGGGAGTTCCCGAGGTCTTAGGTCGTTCCACCGTGATGAGATTTTCCTGCTGGGCTAGATAGTTGATTGAATTTAGGAAAAAGTCGGAATTCCCCTGGAGATTAAAGTAACTGTTGCTGGCAAAATCGCTGTCACCAAATACAAGGATTTGGGCCTGGCCTCCCGGGCCTGGAGCATCAGAGGTCTTCCTATCACTCTGCTCATTGCTCTTTTCCTCATCCTCTGAGCTCCTGTTTGAGATAGTGGCGATTGCCGCAACATTGATTGGACCCTTTTTGTCTCTGGTCTGGTCGAATTTGGGTGCCTGCGGTTGGCCAAACTTGAACTCGGTTTCAGCCCAACTATAGGGCGAGGTGGAGGCGAGTTCGGTAACGTCAACGGAGGAAGGAATCTCTTTCGCCGAATCAACAGATCTTGCGGTGGGAAAGAAACAGGCAACGTTAAAGCCCTCGGTGATTTTGTGGAAGCTATACTCAGTAATAACCGGGATAAGATAGCTGGCACCAAAGACTCTACTCATAGTGTCAACCACAATGTCTGATGAAATAGTGATTCCATAGGACTTAAGAAAGTCAACCAGACCACCGTCGGAAAATGGCTCAAGTAGCAGCATCAGACTGCCATCTTGTGCGAGATATTGACGCAAAGCCTCGAGTTCAGTGGCCATCAAAGGTTTTTGGGGATCAGCGACAACCACGAGAGCAGCGTCAAGGGGTATATTAGGGACTACCAACAGGTTGAGGGACTTTACCTGGAAGTTTTCCTTCTCAATGGCAGCCTTGGCAATAGAGTAACCGTTCTTGTCGAGATTGCTGATGTCCCTGTCACCGTGACCTGTAAGAAAGTAAACGACCCTTTGCTTTTCCTGCGTCAGTTTCAAGATGGCGTTGGTGATGGACTCTTCATCGGCGGTGGTTATGGTTTGGGTTTTGCCGAAACCCTCCAAAACCAGGGTTCCGTAAGTACGAATCTTGTAGTGATTGGCCAGGCTAGGCTCCCGGTCTGGATCAATAAGCTGATAATTTATTTTTTTAGAGTAATATCTATAAGTCTCCAACAAGTCACGGGTCTGGTCCCTTTTGGGATCAGCCTCCTGGTAAAAGGCTTTGATATTAATCTCGTCATTGAGAGCTTTTACAACCTTTTGTGACTGCTCTGAGATGCTGTAGCGTTTGCTCTCAGTAAGGTCCAGCCGCAGTGGATGGCGTTGACCGATAAGGGCCACAAAGGCCAAAATGCCAAGGAAGGCAATAAAACCCAGGGCGGTACTGGAAAATATGGCAAGCTTACCAGGCTTTTTTATCATCTCCGAACTACCCCCTCCACCGACGAGATTCCAAAATTCTCAGCGTAGTAAACAAAAACAGTAGGATAAAAAGAAAATAAAACAAAACGTCTCGCGAATCCAAAATTCCTTTGGCAAAATTATCGTAGTGGGTAAACAACGATAGATATTTAAGAAAGCTCCCCAGGACGGGACCTACCAGAGATTCGCTCCAGCCAATGATCCAAAGAAGTAACAAGGCTCCAAAAGCGGTGACTGCAGCTATTATCTGATTCTCGGTCAGTGATGAAGCAAAAAGGCCCAGGCTGACGAAAGCACTGCTCATTAACAAGAGACCCAGGTAGCCACCCACGATAGTCGCCCAAGGGGGGTCGGTGAGAATTTCCAACAGTAGCATGGCAGGAGAGGTTCCCAGCAAAAGAAGAAGCAGTAACGAGACCCCAGCTCCGAATTTTCCCAGCACCGCACCTCGATCAGAGATGGGATAGGTGAATAACAACTCTGCGGTGCCGGTCTTTTTTTCCTCGGCAAAGAGCCTCATGGTTATTAGGGGCACCATCAGTAAGAGAATAATGCTAATGCTGGCGAAGAATGGCTCGAGTACCATGTCCGTGAGGTTGAGTTGCTGGGAAAGAAAGGGGTTCGTACCTGCCTGAAAACTTAGAAGAGAGTAGTAGGCTACCGATGAGTAGAAAAAATAGCCCACCAGGGACAAAAATATGAAGGCAACCACGTAGAATATGGGTGAGGCGAATAGTCTATAAAGTTCCTTGCGGTAGACAACCCAAAATCCTTTCATTCTTGCTCCTCCCCAGGCTCTTCATCAGTAACTAACTGCATAAAAATATCCTCTAGGCTCAGGTCTTGCAGTTTGAGCTCTCGAAGCTGCCAGCTATGTTCCACCACGGTACGAGCCAACTCGGGGCGCAAGTCTTGTCCGCGCTTGCTCTCTATTAAATAGGTAGAGTCGCCGTTTGCGGGCTTAACCGCCAGAACCCCAGGGAGTTCCCTAATTCTAGCCATAATCTCTGATCTGGGCCCGTCAACCTCTAGATAAACCTGCAGATTTCTCTGGAGTTGAGTAGTGAGATTTGCAGGGGTGTCAGTGGCAATTATTTGCCCGTTGTTAATAATCAAGATACGTTGACATAGTTGACTTACCTCAGGAAGGATATGGCTGCTTAGAATTATGGTGCGTTCAGTACCCAACTCTTTGATCAGGGCGCGAATTTCCACTATCTGGGTAGGGTCCAAACCTATGGTGGGCTCATCTAAGATAAGGATGGGGGGATCATTCAGGAGCGCTTGGGCAATGCCGATGCGCTGCCGGTAGCCTTTGGACAAATGTCCGATAATCCGACTGGCTACAGAGGTAATCGCACATATCTCCATAACCCGGTCAATTTCTTCTCGGACATGGGAGCGAACCACCCCTTTTGCTGTGGCGGCAAATTCAAGAAAACGGCGGGTTGTCATATCCAAATAAAGAGGCACGTTTTCCGGAAGATAGCCAATCTTAGCACGCACTTCTAATGAGTTCTGTTGACAGTCCAACCCTGCAACTCGAGCTACTCCCGAGGTGGGTGACATGAAGCAGGTGAGAATCCTCAGGGTGGTAGTTTTGCCAGCTCCATTGGGACCAAGGAATCCCACAGTCTCGCCCTGGTCCACGGTAAAGCTTACATGCCGGAGTGCGGGTACCGGGCCATAAAACTTGGTGAGATTTTCAACTTCGATCACTTTAGCGAACCTCCGGTTGGCACCAAGCACGTGGTAGACGGTAAAGGGTGAACGGTAAAGTGGTTATTCGCTGGCTCCAAGACCTTTCACCGTTTATCCTTTTTAGGCTATGGGCCATGCGCTCCACGCTAGGCTTAAAAAAACGGCGGTCCATGGACCACCGTTTGTCAACAATCAGCAGTCTTTACCTCACTAAGAGTTGGAAATCTGACTGCTGAGTAACCTTTTTGGTGCCCACTGAACTACCGCAGTATTGGCAGAGGTACTCATGTAATTCTCCGTCAGGCAAAAAGAGAAGTAACCGTTGCCTCACAGGTGTTGCCTGGCGGCATCTGGGGCAGAACAGAGCGGTAGCCTCTAGTTGATCAAACTGCTTATGCTGGTGAGCACTCATAGTCACGAGTCCCCATCAACTGTTTTCTCTTGGATGAAATTTGCCAATGTCAAAAATGTCTAACTGTGGGACTTGGACTTTTTCTTTTTATGTCCTCGTCCCCAGAATTTGAAAAGCTTGTCCGATGACTTCTTGCTTTTTTCAATCTCGGCAAATTCCTGCAAAATCTCTTTCTGCCGTTTGTTGAGATTGACAGGTGTTTTCACCTGGATATTAATAAGCAAATCTCCCCGACCTGAGCCTCGGAGACTGGGCACTCCCTCTCCCCTTAAGCGGATGACGTCGCCACTTTGCGTGCCCGGTGGAATTTTCACACTCGAAGTGGAGTCTAGAGTTTGGATTTCGATAGTATCTCCAACGGCAGCCTGTACCATAGAGATAGGGATGCGGCAATAAAGGTGATCGCCTTCCCGCTCAAAAAACTCGTGTGGGTCCACATGTAATCGTACATAGAGGTCTCCAGGGGGGCCGCCTCGGTACCCGCTCTCGCCCTGGTTGGGAATGCGGAGACGCACGCCAGTGTCCACGCCAGCCGGAACTTTAACCAATACTTTATTGGTGACTTTTTTGCGGCCAGTACCATTGCATGCTCGGCAAGGGTTGGTAACAATTCGACCCCGACCTCCGCACCGGTGGCAACTTGTGCTAATTCGAAAGAACCCCTGAGACTGTAAAATCTGGCCTTGGCCGTGGCACATGGGGCAGGTCTCTTCCTCTGTACCTGGCTCCCGCCCTGTGCCTTCGCAAGATTCGCAGTTCGCAGTGGTGGGTATCTCTATTTCTTTCTCGGTGCCAAAAGCAGCTTCGGTGAAGACGAGACGTAAATCATAAAGGAGATCTGCTCCTGGTTGGGCCGCATTTCTCGCGCCTCTTCTCCGGTTTCCAAAACCAAAAAAGTCCTCAAATATGTCACCAAAGGCAGAAAAAATATCTTCGAAACCACCAAACCCGGTGAATCCTGTACCCTCCAGACCCGCGTGGCCGAACTGGTCGTAGATCTCGCGTTTTTGGGAGTCCCGCAGGACTTCATAAGCCTCTGCCGCCTCTTTAAATTTCTCTTCAGCCTCCTTATCGCCAGGATTACGATCCGGGTGAAACTTGAGGGCGAGCTGGCGATAAGCCTTTTTTATCTCATCTTGAGAGGCTCTGGCATCGACGCCTAAAACCTCATAGTAGTCTCTCTTAGCCATGGAACAATATCTTTCCAGTTACTTTTTATCCCAGCTCAGGGGGCTGATATCTCTGTTCAATCGTTTGTATGATTCCAGAATTATGAAGTATTCCTACATCTCTCCCATAGGCAAACCTAGGAAGCAATTTATTCAAAGTCCCTTTAATCATTAAGCCTGTATTTGTCAATCTTATGGCCAACCTAGCCCGGACAGCTCATCTTTCCCATTTTTCTGTGGCATTACCAGTAAAGATAGAGAGCGGTCTTGGAGCAATGAAGTTTCTGAAAATTCTAAATAACAAATACCAAAGTACAAACAAATCACAATGACCAATCCGCCTATGGCGGACCAAACCTGTTTCGGTCATTCGGTATTGGGGTTTGTTATTTTAAAATGCTCCGCTATTCTATTACTCGGGCATCCTGCCGCATAAAAAAACCATTGAAACTCTCTCCGAGGGTGGCTCAAAACCGGGTCCTGGGGCTCGCATTCTCTACTATTGCACGCTAAATATCAAGTAGCATTGTATTTAATAAGTGTGCCGGCTGAAAGAATGCTGCAGGCTTTGAT
>JAJDNT010000192.1 GCA_022340515.1 Deltaproteobacteria bacterium
ACCATTACCTGCGTTAGCTCCACGTGGCTTCACAAAAGAAGCCCTTTGAGTGGCGCTATTGAAGGCGGCATTCACCTCGTATAGATACATATTGCCGGCGCCGAAGTCCGCAGAGGCAAACCAGATGGCATCTGTCCAGGGGTTTTGAGTAAAAGAAAATATACTGCCAGAGGCCCCTGTGCTGAATGATTCAATGGCTGGGGGCCAGGCACCTGATAGATCGATACGATATATCTTGTCCGTGTTGCCGTTATCGAGGAAGTAGAGGTAGTTGTCAAAACTGACAAGGAATGCGGAAGGGCCGAAGAAGAAATTGGGATCAGCACTTAGATCTAGAATCTCTGTGGAATTGCCAGTCTGTATGTCATAGGCGTATATCTTCCGATCGTTGCCCGGATAGATCAACTGACCGTCATAGTAACCAATGGAGCTGACCCAATCGAAAACCGCAGGATCCGGAGCATCAAGAGCCAGAGCCTCATATGGGTCTTCTGGAGTGATTGCCGCAAGCACGGGCGTGGCCGACATAAACATCGAGACTATGATCAAAACCATCCCTATCAGCCGCAAATATCTATCTCTTGTCATGGTAGAATACCCTCCCTCGCGAAAAAGCTATTTTCAGACTTGTATAGTTCAATCTCTTGTAGGCACAAAAAAACCCCGGACCGAAAATTCCGATCCGGGGATTTCCCTTTTTATCCGCAAGATCTGAGGGCAACCCTAGTCCGCGAAGGTCTTAAGCCCTACGTTCAGGCAGGTCTTCTGACTCTCGGATCATCCTACTGGCCGCGCCTTCCCATCCTCCAAAAGAGAACAGTGGCATTCCTGCGGCTTTCGTTCCCGATTACAGCGACGGGCTCGTCCTCGACTCCCACGAGGTTCCCTTTTAAGCTCACAAGGAGCGCCTGAACGTTCTCTGTTTCACTAATAAAAAACCCAAGAGAAGTCAATACATATTTTCCAGCTATTCCTGTTCACCTCAGTGTCAGTTCTCTGCCTGCAATCCATTTTGCAAGAGAGGTGCTGGTCTCGAGGTCGATTAGCACATAGTAATAAAGAGAACTTACACTTTTCCCTTGATTATCTTTTGGTCTTTTAGTAGTTAACACTCTTATAGCTCAGGTACCCGTGAGGGTTTTATAGGGAATCCCGTGAAAGTCGGGAGCGGTCCCGCCGCTGTAATCTCGCCCGAAAATCTTGGCTGACAGACCAAGCAGGTTTACCCTTAGGTCGGTCAGTTGAGAATAGAGGGAACCCTTTTGGCCTCTGAGAACCACTGTCCCCAACCGGTGGGATGGGAAGGTCGCCAAGAGGGCGGGAAAGCCAGAAGACCTGCCTGAGTGTTGGTCGAGGAGTCTACGAGGGCATGGGCATATTCGACAACCCTTAAGGACCAAGTAAACAGGGTGCAATCCTTAAGCTGGGCCAGCTTAAGGATTTTTTTATGGTACCCGGTTTCTTACTCTTTGGTCACCTGTAAAAGTGACATAACCTTTTGATCAGATGGAATGAGGGGGCCTTGGCGGCGAAACTCAGAATAGACTCGACAACAAAAACTCTGGTGTTGATTCTGCTGGCTTTCTTCTTTGGGGCTCAGGTTGCAAGGGCCACAGTGGTCACGGATGAGGTGGGCCGAACTGTGCTGCTTCCTGAGCAGGTCAATCGAATAGTCTCACTTGCACCAAGCATCACCGAGATCATATTTGCAGTCGGAGCCGGCGAGCGTCTCGTCGGAGTCTCACAGTTCAGCAACTATCCGCCTCAGGCGTCCAGCCTTAGAAAGGTTGGTTCCTATGTTCAGCCCAGCATTGAGAAAATCTTGGCTCTTAGGCCAGATTTGGTTATTGGTATAAAAGATGGCAATCCCGTAGCAGTGGTTGAACGACTCACAGAACTGAAAATACCGACCTTTATTGTCAATCCTAAGACTTTAGAGGAAGTCGTTGTAACCATCAAGAACATTGGCAGAGTCATCGGAGCGGGTGATAGAAGTGCCATCCTAGCGAAAAGATTGACCCTGAGAATCCGAGAGGTTGACCAGAAAGTGAGCCAAGCTCCGCGACCCAAAGTCTTTTTTCAAATCGGCTTTGAACCCATTGTTTCCGCGGGCAGAGGCACTTTTATCGATGCCCTGATTCGAAGGGCGGGAGGATATAATGTCGCAGGCAGTTGGTCAGGTTATCCTCACCTTAACGTCGAGCAAATCCTGATGGCTCGACCGGAGATCATTTTCACTGCCGGTATGGCTGACAATATGATTTTGCCGAAGGTGAAACATTTCTGGCAACAATGGCCTGACATCCCGGCTGTGAAGAAAAATGAAATTCACACAATTGATGCCGACATTTGCTATCGTCCTTCGCCGCGGCTCATCGAAGGTCTGGAGGCTCTTGCCAGAAAGATCCATCCGGAGAGGTTTTAACCAGGCTTACGGTTCTCTAAGTTATGCGTGCAACCCCACATCGTATTTTGGCAACGTCTTTCTTACTCCTGGTAATTCTAATCGTAGTCTGCTTATTGTCGTTTACGGTTGGACCTGCCGAGCTTGATCTGAGGGCAGTCTTGGCCGAAATGCTGGGCAAGAGTAGACTGGTTGAGATGGGCAGGACTATTCTCTTTAGGATCAGAATGCCCCGGGTCTTACTGGGAGGTCTGGTAGGCGCCATCTTAGCAGTGGGAGGCGTTGTGTTTCAGGCCTTGCTGCGTAATCCTTTGGCTGAACCTTTCATTCTTGGAGTTTCCGGTGGGGCGGGATTCGGTGCTATCATCGGCATCCTTTTCGGTTGGGCTTTGTTTCCCGGTGTCTCGGCTGTTGCATTTGTTGGTGGCCTATTCACCATCGGTTTAATAATGGCCATGGCCAGAGGGAGGTTCAGGATACATACCAATACCCTCCTTCTTTCCGGCGTGATCGTAAACGCCTTTTTCTCTGCCGCAATTATGTTCCTCATCTCGGTGACCAAAGATCACAGGATTCATAATGTCTTTCACTGGCTCATGGGCGATTTTGGTCTATCGACTTTCAAAGAAATCCTCTTTCTGGGGCCATTCTTATTAGTTGGGTTTGTCCTGATCCTTGCTGCCGCACGCTCCTTGAACCTAATGGCCATTGGAGAAGAAACTGCCTTATATCTTGGCGTCCAGGTGGAATATGTGAAGAAAAGCCTGCTAATCCTGACTTCGGTCATGGTGAGCGCTGCAGTCTGTGTCAGCGGCATAATTGGTTTCGTGGGTCTTATCATTCCTCACGTCCTTCGGCTGGTGTTGGGCTCTGACCACCGCTTGTTGCTCCCGGCCTCATTGCTCTTTGGAGCCAGCTTCTTAATCTTCTGCGACATGCTCGCCAGGGCGGTCACTTCCCAGGGTGAGCTTCCTGTGGGTGTAATCACTGCCATCTGCGGCGGGCCATTTTTCATCTATCTCCTCCGGAGGCATAGGGGATAAAATGATTTTGCTGAAAGCTAGAAATGTCTCATTTCGGTACCAGCGCGACTGGGTACTCAAAGATGTCAATTTCACTCTCAATAGGGGCGAATTGTTCGGACTCATCGGTCCTAATGGCTCGGGAAAAACGACCTTTCTCAAGGTCATCAGTGGCGTTCTGACTCCTCAGCAGGGTGAAGTCCTTTTCGAAGATCGGACGATCTCCAGCTGGAATCGGAACCGCTTGGCCCAGAAGATGGCCATGGTTTCACAGGAGACTCCCTTCGATTTCCCCTTCTCGGTTCTAGAGGTTGTACTTATGGGTCGGTATCCTCATCTAAGGGCTCTGGAATTTGAGGGGGAGCATGATCTTGCTATCGCAAAAGAAACCATGGGTCTCCTTGAAGTACTTCATTTAGAGAACCGCCTGATGAGTGAACTCAGCGGCGGTGAGCGTCAGCGGGCTTTGGTGGCAAGGGCCTTGAGTCAGAAGCCTGTTTGCCTGTTGATGGACGAGCCCACAGCCTTTCTAGATCTGCGCCATCAACTGGATCTCTTTATTCTCACCCGAGATTTGGTGCGCAGTGGTGGGCTGGGGGCCCTAGTCATCTCTCACGATATAAACCTTGCAGCTCAATTCTGCGATCAACTGATCTTGATAGATAGAGGCGAAATAGTAGTTCAAGGACCAGCCGAGAGGGTAATTCTCCCCGAACATCTCGAACCGGTCTACGGCTGCCGACTAGTGGTGGATAGAAGCCCAGTTTCAGGCACGCCGCGGGTTACACCACTGCCGTCCCCTGTGGACAGCTAAATCAAGGAGTAAGCATGTTCATCTTAATGCAAAAAGGCGGATTCGTTATGTACCCGCTGCTAATGTGTTCTCTCATTTCCTTGACCTTCATTATAGAGCGGACCTTATTTTGGCTTCGACAAAATAAGGGCCGTAATCAAGAAATAGTAAACCGGATGCTGCACTTGGCCGAAAAAGGCCGTTATGAAGAGATTTCGGAGCTTAAGGCTGGCGCCTCTGACTATGTCGCCCGCATGCTCTTTTCGGGCATCCTTCATCGTCAGTTCTCTTTAAAGGATGCACTAGAGATGGCAGCGGAGGAGGAAATCAGGAGCATGCAAAAGTACTTGGTAGTTTTAGATACCATTATCACCCTCTCCCCCCTGCTAGGCATTCTCGGAACCGTTTTGGGTATCATCCATTCTTTCGATCTCTTAGGAAGCACTGGAATTGACCATCCACAGGCAGTCTCGGCAGGTATTGCCCAGGCCCTGGTGACTACGGCCGCTGGCCTGGCCATCGCCATCTTTACCCTCATTCCCTACAACTACTTTCAGTCTAGAGTTGAAAGGGCAGTCAAGTTACTGGAGAAGTACGGAACCAGCTTGGAGATCCTTTGGAACAAACAAAATAGTGCTGCTAAACCGGAAACAGACCAAGGATTGGAATGAGAGGATAACTTTGACTCCAAAATGGGGCAACAGCCTTACTTATAATAACAATCTTCGTTGCCTGGTTGAAAATCATGATCAAAGCATAGGGAGTTCATATGAAACTTCAACGTACCTTTGTGAAGCGAGGGCGTATCGAGATGTTGCCCCTCATCGACATCGTATTCTTACTTCTGGTCTTTTTTATCTACTCCATGCTTTCCATGGTGGTACATCGGGGCATTCCCATCGATCTTCCAGAGGCAACCACTTCAAGGGTAGATAAGTCTGACTATCTCAGTCTCTCCATAGAGGAAGACGGCAGCATATATGTGGACAAAGAGCGTGTAGCCTTGAGTAGCTTACCCGATGCTTTGCGGCAAAGAAGAGTCGAACAACCGGACCTCAAACTGTTCATTGGAGGTGACCGTGCCGTGAGGTACGAGAAAGTTATCGAGGTACTGGATGTAGTTCGTCAAGCAGGCATATCACGGGTAGCTTTTGAGACGAAATGGAAAGAGATACCAGAAAAGATTTAATTCTAGCCGGATTTCTGGCTCTACTCATACATGCGGCTTTCGTTCCCCTGCAGTTTTCAGGCTCCCAGGGTTCGAACCTAACCGGCAGGCAAGAAAGCAGAATAGCTGTCGACCTGGTAGCTCGGCGGCCAGCCGCCGAGGTCCTTCCGCGAAGCAAGGGCCCAGAAATATCTAAGGAAAAGACTGCAAAAAAAATCATCCCTGAAGTTCGGCGGGAAGTGAAACCCCCTACACAACCGAAGGCGAAAGCATCCTCCCCCGAAAAAAAAGACAACCTAAAAAAACAGGTAGTATCGGTAAAAAAAGCAGCCGAAAAGGATATTGCAATTCAGCCGGCCCCTCAGGCTGCGGTCCCACCCTCACAATTGAGCCCCAAGGTGTCTTCGAGCTATCCGGACACCTCTGCGACTGCAACCATGTCTTTTTCTGCAGCACCCGAAAAGGCATCAGCAACAAAGCAGGACAGTCTAGGTGCAGGCGAGTCCTTAGGTTCGTCTCGATCTTTTGTAGAGGCACAATCGCCGCGCTATGGCTACCGCCGGGAGCCCCAATATCCCCGTGTCGCTGTACGCCGTGGGTATGAGGGGACTGTTCTTCTCAAAGTTCGGGTTCTAGATAGCGGTGGAGTGGATGAAGTGGGAATCGAAGAGAGCTCAGGTTATGGCATTCTTGACAAGGCCGCACTTGAGGCGGTGAAAACCTGGCGTTTCACCCCTGCGAGGCGAGGAGGCAAGGCGGTGATGAGCTGGGCTCTTGTGCCAATCACCTTCAACTTAAAATAACCCCTAATGTTCTATGCTTTGTCGAAATTATCGATCACACCCCTTATTTTCTAGTTACGGCCTGTCCCGATCTTTCCTGAAGCTGCCTCGCGCCGTAACTGTTCCCACGCCGCTATAGTTTGCCGGGTGAGATCGGAAATGGCCTGTTCGATCTCTTCCCGTAACCTTTCCAAAGTGCTTGCCAGTGTGCCCCGAAACCCACTGCTGTCCGTATCCGAGATATTCCTGGGATGGCCAAGACCGAGTTGAACGCCCACGTCAACAGCAATATCGCGAAGATCTGAGGGTGACTGGAAGGAGGTGCGGATGGAGAGTTCATGGTAGTTGTCAGACCACTCGTGAACCCAGAACTCCTTCTCTTTCCAAGATCCTTCAGCCCGGGGAACAATGATGAAACCTGTGTAGCTGTAGGGTTTGTAAGCCAGGAGTGCCTGAATGACAATGGGGCGCATGTAGGTTGCCTTGCGTAAGAGAATGCAGGAAATCCCAAGAAGGTCCTTGACCTCCTTTATCTCCAAGAGCAGGTCGTCTTCATGGGCCTTTGTGGCTCCTTCCACTTCAACCAGATATTTTTCGTCCAGAGCACTGCCAATACCAATTTTCAAACGGCCGGCCCTCTTAATATCAAAAAAATGAGGCTGCAATTCCGGATGCTGTACCTTCATTTGGTCGACGTATTGCCTGAATTGCAGTTTAAAATTCTCCAGCGGTTCCCCCAGCGGCTCCATGAGCTCTTCATCTGTTTTCAATAAACGGTTTGTATCAGTGGTAAAGCGGGTGCGAATTCGACGCACCAGCTCTGGAGGAGGGATGCTGAGGTCTGGATTCTCCAGGGCGGCACCGTAGCTAGAGAGGAAACTTTTGACTATGAACTCAGCCTGGTCCTCCCAGCCATTGGCTCGGCAGGCCAGATGTACTGAAACTCCAAACCTCACCAAATCAAGAACCATGGGCCCTATGGTGGCATCGTCAAAATCGGATAGACCTCGTCCCCGGTCAGTGACGGCGTAGTTTTCCAGGTGGGCGTCGCCGTGGAGGTTCACATTGGGAATGGCTCCAAGCTGTTTTTGGAAGCGCAGACAGACCGCTTCTGCAAATCTTATGTTTATGAGGCGGAAGTAGTTATGGGGCCCCTCGAGGATGCGTTCCAAAAGCTTTGGGTGCTGCAAGAATTCACCAGAGTCAGGCGAAATGGTGAGACTCTCTTGTTGGTTGTTTTTTTGTTCGGGATGACTTGATCTCGAAGAATAGGCCCTTTGGTCGGAATGAATTGTTGAGCAACCGGCTAAAGGGTGAAACGAAACAGTTAAGAGGAAACATAGTATAAGTTGAAGTACAACAAAGTTAGCTTTACTCGTAAATGAGTAATATCTGCTTGGGCTCGAAGAGTCACTAGCCGACAAAGGAAATCCCCCTTTATCCCCCTTTACGAAAGGGGGAGATTTTGAAACAACCATTGCTCTGACCTTTGCTTCAGTGAGCCCCTACTTAACTAGCCATAGTCACGCCTCGGCGCGACGAAGGCGGTTAGCTCCGAATTCTTTACTGCAGTAACGCCGTCCTGAGGTTCTCGAGAGTTCGCTCGTCGATGCCGAGCCCCTGGTCAAGGTAATTGTCAAAGGAGCCATAGTGCTCATCTATTGCAGCAAAGGAGGCTTGCAGGTATTCCGGCCTCACCTCCATCAGGGCCCGGACCTCGCTCCGTGGGGTTCTAAAGCAAGAGGCGCAGTTGGCGAGACACGAGTACATATCGGTTTTACTCTCCCAGAATTTATTGCTTAACAGGTAGTCCTCCATAACCTTTTCCCGAGGTACACCCAGAGAACTAAAGATTATGGCCACTGCAACTCCCGTGCGGTCTTTACCATAGGTACAGTGAATGAGGGCGGGCGGGGTCTCGGGCTCTGCCAGTCCCTTTAGAAGCGCTGACCACTGGGTGCGAAAGTCCAGTACATAGGCCCGGTAGGCTTCAAGCATCAGATCATGGAATTCACCCTCCTCTACGTCGCCACTTATTACTATCCGGCGGGCCGTCACCCACGGATCCAACCCTTGGTAGAAGATAGGTAGACTGACCACTTTCACCGGAACGATTTTCGGCAACCGCTGGGGAAAACTCTCAGTTTCCTTTTCACTCCGAAGATCATAAACTGTCTTCACACCCAGGGCTGCGAGCTTTTCAAGGTCCGCTTTGGTAATCTGACCCAGATGGTCGGAGCGGTAAAGTACCCCCTTCTTTATTTCTCTCCCGTCCATGGTGCGGTAGCCGCCAAGAACTCGAAGATTCCGGGATCCGGTAACCTCAATACGACTGGGATGCTGTGGTGCAGCAGCACAGCCGAGAAGGATGAGAAGGCATGCGAAAATAATAACGGCTGAGGCAGAAATGAGATCAGATTGCCGATTGTAGATTTTAGATTTTAGACTTCGAATTAAACTCCCTCCTTTTTCTATTTTTGATAACGGTTAAGTTTTAAGCTTTTTCAATTTAATTCCCTGACACATGAAAGCTGAATTCTGACTCCTTACTCTATGCCCTATGCTCTATGCCTCTTCAAATCCGCAATTCGAAATTCGCAATTCGAAATCTTCATTCCGTCATCTCCCTGAACTTGCGTCCTGCATAGCGCGCCGCGAAGATCCAGACGATGATAATGGGAATGGTGAAACCCGAGAGCCAGCGGATGCTGGAAAAGTCTGTAAAAACAGTTGTGATCCCTAGGCTCACTCCCACTGCCACCGCTTTGGCAAAGCGCTGCACGAACATGTCGATGAAAGCCTTGGCTTTGTACTTTTCGTCCTTTGTGGTTGGGACGTACAGGGACTCCTTGGCCGACTGATTGATGGAGTAGCTGAAGGCATTGTCCACCGTGTTCAGGGAACTGCCCACCCAAAGGATGGGAAGGACCGTAAAACCCATTGATCCGGCGAGCACAGCAACAGGCAGAAACAAGAGCGCCACCCCCACGCCGAGTCGGGACATGACAAAGCTGGTAAGGAAGAGCTGCACCAACATAGAGAGGACGTTGGTAATGGCAAAGACTGTGGAGAATTGCTCTCCGATGGCAGGGCCGTCCAGGTAGTGAGCGATGGTGCTGGTAAATTGAAAATCCATAACGGTGGAGACTATTTCATAGAGACCCACAATCGCCACAATGGACAATAGGTATGGTGAGCTGAATACCAACCGTGCCCCCTCTATGGCAGGATTGCCCTTACCTTTCTCCTCCATCTCAGCTGGGGCGGGCTTGGGCTCAGGAGGCGGGTTTCGATCCACCATACGTCCAGCGACAAAAGCCACGGCGAGGATCACCAGGCCCAGACCAAAGGCGATCCAAAGCCAGCCCACCGTATTGATTCTCGCGATCAGTACCCTGACGGTTGAGGTACCGAACACCCCGCCCACTACTCCTCCCAACCCGATCAAACCATAAAGCCGTTTGGCAGCATCTGGGGTGACGCTGTCGTTGAGAAAGGCGAAAAAGGTGGCCACCATCATGGTGGAGAAAAGGTCTCCGAAGAGGTAGAAGGTCCAGACCGTAATACTCTGGGGTTTTTTTATTACAAAGGTGTAGGCAACGTAGCTGGCCAGGAAAAAGGTGGTGAAGATGAAGGTAAGCTGCTGCCGCCGAAAACGACGGGCCAGCCAGGTAAAAACAACCACGGCAGCAAAGGCCACCACCATGTTCATGACTTTGGCGAGCAACTCCGCCTGAGGGCCGGACATGTGCCAGGCAAAAAGATCGAAGCCGCTTTTATCGTAGAACTCGATGAAAAGCGACTTTTTGATGGGCTTAAGAATCCAGAAACTGGTTATGACCAGGAAGAAATAGCTGAACATCAAAAGTGCGAGGGGCAGTTCCGACTTCCTGATGTCGAATACGGCCTTGAGACGGCTCTCCCGTTTCACTTTCCGATCTCCTCGCCCAGCCCGGATATTTCTTGAATCACCTGCTGCGACCATGAAACTGGGAACCCGCTTGCGGGGCTGAGCCGAGCGCAGCGAGCGCGAATAATGTGGCCGTCCTTCCTGTCGTCCTCAGGTGTCGTTCCCTGCGACGTACCGTTCAGGTACGCCTCGAGACCAACACCCTGCGGTTGCCCGGTGGCACGCCCATTTTCGTGGTCTCGCGACAGCAATTCATGAAATACCAGGCCTAGAATACCTGGATGTTGCCGGAATCCACCTCGGCAATCAAGGTCTGGATTCGCTCCCAAAGATCATCGATCTCCGATTTTGAGAGACCATATTGCAGCGTGCCATCTATGTACTTCGCACCCTTTGTGGGGTCGAGGTTTTCTCCCACCGGAGCAGGTCTTAAAACGAGGTTCTCGTCTAATTTAAACTGGGTTATGACTCCCAGAAAGTCCAGATCATGCCGCTGTATCTTGCGCAACCGGTCGATGGAAGCCTGGCGCAAGGCCGGCAGCTGAATGTCAGCCCACTGGCGGAGGAAGATGTTGTACGGCCAAAAACCGAAGGAAATGCCGTTGTCAATGGAGAATACCTGGCGCCGCTTGTCGTCCTTGGAAACCAGGAATTGTCCCTCCCGGGGATCGCGGTGATCTATGAGGTAGGTGAGAATATTGAAGTTGGACATATAGTAGGCATAAGAGGGATCCTTTGGAAAGCGCGACTCATCATACAATGTGTCGGGAATGGTGACATCCACCATCCAAATGGAGGCAAGGCCCAGAATGCAATTCGTTCCCTCTAGGGTGGCAGCAGCATAGCCAACGGCCTGGAGGTAGCGCTCACGGGGCACACAGATCGGGAGGGCGGTAGGCACCACGTAGTCTTCGGGGTCCAGGAAAAACTTCTGAATCTCGTAAGCAGCAAGCTCTTTGCGGGGAGAGGTATTCATGAAGTCGACCCAGCCCGGTACGTTCTTCTTGAACTTCCACTTTATGTCCTTGCCACTCACCTCGTCATTAGTGACGATGAACAAAGCGCCGGAGGTACCGTGTGCCGTCCTCTTCGCTTCCTCCGTGTGTAGCTTCCCTGCCAGCGCTCTCTCGTATATGGTGGTCTCCAAATCGTGGGGTGGCAATTGCCAGTTGGGGAATTCACCTTTGACAGTGGGCGAGGCGGCTGCCTTGAACTCCAAGGAGGGCCCATGGCGTGGAGCAGTGGAACAGCCTGCGAGATAACTCGAGGCGAGACAAATCAACACCAGACATGCGAGATGTAATTGTTTGATCATTTTTCACCTCCCTGGATGTGTGGAAGCTCATTTATTCTAAAAGGGTACCGAAAAACTATGGAAACGTCATAGAGGATGAAGCCAGCCTTATTCATAAGCAGAAGCTTTCTCGTGACTTTACCCAGCTCCATTCCCACCACCAAGGTGAGACTTATCAAAAAAAATGGGGGGCTCTCGATTCACCTTATGTGCTCCTGCCTACTAATCACTTCCTATCTCCACGTTCCTGGGAGCTTGGAATATCAATGTCTATGGCACCCAGTCGGTGTTTAGCGGCATCCTGCAACTTCCCGGGGATGGATTCAGATGTCTCGTGCTCGGCAAAGGTCAAAGGCAAATTGATGGCTTTACTCTTGTTTCCCGCCCAATCACGTATGAAGATCTCCATAGTCAAACTTTCCATGCTCGTAACGAAGTTTAGATCCAGAGGAGTCTCAAGAAGGAGGTGGCCGGCAAACTCAGCACGGTCTTCTCCCTCCAGATGTGTTTCAGAGGTACCATAGCCAGTGCCTGCACCGTGTAACGTGGCAGCGATGTATTTCATATCACCATCTTCATCCTTGGCTCGCAGGTAGGTGTTCCAGGTTTTACCAGGGCGAAGAGATTGGACCGCGTAATAGTCGAGTATCACCGGTGGCTGGCCCTTGTCTCCTTGATGTGCTTGTTCAAACTTTGGTGGTTTTTCACATCCCCAGAATATAGCGCTCATTGTCAATACAATCCAGGCTTTTATATCGTAATGTCGTAATAGCGTAATAGGGTCGGGCCAAGTTAAGATATTAAAATATCAAAAATAGAGTTCCATAAATAGCCGTTTTCAACCCCAATATCGTCATTTTTGGGGCTAAAATTGGCCATATAGGATATCTCGGGTTCACGAAGCTGATATGCTGAGCCGGCTCTAGCCACACTTCGCCCTCTTGCCCTGATGCCGAGCTCTTGCTTTGTCTTCGCTACAAATCCTCGACTCCCCACTGCAATACTCTGGGTCCACTTACTGTCACGAAGGTTGACTCCATCTCTCAATGTGTCACTCACCCACAGCCTGTGAACCTCTCTGAACTCATCGTAGGATGCAAATCCCGCTAATTCCGAAAGTCTTCTGTAAGCAATGAGAGCACATTTTCTTCGAGGAGATTGGATCTCATTGTATCCACCAAAAGGCCACTCTGATGGCTGACTCACAACCCCAGCCCGCACCATGTTCAAGTCAATATAGATGATACAGCGAAGGAGATGATCTCCTGCTTCTATAGCAGTAGCATGATAGCGATCGTCCCAAAATGCTCCTTTCCGTTTCTTCCTCTACTTGTATTCCTGAGCGGTGCGGCCAGCGACCAACTGCAGAGAGCGAGGGATCATATCTCGCTCACCATGATCAACCACAAGAAGGTGAATGTGATTAGAGGTGACCGCGTAATTCAGAATCACCAGACCATAACGGTTCTTGGCTTCCAAAAGCCACTGGAGCCATCGACGTCGATCTCTGGCAAATTTAAGTAAGAACTCTCCCTTGTGACATCTGTGAGTGATGTGCCAAATGTGACCCTTAATAAAGTGTCTTTTCGCTCTAGCCATCTGTGCGCCTTTCCATTATTGCTCTTTTTGCCCCTAAAATTGCCATTATTGGCTCAATATGAGCCCATATTTATACATTTTTACAATAAAAATCAACTTATTAGCTTGGCCCGACCC
>JAJDNT010000196.1 GCA_022340515.1 Deltaproteobacteria bacterium
AGAAAACTCGGAGTGATTAGGAATAGCGAGAGGGCCGCACCGTCCGTTGTCAGTCGTCCGGGGCAATCAAGGTTCACTTAATTTGTCGCATGGGGCATGGAGCATAGGGCATAGGGTTGTTTGGTTGGAGGAGCGCTTTGCTTGAGGTCGGAGGCAAAGCCAGGGCCTGGAATAATGGAATGCTGGTCAACCAATAATCTTCGAGACGAACTTTTTTAATTGTGGCTCGCTATTGACCCATTATTCCATCCTTCCAGCATTCCTCCTGAAAAGCCTTGATCCTTGAGCCCTGCGTCCAGAGCCTTTAACGCTATGCGCTCTGCCCTTTGCCACTGTATCATTGACAACTAGAAAGGCTTGGGGTATAAAACATACCTCATTTTATGCTGTGACTGCCAGGGAACTGGCAGTTTGTCTTTTTGGTAAAGGAGTAACCCTCCGGCGGGAAAAAGGTTAGTAAAGTTATGGCTGAAAAAACTAGTCGGCTGTTGCTTACAGCCGATGAGATAGATAAGATCTTGGACAAAATGGCTTCCTCCATTTACGAAGAGGTGGCTGATAAAAATAATCTGGTCTTGGTGGGTATCCGCACCGGTGGCGTCCACATAGCCAACCGACTTTATGAGAAGATCAGGGAAAAGTCAGGTCTAGAGGTTCCCGTGGGGATATTGGATATAGGTCTCTACCGGGATGACTGGACAAGGTTGAGTACCAATCCGATCGTCCGCTCCACAGAGTTGCCGGTTGCTATTGATGATCGGGTTGTGGTGTTGGTGGATGATGTGCTTTTTACCGGCCGCACCGTGAGAGCTGCTATGGATGCCCTAATTGACTTCGGTCGCCCGAAACGGATCGAGTTGGCTGTTCTGGTTGACAGGGGCCATCGCGAATTTCCCATTTGTGCCAATTATGTGGGAACCACCGTTTCCACTGCCTTAGAGGAGGTAGTGAATGTTTATATGAAGGAGGCCGATGAAGAAGACCGGGTCATAGTTGAAAAGAATTGACGGAGGAGCGAAAGAGGAGTGAGAAGTCAGAAGTCAGAATGCAGTGGGCAAAGAGCATAGAGCATGGGGCATAGAGTAAAGGATTTTGAATTTGCTCTATGCCCCATGCCCCATGCTCAGTTAGACCTTTGAAGCAAGCTGAATGGTTTCTTTATCGGTGGTAAGTAAGACTGAGCCCTCACCGTCTGCCAGAAAGTTGGCATAGTTCAAGCTAAGATCTAACCCTTTGCTCATTTTCTTTACTTCGTTGGACAATTGCGCTTGGGTAAGGAGGACAACTAGGTCAAAGACTTTAGAGGTTTCGCTGCCATTGCTCACAATTGTAAGCTTCAGACCTTGATCCTCCTCGGCTTCCACCCCAGTAATGCTAGCATCATTGATTGCTATCTTTTCCAATTTTTTCAGTGCGGGTCCGTGCTCCTGGTGAAAGGCTTCCAAGTTGCTGGCAAATACTTCTATCTCTGCCTGGGGCATTTTGCGGCGTGCTAGAATGGCCTCGTTGATTCCCAGACAGAGTGCCGCAGCATGCATTTCCGCAGAAGCTGATTGGTAACTCTGGACAAAGGCAATGCTGGCAGGGATCTCACCATCGTATGGACGGATAACCAACCCCTTGCTGGGGCCGGTCTCACTCAACATGCGTGCAAGCTGCAAGTCTGTAATAACATTAGAACACTTGCCCAGCCCAAAACTGGAATCGATGCGTTCGTAGGGCCGCTCTACCCCCGAGGAGATGATGACTCCATCGGCCTCAATATCGTAGAATTCATCCTCCATCTCAAAAATTATTGCCTCGGGTTTACACTCGGCCCAGCACAGGGCGCAACCCAAACAGCGCCTACAACTAAGGCAACGTTTGGCCTCTTTTACGGCTCTTTCCTCGTCGAATCCTAACTCTACCTCATTGTAGTTACCCCTGCGCTCGTCAACCTCTATTTCTATCTGGTGCTGACGTTCCGAAGGGATATCTTCGAATTCAACGATGTAACGTCCCTTTTTTTCGTAGTCGTACATCTTAGTACCTTCCTGCGATTTCGTTGATTGGTCAATTTGTTAATTAGTCGATTAGGCCTGGTAATCGCCAAAATGAAGCTCAAAATTTAACGAATTAACTAATTGACCATTTGACTAATTAAGCGGCCGCGCGGCGTTTGGCCTCAATATATTTAGCAATGCCGAGGGCTGCTTTGCGACCATTGGCGCAAGCGCGAATGGCAATGTCCGGTCCAGTCTCCACATCCCCGGCGGAAAAGATACCCGGGACGTTGGTCTGGAAAGCTTCTTGGTCCACAGCAAAGGTGTTCCAGCGGGTTATCTCGATTTCGCTGTCCTCCGGTATAAACTTGATGTCTGGCCTCTGACCAATGGCAGCAATGAGATTTTCCGCCTCAATGACAAATTCAGAACCTTCGATGGGCACCGGTCTTCGCCTGCCGCTGGCGTCAGGTTCTCCCAGTTCCATCTTCAGGCATTTCAAGCCGGTCATCCGACCGTTTTTGCCAATGACTTCCACCGGAGCCACCAGAAACTGGAATTTTATGCCCTCGTGTTCGGCGGCATCTATTTCCCAGGGACTTGCTGGCATCTCTTTGCGGGTACGGCGATAGACTACATGCACTTCATCGAATCCCTCACGCCAACTCACCCTGGCGGCATCCATGGCCACATTACCGCCACCTATGATGATGACTCTTCCCTGCATGTCGATCTTTTTGCCCATGTTTGCGTCGCGAAGGAAGCGGACGCCGTCTATAACGCCCTCCATGTCCTCGCCGGGGATACGCAGGGTCATACCCGTCCAGGCACCGACACCGATAAATACAGCAGCGTAGTCTCTTTGCAGTTCCTCAAAGGAGATGTCCTTGCCTATTCTGGTATTACAGCGAAGCTCGGGGCCGTGGGCCAGGATCCAGTTGATCTCGCGCATGAGGGTTTTAGTGGGCAGGCGATATTCGGGGATCCCGTAGCGAAACATCCCTCCTGGTTCAGGCATGGCTTCAAAGACCACAGAGTTATACCCTGCCTTGGCCAAAAAGTAGGCGCAGGAGAGCCCAGCTGGACCGGCTCCGATAATAGCGACTTTCTCGGAGTGAAATTGATCGGGAACCTCAACCGGGGGATCAATGTTGTTGTGCATTTCGTAGTCGGCTACAAAACGTTTCAAACCACAGATAGCGATAGGCTCGTCAACGTATCCACGGTTGCAGGCCTCTTCACAGGGATGAGGGCAAACCCGGCCAATTGAAAGGGCAAAAGGAAGTCGTTGTCTGATCACTGCTAGAGATTCGGCGTACTTGCCGTCGGCAATAAGTGCAGCATAAGAGCGGATGTTCAGGTTTGCCGGACAAGTGGCCTGGCAGATGGGCATGTCCTCTTTGAAGATATTGTATTCACCTTTTTTGGCTGTCTCTGGGTTGAAATAATCTATGGCGGTCCGAAAGCCCACGCCTTCATTGAAGTCGTCGTGCATGTGGATTGGACAGACCCGGATACATTCTTTGCAGTCGGTGCACTTGTCCATGTCCACCCTAGAAGTGCGACGCCTGATTTGGAAAGAATATTTGCCATTGACAGATTTGGTTTTGACCACCTCTGCGTTGGTAATCACCTCAATATTGGGGTGATTTCTCAGTGCTTCCAAGTCCGGCTGCAGAAAGGGGGAGTCCCCGTCGACGATCCTGGTTTGGGGTAGACATTCGCCTCCCAGACTGGGAAAAGGTTCCACCAGAGTCACCTGCATGCCGGCCTCGGCTTGCTGCAATGCAGCAGCTACTCCGGCAGCGTCACCCCCGAAGACGATAATGCGCTTTTTTGACACGGTTTAATCCTCCAAGTAATGAAAGGAGCGTTAGTATAACCACGAAGGCCACAAAGGTCACAAAGAAAAGAAGTTTTAGTCATTTACTTCAAGTGACTGTAATCGACCTGTCAAAAAGACAAAGATACTTTGTGTTCTTCGTGCTCTTTGTGGTGAAATCACAAAATGGTCAACTTTTAATCTAGGCAGCCTGCGCTGCTCGATCTATTGCTTTGTAGCGAGGAGAACTACCGTCTACCCCCACAAGGTTAACCAACTCCCTGCGCTGCAAAGCCAAGACATATCTGAGCACATGGGGCGGAGGTAATTTCAGTCGGGCGGCAAGGTCCTTGACTGAAAGAGCCTCTTGCCCAAGTTCCCGCAGGATCTGGTGGGTGGCCACCTCATCCATCACTATGGTGTTAAGGGTTCGCCACATCTCATGTTCTGTGAATATCTCGCAGTATTTGTTGCCGTTGGTGGTAAATTCGCTGAATTTCCCCACCACCCAGCGAAGTTTCTCCTTGCCGAGGGCAGTCTTGGCAATCTTGAG
>JAJDNT010000202.1 GCA_022340515.1 Deltaproteobacteria bacterium
AAGAGGCTATTGACGGGCGACTGAGCCTGATTGTTCTCCTTGCCCTCGTCTTTGCCAAAATGCTTGCCTTTTCCCTGACCGTCTCCTCCGGTGGCTCGGGTGGCGTCTTTGCGCCGAGCCTGTATGTAGGTGCCATGTTGGGTGGTTTGCTAGCCCAACTTTTTCACCAACCAGCGGCAGCCTTTGTTGTTGTTGGAATGGCTGCCGTCTTTGCCGGTGCGGCGCGGGTGCCGGTGGCCAGCATGTTAATGGTAACAGAAATGACCGGAGGATATCACTTGCTGCCACCGGCGGCCTTGACCGTTATCCTAAGCTACCTTATTCAAGTGTCATTGTCCGGTAAACTGAAGTACGGAAGCCTTTATGAGGCACAGGTGCCCGGTCGAGCGGATTCTCCGGCCCACCATGCCGAACACCTCGAGGCAGCAATCCATCTGCTCCAAACTCGTCACGTTTCTGTGCCTGCCACCGTCAGTCACATGGATCTACGGGTTCTTTTAGCCTCAGGGATTTCTCTTGACCTGCCGGACGGCAAAAAGCTTGCCTTGGGTAGTCTAAAGAAGAAAAGTCCCTATGTGGGGCGATCAGTTGAGGAAAATTTTCCACAGACTGCCAAGGAAGATTTTGAAGTTGTCGCCGTCTTTCGGCAAGGACACACTCTTCTGCCCCACTCCGGTCTGATTTTAAAGCCGGAGGATCGTTTGCTGGTCATTACCACGGAAGAGGTGTGGAAAAAGCTCGAATTCCATTTGGCGCCCTTGGTCCAAATAAAGGGGACACTTTTCGGCCAATGATTCTCCCATAGGAGAGATGAGATTGCCCGGCTGGATTTCAGTGGTTATTGAGGTGTGTAGGGATTTTCCATAGAGGAGTGCTTTTATGTCAGGTTTGCTTGGTAGACTGAACCGTTGGCAATTAGCCCGGCGTCCCATCCCCGAAACATGGCTGACTATTCTGCAGGAGAGTGTGCCCTTCTATCCACTGATCTCAAGTGAAATGCGGCAGCGCTTTGTCGAAATGCTTAAGATATTCATCTGGGAAAAGTATTTTATCGGAGCCGGCGGCATGGTAATCACCGATGAGGTGAGGGTGGTGATTGCAGCCTGCGCGGTTCGATTGGTCTTGTACCTGGACCTGTCATATTATGACAAGTTGAGTGAGATTGTGGTCTATCCCTATGTCTACAGGCACCTGGATGGAGAGGTTGCAGTCCTGGGCGAGGCTCGAAATTGGGGTACGGTAGTCCTCTCCTGGCCCGCAGTTTTGCAAGGCCTTGCCTCCCCAAAGAAAGGCCATGAAACAGCCACGCATGAATTCGCTCATGTGTTGGATCGAGCGGACGGGGTCTTTGACGGCACCCCAAAGTTGAGGGCGCGGGCTGACTACAAGCCGTGGGCGGAGATTATGAGTCGCCACTACCTCAGTCTGCGGAAAGGTGACCCCATGGAGGAAAGGGTACTCCGCCAGTATGGCGGTATTAACGAAGCTGAATTCTTTGCTGTGGCAACAGAGTCCTATTTCGAGAGGCCGCAACTGATGAAGGAACTTGTCCCTGATCTGTACGCAGAACTCCAGGCATTCTATGGCGGCGATCCCGCCTCGCTGGAGTGCAAAAGCGCTGCGAGTTCATGCTCACACGGGGATGGACAGTCTGGTGAAAAAGACTCGGTTCACTGATTGTTTCTCTTCGGGACTTTTAGGCTAAACAGGAAGGCTGATCTTTTGATGACCGGCATGTTGAGCCCGCTGGCCTTAACCGGGAAAAGTGGAAAACTATGAGTGACTTCTTCTTGACCGTTAAGCCGTATCTGAATCATTATGGCTACTGGGCCTTATTTGGCGCCCTTTTGGTCGAGAGCTTCGGCATGCCGCTACCGGGGGAGACCTTGTTGATTGCCTCAGCTCTTCTGGCTTCCCACGGGGAGATGCACATTGTTCCTGTCCTGCTCATAGCTTGCGCAGCCGCTGTCACCGGCGACAATATAGGGTATGCCATCGGCCACTTCGGAGGGAGAAAGTTGGTGCTGCGCTACGGTCACTATGTGTTGATCAGTGAGCAGCGACTGCAAAAAGCTGAAAGATTCTTCGGCAAATACGGGGGAGCCGTGGTGGTAATCGCCCGCTTCCTGGCAGTCTTGCGCCAACTCAATGGTATTGTCGCAGGGACTGTCAAGATGAGTTGGCACCGATTTCTGGCTTATAATATTTTGGGCGCGGCATTATGGGTTGGTTTTTGGGGCATGCTTTTCTATGAGCTGGGTGAGAGGGCCTTTGGTCTTGGAGCCGGTTTCAAGACTCTGCAATTTTTTTTCCTTGGTGGACTGGTTGCGGCCACAGCGGCTCTGGCAATCCATTTGCGGCGGAGACGGAGAGGGTGAACAACGCTCTTTCCACTACTACCGGGGTAGCTTTCAGCCCGGCTTCCCCGTGGCCCATGTCTCTAAAATATTTTTGGGGAAAGTCCGGGGGCAATAAAGATGGAGTCTTGCAATGTATGTATATATAATCAAAAGTTGTTGATCATCTCGTGGAGCTACTAAAAGTTTGGAGAAAAGACCTTGAGCGAAGGCGGAGGACGGGAATCTACACAGATTATCATCAATGAAGCTCAGCTGGTGCTGGCCGAGAAGAGGACCGCCCTGGCAACCGTACGAACAGCAATAGCTGTTCTGGCTCTCCCCCTTTCCATAGCCAGCGTTCTTATCGCCACTTCCACACTGTATAAGGTCAAAAGTGTCTTGTACCTGCTCATACCGGTATCACTGATCAATGCTTTGCTGGTGGCACTGGGTATGTACCTCATTATTCGGTCCCTCATTCGTCTTCGCCACTATGAAAAAATGATCTTACACCTTAAGCGAAAACATAGCCTGGTGGCAGAATTTATTGAGTGAATCGGGGGTGACTACCTTGGGTGCAGTCTCAGGAGGATCTGCACCCGTTGACATGCACCATTGGAGGTTACAGGGTTGTATAGTGCAGAGCGCATTTTGGCGCTGGTGGGATTGGGATTCGCCACAGGAGCATATGGAACGATAATCGGTGCCGGCGGGGGTTTTGTTTTGATGCCCCTGCTCCTTTTACTCTATCCTAAGGAGAATCCGGAAATCCTTACCAGCATATCGTTGGCAGTGGTGTTTTTTAATGCTCTGTCAGGCTCTGAAGCCTACGCCTTGATGCGGCGCATTGATTACCGGGCAGGGTTGATATTTGCCACCGCCACCATCCCAGGGGCAATTATCGGTGCCCTGAACACCTCTTATGTTCCCAGAAAACTCTTCGACATCATCTTTGCCATCTTGTTATTAGGCGGGGCGGCCTTCCTCTCGTTAAAACCAAACTTCGAGGACCAAGTCGGGCCAAAACACGGGCCGGGGCACCACCAAGTCACTCACCACTTGGTTGAAGCAGACGGGGTAAGCCATACCTATAGCTTCAACATCTTGCTGGGGGTCACCCTAAGCTTTTTTGTGGGATACATTTCCAGCTTTCTGGGCATCGGTGGAGGAATCATCCACGTGCCGGCCCTGGTTTATCTGCTACATTTCCCGGTACACGTTGCAACTGCCACCTCCCATTTCATCCTGGCCATCATGGCTTTAACCGGTACGGTAGTGCATATTGTTACCGGCAGCTTTGTCCAAGGAGTGCATCGGACTGTGTCACTGGCTATAGGGGTGGTTATCGGCGCTCAAGTGGGAGCGCATCTATCCCAAAAGATCAAAACCAACTGGATTATTCGCAGCTTGGCCTTGGCACTTGGCCTGGTGGGCATCCGCATTCTCATGGTAGTCTTGTAGGGCAAAAACTCCCCTTGATTACTTTCGCAGGGAATGACCAGTGGAGTGACAAAGTAAGGAAGGATGAGCTGACCGTATGGATAGGGAAAAATCACTGGGCTACTGGTCAGTGGTAGCTATCGGCGTGGGTGGTATGGTGGGCGGCGGCATATTTGCGGTATTGGGCTTGGCCGTTCAACTCACCCATGGAGGCGCGCCCATCGCCTTCACTCTAGCTGGCATCGTCGCTCTGATAACCTCCTATTCTTATGCCCGCCTGTCAGTAACCTATCCCAGTCAGGGTGGAACAGTTGAATTCCTTAACCAAGCCTTCGGCCCAGGAATCATTTCGGGGGGACTTAACATCCTTTTGTGGCTTAGCTATATTGTCATGCTCTCTTTATATGCTTATGCCTTCGGCAGTTATGGGGCCAGCTTCTTCCCAGCCAGCAGCCAGCCTTTTATGAGACATACCTTCATCAGTGGCGCTATTATTTTATTGACCTTGCTGAACATTAAAGGTGCTGGAATAGTCGGCAAGGCAGAAGAGTGGATTGTTGGGCTGAAACTTCTCATCTTATTATTTTTTATCGGTATGGGCTTATGGCATGTCGACCTGCAGCGACTTGCCCCGACTGCTTGGAGTTCTCCACTCCAACTGGTCGCAGGTGGCATGATCATATTTTTGGCATACGAGGGTTTCGAACTCATCGCCAACACCGCCGGCGATGTTAGAAACCAGAGCAAAATCCTCCCTCTTTCTTACTATTCTGCGGTTGGCTTCGTGATAGTGCTCTATGGCCTCATTTCCTTGGTAACCGTGGGTCAGCTTTCGGTTGACACCATAGTCGCGGCAAGAGACTATGCCCTGGCTGAGAGTGCTCGACCCTTTATGGGAAGTTTCGGCTTTGCCCTGATTGCTGTTGCCGCTCTGCTTTCCACCAGTTCAGCCATCAATGCCACTCTTTATGGGGCTGCACGGGTGAGCTATATTATCGCTAAAGAAGGGGAGCTTCCAGAAATTCTGGAAAGAAAAGTGTGGAATCGTCCTATTGAGGGTTTGTTGGTTACTTCCGGGGTGACTCTGCTAATTGCTAATTATGCTGATTTGTCAAGCATCTCCATGATGGGAAGTGGAGGATTCTTGATAATCTTTGCAGCAGTAAACGTTTCGAATGCCATTCTTTATAAGAAAACATCGAGTCGAAGATGGCTTTCAGCATTGGGCATCCTCGTTTGTTTGAGTGCTTTGACCGCATTAATATGGCAGACAGCCATAGCCTCGCCTTCCAAACTGTGGGTTTTGGCGATCATGCTTGGGCTTGCCTTCGCCGCCGAGTCTATTTATCGCGGGATCACAGGAAGAGAACTCAAGAATATTTTGCCAAAGGGTCATATTCAAATGTCCTAGCCATTATGTAGGCATAGCTGCATGTTTACCACTCAGATGCGACCTAATTTCTTTGGAAGTCTTCGAATCCGGTTGATCTTTTTGATCCTCATGGCGGTGGTGCCGACTTTGGCGGTGATGCTTTATACCGCCTGGGAACAGAGGCAGCTGGATGTAAGCCATATTAGTGAAAAAGTGGCACATCTGGCCAAGCTCGAGGCTAGAGAGGAGAGGCAAATTCTGGAGGGTGGTCGGCAAATTTTGGAAGCCATGGCCCACTTTCTTGAGAGCTCTAAGGGAGATTCGCTGAGTTGCGCTTCCTTTTTTGCGGGCCTTTTGCAGCATTACCACCGATATGCCAACCTGGGCGCGGTGAAGCCCGACGGCCACGTTTTTTGTAGTGCAGTTCCTTTACTCGGTCCCACTGATGCCAGTGACCGCATTTGGTTTCAGCGCACCCTGCAGTCACGACAGTTTGCCTTTGGCGACTACCAAATAGGGCGCATCACCGAGAAACCTGTCTTGGTTTTGTCCTGTCCTGCCTTTAGCGCTGATGGAGGCATTCTGGCGGTGGTGTTTGCTGCACTTAAGCTGGAATGGCTCAACCGCCTTGCACTTTACGAGGAAGCGGATTTGCCCGCGGGAACAACTATCACCAAGATGGACTCTACAGGAGTGGTGCTGGGCCACCAGCCTGGTCCAGGTGATTGGAGCGGACGACAATTTCCGTTAGAGGCAGTAAGGCAGGCGGTTCTCAAACAAGGCAGCGGTCTGGTAGAAGCGACGGATTCCGAGGGTATTTCCAGACTTTATGTATTCGAATCCCTCATGAGCGGTTGGGAACAAAGGGAGGTTTATTTGATTCTTGGTGTTCCTAAAAAGATCGCCTTGGCAAATTCTAACCGGATTTTGTTTCGCAATCTGACCGGTATGGGGATCATTGCCTTGGCTGCCCTGCTGGCGACCTGGTTCGGTGCGGAAAAAGTGATCCTAAAGCCAGTCAAGGCAATGGTCATGGCGACGAGCGAATTTGCCGCCGGTAAATTAAATGCTCGCACTGGTCTGTCCGGTGGCCACGACGAGCTCAACCAATTGGCCTTTGCCATTGACCAGATGGCCGAAAGACTAGAACAACGACAGATGGAGCGTGATAAGGCAGAGAGAGAAATCAGAAATTCTAGGGAACAATTGCGCAATCTCTCAGCGCACCTGCAATCCGTAAGGGAAGAAGAGCGAACGCGCATGGCCCGGGAGATTCACGATGAGCTGGGACAGAGTCTCACGGCTCTGAAAATGGATATTTCCTGGCTGAATAGACGATTTCTCGAAGAAGATCCAGCCTTCAAGAAAAAACTTGCATCCATGGAAGAAGTTATTGACAGCACTATACAGACTGTCCAAAAATTGTCAGGCGAGTTGCGACCAGGAATACTGGACGATCTTGGACTTGCTGCCGCCATTGAATGGCAGGCAGAAGAATTTCAAAATCGCACAGGAATCGAGTGTGAAATCTCGCTAAGCCCTGAAGAAAGCGTTCTCACCAGAGACCAATCAACCACCATGTTCAGGATATTTCAGGAGACCTTGACCAACGTTATCCGCCATGCTCGAGCCACCAAGGTTGAGGTATGGTTGGAAGAGAGAAAGGGCCGCATAGTTTTAGAAGTTACAGATAACGGTAGGGGAATCACCGAAGCAGAGATAAGCGATCCCAAATCCTTTGGTTTGATTGGGATGCGCGAGCGGGTCGAATTTATAGACGGGGAGATCACAATCTTAGGCTACCCCGGAAAAGGAACAAGAATAACGGTAACTCTACCGTTGATGGTATAGCCCAGATGTTTAACTAGAAAGGATGATTTCTATGATCAAGGTACTGGTGGCAGACGATCACCCGGTTGTACGTGAGGGCCTCAAACAGATCCTTGCCGAGGCACAGGATATAGAGGTTGCGGCTGAGGCCGAAGATGGCCATGAGCTTTTGGACAAGATACGGAAGCAAGCTTTTGACGTGATTGTGTTGGACATAACCATGCCCGGCCTGATGGGACTGGATGCTCTCAAACAACTAAAAAGTGAACATCCCCAGCTCCCCGTACTCATCCTGAGCATCCATCCCGAGGAGCAATACGCCCTGCGGGTTTTGCGAGCGGGTGCATCTGGTTACCTGACAAAGGCAAGCGCTCCCAACAAATTGACCGAAGCTATCAGGAAGTTGTATCGGGGAGGAAAATATGTAAGTTCTTCTCTGGCAGAGAGATTAGCCGATGAATTGCTTGGAGATTTGACCAAATTGCCCCACGAGACTCTCTCGGATCGGGAGTATCAGGTAATGTGTCTCATCGCCTCAGGAAAAACCGTGAGTCAAATCGCAGATCAGCTGGCTCTCAGTGTGAAGACTGTCAGTACCTACCGCTCCCGCATACTCGAAAAGATGAGGATGCAGTCTAACGCAGAGTTAACCCATTATGCCATAGAGAATAAGCTGGTGGATTAAGCCGACCGCCTACCATAATAAGACACACCCTTGCTCCGGGTGCCCCCGGGACATTCCATTTACTGCCTCGCCATCTTCCCCTCTTATAGCTTTGTAGGACTTAAACCGACAAGGAAACTTTCCCTTGTCCTACAGCAAAATCAGACAAGGACCGATACCAGCTCCGGCCGCTGAAACCTATAGTAGAGACAATCAACTAGAAGGTGGCAATCAATGAAGAAAGTGTATGTCGTCGATGACTCAGATTTTGTCAGGGAGAGAGTGATTGAGATGCTTTCTGAACTGGAAGAGGTGGAAATAGTAGGGGAAACAGGAGACCCGCGGGAAGCTCTGGCTGCCATTCGCCGAACGGTTCCGGATGCTGTCATATTGGATATCAGACTGCCGGGCAGAAGTGGTGTTGAAGTACTCCGCGACCTCAAGAAAGAGGAGCCTTCTCCCATTGTCATCATTTTAACCAATTACCCTTACCCTCAGTACCGAAAGCAATGTGACGAGGCAGGTGCCGATTATTTTCTCAACAAATCAACGGAGTTCAACAAGATCGCCAAAGTACTGAAGGAATTGACGGTGAACGGGCAAGATTGAGGGAAAAAAGTTGTTTGACATAGTAAGTTGCAGGAAAAGGAGAGTAATCATGTTTGCTAACAATTCTAAAAAGTTTCGCCTGGCATTAGCTTTCGTCTTTGTGGTGTTTTCTCTAACTTTGGGACAGTGTCAGGCCCAGCCTTCAGGCGAGTCGGCTGCCAGCGGGAAGATAACCGTTGCTGAGGAGCCAACTGCTGGCACCCAGACTGCTGTCGACCTGAGTACCGCCATTGCCAGGGTAGCAAAAGAGACCATACCGGCTGTGGTGCACATCGAGGTGACCCAACGGCAAGAGGTGGCCAATCCCTTCTTGCCCTTCGAAAACGATCCCTTTTTTCACTATTTCTTTGACGTGCCCCAAATGCCCCACAAGTTCAAACGCGAGCTCAAGGGGTTGGGAACCGGGATGATCATAGACAAGCAAGGTCACATCCTCACCAATTACCACGTAGTTGGCGGTGCTGACAAGATAGAGGTCTTGCTGACTGATGGCAGACAATATCCGGCAAAAGTTGTCGGTACAGATCCGAAAACGGACCTAGCAGTGATCCAAATATCCGCTGACGAAGCGCTACCTTACGTAACCTTCGGGGATTCAGACAAACTCGAGGTGGGAGACTGGGTGGTGGCCATCGGCCATCCTCGCGGCCTGGACCAGACCGTCACCCAAGGGATCATCAGTGCCAAACATCGGCAAGGGATAATGGACCCCAGCAGCTATCAAGACTATCTCCAGACGGATGCCGCCATTAATCCTGGCAATAGTGGCGGGCCATTGTTGAACCTTCAAGGGCAAGTAGTCGGAGTCAACGCCGCAATTGCTTCGGAATCGGGAGGCTTTGAGGGCATCGGCTTTGCCATCCCAAGTAACATGGCCGTCCACATTGTCGATACCCTGATTGCCCACGGCAAGGTGGAGCGTGGCTGGCTGGGGGTGAGCATTCAGGATCTCACTCCGGAATTAGCCAAATCCTTTGACTTGGACAGCACCAAAGGCACCCTCATTGCCCAGGTGATGAAAGGTGGTCCTGCGGAGAAGGCTGGCCTAAAGCGGGGTGATGTGGTGATCTCCTATGATGGCAAGGACATACCAGATACGGGAACCCTTCGCAACGAAGTAGCCGATTCGCCTATGGGCAAAGAGGTAAAGATGACCGTCGTGCGCAAGGGTGAAAAAATGGACTTTACCGTCAAGATTGGCAGTCAGCAAGAAGCAATCAAGCTCCTAAGCGCTTCGGTCAAAGACAGGCTGGGAGTGGTAATCCGACCAGTAACTGATAAAGAGACCCAGGAATACGGTCTCGATGAGGGAGAGGGTGTTGCAATCGAGTCGCTGGAGAAGGGTGGCCTTCTGGCAGAAGCAGGTTTTGAGGTGGGAGATGTTATTTTGCAGATCAACGGTCAGCCAGTGGAGGGTGTGGATGGCTTTGTGGCCATAGTGAACCAACTGCGGCACAACCAAAAAATTGTCTTGTTTGCCCTGGACCAACGTACAGGTCAGACAGGCTACGTCCAAGTTAAGATTCACTGAGAGGTTTGGCAGTTCGGTCAGTAGATTTTAAGTTCTCGTTGACTCGCCAGGGCTGAACAACTGGTTGATATGGAAGAGCAGGAAATAGATATGGAAAAGACAATCACCGCTGAAGAAGCCGAAAAGACGGAAGTGGGCAGCCTGTTTGGCAAATTGGAATCAAGTAAAACGGGGCTGTCCACTTCAGAAGCTGACCGGCGTCTCAGCCGCTTCGGCTTCAATGAAATCTCCGAGAACAAAAGCAGTCCGCTGGTAAGGTTCTTGAGTTACTTTTGGGGGCCGATTCCCTGGATGATTGAGGTGGCTGCCATTCTCTCCCTGCTGGTGCGACATTGGGTGGATTTCATCATCATCGTCGTTCTTTTGATCTTCAATGCGGTGGTGGGCTTCTGGCAGGAGTACCAGGCAGGTAACGCGGTGGAAGCCTTGAAAAAAAAATTGGCGCTCAAGAGCCGGGTATTGAGGGACGAGACCTGGCGGGAAATTGATGCCAGAGAGCTGGTTCCTGGTGATGTCATTCGGATTCGCCTCGGTGACATCGTCCCCGCCGATGCCAAGCTGTTCGAAGGAGATTATCTAAGTGTGGACCAATCTGCCCTTACTGGCGAGTCCTTACCGGTGACCAAAGAGATGGGCGAAATCGTTTACTCCGGTTCAGCGGCCAAGCAGGGTGAAATGGTGGGCCTGGTAACAGCCACCGGCAGCAATACCTATTTTGGTAAGACCGCCAAACTTGTGGCCAGTGCCAAGTCGGTCTCCCATTTCCAGAAGGCGGTCCTGCAGATCGGTGACTACTTGATTTATCTCAGCCTTGGCCTGGTTGCAATCCTCATCCTGGTGCAACTGTTTCGTGGCACTCCCATGCTGGAACTGATTCAGTTCGCCCTCATCCTTACGGTGGCATCCATTCCTGTAGCCATGCCGGCCGTGCTATCCGTTACCATGGCCGTGGGCGCAGTGGTGCTCTCAAAATTGCAGGCCATAGTCTCCCGCTTGGAGTCAATAGAGGAGATGGCGGGTATGGACATCCTCTGCTCCGACAAGACCGGGACCTTGACTCAGAACGAGCTAACCCTTGGAGAGTCCATAGTCTTCAAGGCCAAGGATGCCGGGGATCTGATCCTGGCCGCTGCTCTGGCATCCAAGGCTGAGGATAGAGATGCCATCGACCTGGCGGTGCTAGCTGGTCTTCAGGACCAGGAGGTGCTGAAACCATACCAACAGCTCAAATTCCTACCCTTTGATCCAGTGGGCAAGCGCACCGAGGCCTCCATTAAAAACCGGGACGGCCAGACCTTCAAGGTCACCAAAGGCGCACCCCAGGTAATAATAGGGCTCTCACAGCTCGACCAGGAGGACAAGGCCAAGGCCGAGGAGGTCATCACCAATTTTGCCAGCAAAGGTTATCGCACCTTGGGAGTGGCCCGGGCTGAGAAGGACGGTTTGTGGGAATTTCTGGGCATTTTGCCCCTGTATGATCCGCCACGAGAGGACTCAGCTGAAACTATCACCCAGGCCAAGGCCCACGGTATCGAGGTTAAGATGGTTACCGGAGACAACCTGGCCATCGGTCGCGAGATTTCAGCTAAGCTGGGACTTGGAAAGACCATCTACGCTGCAGACAGGCTATTAAAAACCGGCGACCAAGGGGGGGGGCTTGCAGCCGATGCGGCTGAGCAAATGGAAAAGGCTGACGGCTTCGCCCAGGTTTTCCCAGAGCACAAATATGGCATTGTTAAGGCCCTGCAGGCCCGCGGTCATATCGTTGGCATGACCGGAGACGGTGTAAACGACGCTCCTGCTCTGAAGCAAGCTGATATGGGAGTGGCGGTGAGTGGAGCCACCGACGCCGCCAGGGCTGCGGCAGACCTGGTGCTCACAGCTCCCGGGCTGTCAGTGATTATCAATGCGGTGGAAGAGGCGCGCCGGATCTTTGAAAGGATGAACAGCTACGCCATCTACCGTATCACCGAGACCATCCGCATCATGATCTTTGTGGTACTGGCCATGATCGCCTTCAACTTCTATCCCATCACCGCCATCATGATCATCCTGCTTGCCTTTCTCAATGATGTGCCCATCATGACCATCGCCTATGACAGGACTTGGCTCGAGCCCAAGCCAGTGCGCTGGAACATGCATCGGGTCATTGCCGTTTCCACGGTGATGGGTTTGACCGGGGTCGTGGGCAGCTTCCTAATGCTTTACCTGGCAATTGATTGGCTACACTTGAGCATTCCTGAGGTTCAGACCTACATTTTTCTGAAAATGGCGGTGGCCGGGCACCTGACTCTTTTTGTCTCCCGCAGCAAGAATTTTTTTCTAAAAAAGCCACATCCCGCACCCATAATGATCTGGTCGGCCATTGGTACCAAACTACTGGGCACCGGTTTGGCTGCCTACGGCTTCGGCCTGATCACCCCTATCAGTTGGAGGGCAATAGGATTGATTTGGTGCTATTCCATCACCTGGGCCTTTTTGACGGACTGGGCCAAAGTAATGGTTTATCGCCACTTTGACATGGAGACCAGAGGGCATCAAGCGTTTCTTAACAGGGTCAAACGGTTCATTACTCCTCATCCGGCTCACGAGGTGAAAGACTATTTTCGGACAAATCCTCATGGATAAGAGATTGACGCCATGGAAAGCAAAGAAAAATTCCAACCCTTGAATGACTTTCACCTAAGCCAGGTGATCAGCCAGAATTCGGCCGCAATCTTGGCCCCGATCCTAGGCAAACTAAACAACCACTGGCGGGAGATGAACCATGGCTAGACAAGTTACAGAGCCTGTTGCCACTCTGACCCTGAACCCCTCTTTAGATGTAACCTATGAAATCTCCACTCTGGTGGCGGACCAGAAAGTAGGGGCGCAAAACACCCGATACGACCCTGGAGGCAACGGGATCAACGTGGGGCGTGCTCTCAAACTTCTTGGACTAGTCGCTAGTAACTTCTGCGTTCTGGCAGGGGAGATCGGTGTCCTGGTGGAACGACTGCTGAGGAATCAATTGGACGGACTTCGCACCGTTCAGGCGCAGGGAGAAACCCGGATCAACGGGACGATTCTGGAGCTACGCCCACCTGCCCAGTATGAAGTAGATGGTGGAGGACCAAGAGTGGAACCGGAACTGCTCGAAGAGCTTTTACAGGGATTTATAAATGGCGCCCAGGGGGGCTTTGGAGTTCTAACCGGTTCGCTTCCCGCCGGTGTGCCTGAAGAGGTCTACAGTATCTTGATAAAGCGTTTACGACAGCATGAATCGCGAGCTGTGGTGGATTCCCATGGGGTGCCCCTAGAGCTAGCTCTGTCCCAGCGGCCATTTCTGGTCAAGCCTAATCGTTACGAACTCGAAATGCTTTGCGGCCACCAGTTATCCGACCTGAGAGCAGTGGTTAGGGAGGCACGACGAGTCCATGAGAAGGGAGTGCCATATGTGTGCGTCTCTCTGGGTGCAAAGGGCGCGGTGCTCGTAGGGGAAAAAGGAACTTTCTACGCCAAGAGCCCTGAGGTGAAGGTTAAATCCACGGTTGGGGCGGGCGACTCTCTGGTTGCCGGACTAGTGGCCGGCTTTGCTCGGGGCGAAGATCCTGCCGAGTCTCTACGCTTGGCAGTAGCCTGCGGCAGTGGCACCGTCGAGAAGCCAGGCACAGGACTATTCAATTTAAAGGATTTGCAGAGCTTGCTTGACAGTATCGAGTTGCACCCCCTGGATAGCTGACGACTAAAAAGGAGGAGGGGATGAGTTAGCTTTGTTTTCGTCCATAGAAAAACTTCAAGAAGTCGCGGAATAGCCAATGATAAAGATGAGCATGTACCTATATGGAATAGGGGGAGGTTGTTATGGCAGACATTAAGAGCAATAAGCCTCAAGAGAGCAAAAGCATATTCGATAAACTGGGATCTCCCTTCGGTGACATGTCGCCGAAGGGAGATCCCGGCCGGCGGAAAATGCAGTTTTCTTTCTGGTACTTTCTTCTGGCCCTTTTGGCCTTTTCAGTCATTCAAGATTATCTCATTGCTCGACAAACCGATGCGATCCCCTACTCCGAGTTCAAACAATACGTCGTAGCTGGGAAAGTAGAGAACCTGGTTTTGACCCCACAACGCATAACCGGAATCATTACTAAGGATAGCCACGGGCGAAAAAATTGGCCCTTTGTGACCGTGCGGGTGAATGACTCCGGCTTGGTCAAACTCCTTGATGCTCATAAGATAAGTTATACCGGTCATTATGAAAGCAAGTGGTTGTCTACCTTGCTTTCCTGGATTATTCCAATCGCTCTCTTTTTTATAATCTGGAGAGCCCTTATTGGTCGTGTAGGTGGTGGTCCCCAGGGCGTACTCTCTATAGGTAAGTCCCACGCTAGGGTCTTTGCAGATACAGAGATGAGCGTCACCTTCAGGGATGTTGCCGGCATAGACGAGGCCAAGGAAGAACTAGCTGAAATAGTAGAATTCCTCAGAACTCCTGAAAAGTTTACCCGGTTAGGAGGCAAGATTCCCAAGGGTGTCTTGCTAGTGGGGGCTCCGGGCACCGGCAAAACCCTCCTTGCCAAGGCGGTGGCAGGAGAATCCGGAGTTCCTTTCTTCAGCATCAGTGGTTCTGATTTTGTTGAGATGTTCGTGGGTGTGGGTGCAGCCAGAGTTCGCGATCTCTTTGCCCAAGCCAAAGAGCATGCCCCCTGTATAATTTTTATCGATGAACTCGATGCCTTGGGCAAGGCAAGAGGAATTAATCCAATGGGGGGGCATGATGAGCGGGAGCAAACGCTCAACCAGCTCTTGGTTGAGATGGACGGCTTTGACGCCACCGTAGGGGTTATTATTATGGCTGCCACCAACCGCCCAGAGATTCTTGACCCAGCCCTACTCCGCCCCGGACGCTTCGACCGTCATGTGGCCATCGACCGCCCTGATGTTCACGGGCGGGAGGAAATCCTCAAGGTTCATGTCAGAGGGGTAAAACTCGATTCTGAGGTGGATCTGGCCAAGGTTGCCGCCTTGACGCCGGGTTTTGTGGGCGCTGATCTGGCAAACCTCGTCAATGAGGCCGCTTTGCTCTCAGCCCGACGAAACAAGGCCAGAGTGGGCATGGCCGCATTTCAAGATGCCATTGACCGGATAGTTGGTGGACTGGAGAAGAAAAACCGAATGATGAATGAAAAGGAAAAACGAATTGTGGCCTGTCATGAGAGTGGTCACGCACTGGTGGCCATGAGTTTACCCGCTGCCGATCCGGTCAACAAGGTCACTATCATTCCTCGCGGCATTGCCGCCCTTGGCTATACCCAACAGCTGCCCACCGAGGATCGCTATCTTATGACCAAGGAGGAACTATTAGACCGGCTCTGTGTCCTCGTGGGCGGCCGAGTAGCCGAAGAAATCATCTTTAAAGATATATCCACCGGTGCCCAGAATGACCTACAGAAGGCCAGCGACATCGCCCGCAGCATGGTTACAGAATACGGCATGAGTGAAAATTTAGGCCTGGTTACTTACGAAAAGGAGAGACATCCTTTCTTGCTTGATATGGGGAAGACAAGTTCAAAAGAATATAGCGAAGAAACTGCTCGATATATTGATGCCGAAGTCGCACGGCTAGTGGAAGAGGCCCATGAACGGGTGAGAAAGATACTTACTGAAAGGCAAGAGCAGCTAGAAAGCATCTCTCAGAGGCTACTGGAAAAGGAAACAATCACAGGGGATGAGCTCCAGAAGTTGGTAGAAAAGGGATTTGCCGCGGATAAAGACAAAGGCTCAATGGAAAAGAGATTATATGGTGAACGTTCCATCGCCCATGGTTAGTTTTCCGCAAAATAGCCTCTCGCTGAGGAGTAGAGCTAGCCAACATATTTACTCATATATTTACTCAGGAGAATGTATTTATTCTGCCATAGAAAAGCTCGACAGGGTGGAATTTAGAGGGTAAGGGAGGGCTCCATTGAAATACGATCGGCTTACGCGCTGGCTCCACGCCGGCATCGCCTTGGCAGTGGTGACCCAATTAGTCTCCAGTCAGCTCATGGAAGTCCCCCAACCCGGACGGTTACTTAATGGGACTGAAAGCAGATTTTTTGCAATACACCAATGGTCGGGAATGTGTGTCCTCAGCCTGTTGGTTTTTCATTGGCTCTGGCACCTGGCCGGACATGTGCCATTCGGGTGGGGACATTTGTATCCCTGGTTTTCCAGAGTACGACTCAGAAAGGTACTCTCTGCGGTAAAAACTTTGCCCCCGTGGATTCGTGGGCAGCTCCCGGCAGGGGGAGAAGAGACGGCTCCCCTGGCGGGCGCCGTCCACGGCCTTGGGTTGCTGGCAGCTACAGTCATGGCCCTAACCGGGGCGACCATTTTTTTTGGTATGGCTGCCGACGGCTCCATGAGCGGTTTTGTTGAAGTGGTGAAGGAAATCCACGGTTTTATGGCCAATTTCATCTGGGCCTATTTCGTCGGTCACCTCGGCATGGCCGTACTTCATCAGTGGCGGGGTGAGCCTTTGATAATTAAGATGTTCAACTTGTTGGTAAAATGATCCACTGCCAAATTTGACTAGCCGGGCTCTTCAAATAGCTGATCTTCACCTCCAGCACGTTTGTAGGACGAAGACCGACAGGAGAACCCGCCAAGGTCCTACAACAAAATCCGACAAGTACCGATAGCGACAGTGTACTTTCAGACATATAGTTTTGCTCAGAGAAAATAGAACTAATATCTTCAGAGACATTTGCGGCAAGATTAATGATCATGGAGTTTAAAAAGGAGGATTTACAAATGGAAGATGTCAAACGCATTCTCGTGGTAAGCAGATCAACCAAACACTGCAAAAAGGCGGTTGACTATGGCATTTCACTGGCCAAACAAAATGGAGCCACACTTTCTGTTCTCCATGTTTTTGATGATCCCTTTGGTTTGCAAGCCTGGTCCCTCCCCGTGGTTTCTCTAAAAGAGATTCAAGAGGAATACAAAAAAATGCAAGATAGGGCGCGCTCAGATATCAATCGGTTGATTGAAGCAGCGGAAAAGGAAGGTATCTCCATCGAAGTGTCGATCACCGATGGAGATGTGGATGAGAAGATTTTGCATTTTGTCAAAGACAAAAACATAGATCTACTGGTCATGCTTGCTCATGAAGAGGGCCACTTGGAACATCTCCTTTTTGGCCGGAGCGTGGAACGGATCATCCGGAAACTACCCTGCTCCGTTATGCTGGTGAAAAAGGAGCCGGGACCAACTGAATAGGGAAACATATGCATATGGATAAGGAGAGTGAACATCGGCGCCAGAGGGATGTTCAAAAAAAGATTAGACTAGTTCAGGCAATTTACCTTTCCTGCCTGACCCTGCTTTTCTTTCTGGTAGTTCTGACGCCCTATTTTATCCAGGGTAATTTGCAGTTGAAGCACAGGGCAATTGTAAGGGAAGAAATTGCCGAGGGTGCAGTGATAGCGCTACTGCTTATAGTCGGTTATCTTGCTTCAGTACTTCACAAGAAGGAGTTCGACAAGTATCAAAGGGAGTTAACTGATTTAACCACTTGCAAGTACGATTTAGAGAGCAGGCTCAACGACGCCTTCTCTTACATTGGAGAGGTAAACGTTCAGCTTCTTGAAATTAAATCAGTTTTCTCAGCGCTGCAAAAGTATCCTGAAAGCAAGAAGGACTACAGAAGTGTATTAATCTTCTTGGCCCGCAAGGCTCTGGGAATTGCCAATGTGGACTGGGTCATTTTCAGGATCATTAACCCAGAGAGCCTTCGAACAATACAAGAGTACAGCGAAACAAGAGGAAGCGCAATTCTACTTAAGCACAATATAAGCAACAGGGCAATCGTAAGCTGTGAAGCCATTGCAGACTGTTCTATCGTTAGATCGGAGCAGGAAAATTTAACCATAAAAACATTCTGCATTCTGCCAACTGAGAAACTGACGGATAACCAGACCATCCTCCTTCGGACTATCGTGAGTGAGGTGGAGATGCTCTTCATTATTTTCAGCTCTGAGTATTACAGAGAGGGTTATCTGAAAAACAAGCAGGCGTAACGGTTGTTACCGTGGGTGAGATAGTCAAGAAAAAACATTAGGAGATACAGGCGAGCCGGATTGGCAGATTTTTGGCGAGCAGTGGAAAAGAGCTCTTTGTTGGCTGCCGGTATTGATTGTTGTGCCAAACCGGTCCAATCTGTTTAGGTTGAATTTGTGAAACGATAATAAGGAGATAACCATGCAAACTGTTCCAATGTTAAGGGCAGAACCCCAGATTCGGGTTAATGAATTTATACGGAGTGTCTACAACTGGATGGCCATTGGTCTTGGACTCACAGGACTCGTTGCATTTTACGTGTCTAACAGTCAATACCTGACCCAAATGATTTTTGGAAATCAGCTGTTATTTTTTGCTTTGATCATTGGCGAACTCGTGCTGGTCTTTTCCATCGCTGCAAGGGTTCATAAAATGCAAGCGTCTACAGCAACCGGCCTTTTTTTGCTGTATGCCGTGTTAAACGGTGCGACCCTTTCCTTCGTTTTTCTTGTCTATACCCGGACCTCAATTACCTCAGTATTTTTCATCTGCGCAGCGACCTTTATGGCATGCAGCATTTACGGTATGACCACAAAACGCGATTTGACCTCCCTTGGCGGCTTCATGATGATGGGGCTTATCGGGATTATTATCGCCTCAGTGGTAAACATATTTGTGCGCAGCACCCAAATGAGTTTGATCATCAGTTATATTGGCGTACTTGTTTTTGTAGGTCTGACTGCCTATGACACCCAGAAACTCAAAACCATGGCGCTCACTGCATCTGAGGTTTCGGAAGAGGGGATGGTGCGAAAGAATGCCATTCTGGGTGCACTGGCTCTTTACCTTGATTTCGTCAACCTATTTCTCATGCTGTTGAGAATTTTCGGTTCAACGAGAGACTAGCGTTGTCTGCAAAGAAACTTTGAATACAGATAAGGTCAAGGTTCAACTCCTGCCTAGAAGGAAAAGGAAGCAATGAACATTGCCGAGTTCGCTTTCATGGGGAATAAGAGCAGGCCACGAAAAATCGCTGTGGTCGTCGGCTTGCTGGCCCTCAGTGCTATGGTCAACTACGTCATTCCAATACGTCTGACCATGGTACAGGGGCTGCTGACTCGCTTCTTCTACTTCCCCATTTTTCTTGGAGGTCTGTGGTTCGGTCTCCGTGGGGGTGTTGGAGTAGCATTTTTGGCAACCTTGATCTGCTCGCCCCATGTGTTAATGGAACTCGGACGGAATCAGACTCTCTTTTCCGATGAGTTATTAGAACTCCTCCTCTTCAATCTTGCGGGTCCCCTTGTGGGCGCTCTGTCGGACAGAGAGCGGCGGCAGAGGTCTAAGAACGAAGAACTGCAAACTTTGGCGGCCTTGGGGGAGGCAGCGTCATCAGTAGCTCACGAAATGAAAAACATCGTGATACCGATGCGGGGGTTCATCCGACGGATGCGGCAGATTTGCCCTTTGGACTCTAACGCTGCCTCGTACCTGGAGATTGTCGAGAAGGAGTCCGCCAGGCTTGATAGGATGACCCAAGACATGCTCTCCTTTGCCCGGCACCCAGCGGTAGAGAAGGAAATGGTGGATGTGAAATCTCTGGTGGAAGAGGTGCGCCGCGGCTTGCATGAAGAATTTCGCACCAAAGGGGTTCAGCTGTTGTGCAGGTGCGAAGGTGAAGAGCCCCCGGTTCTACTTAATCGCGATCGGGTGCACCTCGTCCTGGTGAACTTGCTGTACAACGCTCTCCACGCCTCCTCGTCAGGCAAAGAGGTTCGGCTTCTAACTTGCCGCCACCAAGACTGCCTTAGAATCGTCATAGAGGATTTCGGCATAGGGATCCCCCAGGAATACCTAGAGCGGATTTTTCAACCGTTTTTTACCACATTGCCGAAGGGAACCGGCCTGGGATTAGCGATCACTCAGAGAGTCATGGAAGAACACCGCGGGAAAATACAGGTGGAGAGCGAATCAGGTTTTGGGACACGGGTCACTCTGGAGTTCCCCGCACCCAGGGGCCAAACCAAAAAGATATCAGAGAGCATGAGCAAGCTTTAGCCATACTATTCTAACTGGTGCTTGCCCCAAGGAACTGACGTTTTCATTTCAAGGCTCCAACGTAGTAGTGCTCGAGCATCCCCCTCAGATAAGACCGAGGCAACTCCCTGATTACCAGTCTTTAGGCAAATTGTTTGTAGGACGAAGACCGACAGCAAAACCCGCCGAGTTCCTACAACAAAATCCGACAAGCACTGATACCAACGGAGCATTTTCATACCTATAATCTTAGGTATCCGAGACGGCGTTTATGCTTTTATAGACGTCAGGAGCGATTAGTCAAGATCGCGGTTTTATAAAAAGGAGTACATTATGAACGAGGTAAAACGCATTCTCGTGGTGAGCAGATCAACCAAGCACTGCAAAAAGGCAGTTCACTACGGCATTACCTTGGCCAAACAAAATAAAGCCAAACTTTACATTCTCCACGTGTTTGACGATCCTTTTGGCTTGGAAGCCTGGTCCTTACCCGTAGTCTCTTGGAAAGAGATTCAAGAGGAACATAAAAACATGCAGAAGAAGGCCCGGGCCGAGCTTGATAAGATAATCGAAGCAGAGAGAGGCACTGGTATTCCCATAGAGGTGTCACTTGAGGATGGGGATCCCGATGATAAAATCTTGCATTATGTCAAGGAGAACAAGATTGATCTTCTCATCATGCTTGCCCATGAAGAAGGCCGGTTCGAACATCTTCTATTCGGCCGGAGCATCGATCGAATCGTCCGGAAACTCCCCTGTTCCGTACTATTGGTGAAACAGGAACCGGGACCGACTGATTAGGCAAGTGGTTGAGTGATTGGAAGAGCAACTAACCTTTTAACAACTTTTAAAGAAGAAGGAGCACATTATGAATTGCCTGGTAGTCGCAGTTTTCACAGACACTCTCAAAGCGGAGCATGAGCGTCTCGATCTTTTACGGGTACTAAGAAAGGGTGACACCGATCTTGATGAAGTTGTGGTCGCAGTTCACGAAACAACAGGCAAAATAGTACTCCACCACACCACCCATCTCACCTTGCCTGGCGCCTTGAGCGGCGGATTCCTTGGAACCTTGGTGGGCGTCATCTTGCTGAACCCGGTGTTCGCTGTCTTGGGTTTTGCCGCAGGCACATTAGTGGGGGCGGTTTCCGGTTCACTAATGGATATTGGGGTGGAGGACGAGTTTGTGGAAGAGCTGGCTGAACATCTGAAACCCGGCACTTCTGCTCTTTTTGTCCTGGTAAGATCTGGGGCGGAGGAAGAAGTTGCTGAAAAGCTCAGGAAAGCCGGCGGGACAGTACTTCAGACCTCCCTCTGCCACACGGATCAAACCAAAATCCAAGCAGCGCTGGACGAGGTGACACTTAAGGTCGGCACCTGAGGCCACAGCGAAATGATGGCGCTCCCGGGAAACTACCATGGGATTCCGGGAGCTCCGCTAGGTTAGTGTGAGGTGCTCAACAATGAATCAATATCTGCATATCTTCAGAAACATACCCAATGAGTGGCACGCTTACTGGGGCAATATGAACCCTGGTATGATGAACTGGGGATACGGTACCAACTGGCTTGGTACTCTTATCTGGCTGGCCATTCTTATTGCTGTGGTTGTGGCAATCATTGCTCTCGTAAGATGGATGACCATCTCCAACAAGGGTAGCAGCAGAACTCACCATCCTTCGGATTCCGCCATGGAAATTCTGAGGCGCCGCTATGCAAAAGGAGAGATAAGCAAAGAGCAGTTCACCGCCATGAAACATGAGCTGGAGGAATAAGTGAGGCCCTTTAAATCAAATAAAAGAGTGTATCAAAGGAAATAACCCATGCATTACATTCCTCTCGCTTTACCCTTTTTCATGATCTTAGTTTTTCTGTTTGCCTTTTTGATAGTCTTAATCGAGATAGGCATACTTGAATACGCCTACGAGCAAATAGGTGTGAACCGCAAGTACATGTATGGACTTCTACTGCTGTCCATTTTGGGCAGCTATGTGAATATCCCGCTGGCACAGTTGCCAGCTGAGCACGTGCATTCTGCTCAAATCGTAACCTTCTTCGGTATGCGTTATGTCATACCCTTGGTTATAGACTCGCCACGAACAGTGGTTGCCGTCAACCTCGGAGGAGCGGTCATCCCTATCTTGCTTTCTTTTTACCTTATCCTGAAAAATAGGATGTACTGGAAAAGCCTGTTAGCAGTGAGCATTGTAACTATTGTAGTGCATCAGTTGGCACATCCCGTCCCGGGTGTGGGCATAGCTGAGCCCACCTTCGTTCCTCCCCTGGTAACCGCCGGAGTAGTACTTTTTATTTCCCGACGACAGGCCGCGCCCCTGGCCTATGTAGCTGGCAGCCTGGGTACATTGATTGGGGCTGATTTGTTAAATTTGGGCAAGATTCAAGGACTTGGCGCGCCCATTGCTTCCATCGGCGGAGCTGGAACATTCGATGGTATTTTCATGACTGCTGTTCTCGCTGTGCTCTTGGCCAGCCTAGTGAAACAAAAGCACCGTGTTTCATCACATTCTTAATCTGTTCTCGTTCTTCCCTGTGAAAGACTAACCCTTATTGTGAGATTTATGGACTGGAATCCTAGCCGGATACCAATGACTTGTGCCCGTCGGGTTCACGTGCTAAGATTTCATCCATCCTCAAGGTTGCTCTCTCTGCAAAAATGGATTGCTCATACCATGCTAAAGGTGCAATCGGCGTTGTGGGCCATTGCTATTCTCCTGTTTTTGGGAGGATTAGGTATTCCTGTCCCCGAGAACCCGGCCCTCATGGGTGGGGGGTATGTCCTCCATAGGCACCTGAGTCCACCTGTTACCAGCCTTTTTGTATGGTATCTGGCCATTATGCTTGGGGACTCTCTTCTTTTCGCATCTTCCTATTGGCTTTTCACCAGACCAACCCTTTCAGAACTCCTGGACCGTTATGTTGGTAGGAAAAGGCTTGAAAAGTATAGGACTACCTTTGCCCTGCGAGCTGGCTGGACCCTGTTTTTGGCCCGATTTACCTTCGGCATTCGTGCTCTTGTTTACTTGGCAGCAGGGGCGGCCAGATATCCCTGGCAGCGTTTTTTCGCAGTAGATGGCGCCTCTGTGGCAGTGCAGGTCCTTCTGTTTGTGGGAATCGGCTTCTATGCGGGGGAGAGAACCAAATGGGCCGAGACCACCGGAGAAAAAGTCGCCCTCATTTTAGCCATATGTGCCCTGGGGGGCATCGTGGTAAGCTTCATCTTCTCAGTTTTATTGCGCAAGTTGTCCGCCCGTAACCAGGAGCAAAAAGAGGGAAAATAAAAACCGGAGGGTGATCTTTCATCTAAAGAAAAAGAAGAGAAGAAAGAATAGATCTTTAGCCCGGATATTTCATCAATGGTCTACTGCGGCCGCGGATATGGGCATCCTTCCGGGCGTCCTCAGGTTTCGCACCCTGCGACGTACTGTTCAAGTACGCCTCGGATGCAAAACCCTGCGCTTGCCCGGTGGCATGCCCATCTTCACGGTCTCGTGACGTCAATTCATGAAATATCCGGGCTAGGAAAAGTGAGGTTAAAAAAAAAGGCGCCGACAGGGCCCTTTTTTTTGGTAATGAGGTTGACTTGCTGCAAAAGTGTCTTATATACTCAATAATATAATAAATAGCCAACCAGATACTTCTAGTAAGTCAGCAATTAAAAGGCCACTCATAAACTGAGTAAATCAAACAAATAGGAGGTGAAGAGATGTCAGAAGAATTTACCACTCCCACGGGAAGAAAGAACATGGTCTGGGTAAAAGACAAGGCTGGTAATGAGTATGTCTGTGATCTGAGTGCACTACAGGATCCCAAGAACTTGAGTGAAGAGGAAAAGAAGGACTGCATCGATGATGCATCAGTCCACCAGCCTTATGCTGGAGGCTAATAAACACTACTAGCGGGCCGTTGCATGTTCGGGTTCCACCTCGAACCTGACGGCCCCAAAAACACTAAAACGAAAGGCGGAGACAAAAGCTCCGCCTTTTTTATATAATTTCAGCCACGCTTATCAAAAAAAGCGTTGTCAACTACCTTCAATGAGCAAGAGGTAGTCCTCCTTTTGTTCCAAGCTGTATTTTCGGTTGCCGAATTCGAAATCATGGTCGTACTGGAAAGGCAGGTTGTAGTCTGCCGCCGTGGCGATCCTTTCCAGAAGATAGGATAGGAGACGAGTTACCTCTTGAATTTCGCCAAGCATGTGGCCTTGGGGAATGGCGATCTCCTTAATGTGAAAATTATGATAGATTCCCCGGGTAAGAAACAATTGCTTCCGGGGCAGATGCACTATTTCGACCAATTGGGTGGGGTCTTTCTTATTGCTTATGGTGGCCAACACTCTTTCCTGCGTTTTTTCCTGGTTGGCAAGTTGGTCTTGCATGCAGCTCTCCTGTTCTCGAGAATTATTGTGTCACATCTTATCAAATATAAGGGCAGGATCAAGCTGATCCTGCCCGCTCCATTTTGGGCGCGCCCAATCGTACTGAAAGCGGTTTTCCGGATTCCAGTGTCAGTTCAACCCATTCATACCAATCTTACCACTCGCTGTCGGGGAAGATATCTTCTTCCTTCACATCCGCGTAATCTCTCCAGGGGATGTTATATTTCATCATGAAGTCGAATCCGATTCTTTCTCCCATGCGGGTTGCGATGGTCAAATCCTTCTCGGCCTGTTCAGTATTGCCCGCCTCAGAATGGGCCGTTCCTCTGCTGAGGTAAGCGACACCATAGTCGGGATTAATCTCAAGGGCCCGGTCGAAATCATTGATGGCGTCCTGAGGATTTCCTGAATCCATGAGGGCCAAACCACGCATGTGGTATCCTCGTGGATCTTCGGGCTTCATTTCAATGAACCGGGCAAAATCGTCTATGGCTTCCTGCATCTTTCGCAACTTTAGATGTGCTACCCCACGGCTGAGATAGGCCAGCGAGAATTCTGGGTCGAGTCGGATAGCGTGGGAAAAATCATCTGCGCTCTCAGCATACCTGCAATCGGAAAGTGCAGATGCACCCTTGCGCAACATCTCGTTAGCAGTACCGTTATCGCTCATTTTCAACTCCTTATGAAAAGTCTCAATACACAAAGTAGAGACAACTTTAATTCATTATCTACAATGGGATATCATCGCTCAGTTTCAGCGAAAAAATCTCTGCAATTGGCATTTCTATTTACTAGGTAAAAGCTAGTCATTGCAAGGTCGGCAGTCAAGTTGGCCGTAGGTGGCTTTTTGCTCTAATCAAGCCTCTTGCGGTTCAGTGGCCTCCCCACTTGCAAAGTGGCAAGGGCAGGAGCATCAGGGTGGCATATAGTGAACTTTTTCTTGACAAGAACATTAGAGACATTATGAATAGAGCGAAACTTGCCATTGAAAATAAGATGCTAGGCCGAAGCCCAGCGATCACAAACCTAAGGAGGAGTCATGGAGCGAACACTATCTATTGTCAAACCAGATGGAGTGGAAAAGGGGGTTCTTGGAGAGGTAATCAAGCGATTTGAGTCCAACGGCCTAAGAGTGATTGCCATGAAAATGGTTTGTATGAGCAAGGAACAAGCCAAGGGTTTCTACTATGTCCACCGTGAAAGGCCCTTTTATGAAAGTCTCACAGATTTCATGAGTAGCGGTCCTGCTGTTGTAATGGTTCTGGAAGGCGAAAATGCCATTAGCAAAAACAGAGAACTCATGGGGGCCACAGACTACCGTGAAGCAGCAGAGGGAACAATCCGGAAAGACTTTGCCACTGACATCGAGCGAAATATAGTTCACGGTTCCGACGGACCTGACACAGCCGCTTTTGAGATATCCTATTTTTTCAATGAATTGGAGATTTGCGGATAATTCGAGGATTGCGGATTTCGAATTTCGAAATGTTTTGCTTCTGTCCTCTGACCTCCGACTTCCGACCTCTGACTTCTCAGCGCTTTTGTGCCTAGTGCTTAGTCCTTAGTGCCTAGTTGAGATAGCTGCCAACTGTCTGCTGCAATCTGCCTGCTCTCTTATGTCCTATGTCGTCTCATCTTTGACTTGTTACCCTATGCCCTATTCTTGAGGCCACGTTCTACCCGGATGGTCTCATAGGACCCATTTATGAGGGTCATTCTTTTGGAATATCGCTCTTTCGTAGGTTGGGCCCGAAGGGCAAAGCGGTCCGGATGGTACTTTTTTGCCAAGCGGCGATAAGCAGCCCTGATTTCTTCTTCCGAGGACTCGGGGTAAAGCTCTAAGATAGCATAACAAAAGGATATATCCAGTTGGGGTGAAGGGCCTCTATACTGAGATTTTATAGTTTGCCATTGAGCCGGGGTCAGGTTTAAGGCCTCGGCAATTTCATCTAAAGTCGAAAGTTGAACTTTTTCCAGGGGACCATGAATGAGCAAGGAGACTGTTGCCAGGATTTCCAGGAGACGCTGTCGCATCTTCTTATCAGAATGGCTCTTGAAAGTTTTTGCCATGGCAACAATGTCCAGATCCACCTGTAACAGTCGCTGAAGAAGTTCATCGGCCAGTTGTTCGTCTTCCCTATCAAATCTGAAAAGTCTAGAGAGAAAAAGCACGGCTTCTTTCCTATCCTCAGAAGATGGGATGGAAGTTGTTTTCAACAATAGAGTTGTGAACCCCAGGAGATTGGCTATAAGCAGGTGGCCTTCTTGAGCCTTGAGTTTGGTGGTCAATTTTCGGCCTGCCATATAACCGAGAACCGCGCCAATAGGGCCACCAACTGCATATCCCAGGCCGGCACCCACTGCCTTCGACCAACTTGTCACTAGTACCCTCGAATCTCAAAAAAACGGCGGTTTACAGATCGTGCTTTAGTTTTCTTGAGGCAGTATATAATGGAAAATTAAGGTCAAATTTGCTTGACACGGTGTCGGAGCGATGTTAGCTTGCCCAAGAAAATTTGAAGCCTTTGAAATCAAAGGAGATTTTAGCAGGATGTGAGGTACGATTCAAGCAGAGGACATCCTTCGACAAGCTCAGGACAAGTGGGGCATGGAGCATAGAGCAAGAAGTCAGAGGTCGGAAGTCGGAGGTTAGAGGACGGAAGGCAGAGGCAAAAAATCTCGAAATCGGCAATTTACACAGTGGTTAGAGGTCGAGGGATTGCCAACGGGATTAACCCTGTCAGTTGTTGACTGGTGTATCGGTGTACTGGGAACCCTTACGAATGATTCGTGTCTTAATCTAAAAAGGGGGGAGGACTCTAAAAGATGAAATCGCTGATGCTTGCGGCAGTATCAACAGCATGGGCCGCTCCTGCCGCCGGCAACCCCGGCAGTGGCATCATTCATATGGTCTTTGGTGCCGGAACGGTTGTAAAGCTGGTGCTGATAATACTGGTTCTACTTTCAATTGCTTGTTGGGCGATTATTTTCCTAAAACATCGACTATTCAGGCGCGTTTCAAAAGAGAGCTCTCGCTTCCTCAATCTATTCTGGAATAGCAAGAGTCTGGTTACAGTATTTCGCGAAGCAAAAAAAATGGAGGAGAGCCCTCTGGCTGAGATTTTCCGGGTGGGCTACATGGAACTCGGCCGGCTAAGTAAGTCCAGCGATAGAGAGAAAGCTAATAATCCCAACGATCTAGAGGTGCAGATGGTGTGGGTCGACAATATGGAGCGCGCGCTCCGCAGTGCTGTAAATGGTGAAATGCAACGGCTGGAGAAAGCTTTGCCTTTGTTGGCCACTACGGGAAATGCCGCCCCCTTTATCGGCCTCTTTGGCACGGTCTGGGGTATAATGGTTGCTTTTCAGGGAATCGGCCTGAAAGGATCGGCGACTTTGGCTGTTGTGGCCCCGGGTATTTCTGAGGCGCTTATAGCGACTGCTGCCGGTCTGGCAGCGGCCATCCCTGCGGTGGTGGCCTATAATCATTTTACCAATAAGGTACGCAACCAAGAGACGGAAATGATTAATTTCTCCAATGATTTCCTAAACATCGTCAGAAGAGATATAGTAAGACGGACCGGACGAATGGTGCACGGCGAGCAGCCGAGTACAGACAGCATGCAGCCGGCAGCGGACAGCGCACCAGTAGAGGATTGAGTAGAAGGTCATTAGGCCACTTCTAGTGGCTGTCATTACGCTTCGCTGTCATTTATGGTCATTTATTGTAGATGACTTAATGACGGCCGCAAGGCCTAATGACGGGCGCAGCCCTAATGACGCGAAGCATAGTGACACTCAGGGCTGATTGCGGCAAGGCCAAATAAGCCAACTCTGTGCTATGATTGAAAGGACCAGCCTATGGTAGGAAATAGTGGCAACCGCAGGTTGATGTCTGAAATAAACGTCACACCCTTTGTTGATGTAATGCTGGTGCTTCTAATCATCTTCATGGTGACTGCGCCCATGATGATGCAGGGGGTAGATGTTAATCTGCCACATACTACGACTCAGCCAATCGCCTCTGAAGAAGAACGTTTGGTCATCTCTATCACAGGAAAGAAAGAAATCTACCTGAACGAATACAAGATCTCCCTGAAGACATTACAGAGCAAACTAGAAACAATCTATCAGAACCGGCCGGATAGGGCTGTATTTCTCCGTGCTGACGAGACCTTACCCTATGGATTCGTCATGGAAGTGATGGCGGCGGTGCGACAGAGCGGAATCAAGAGAATCGGCATGGTCACTGAACCACTAGTGAAGATAAAATGATTGATGGCTTGGTAAAAAGTCCATCTGGTCCGCCGCAGGCGGATTTACTGTGCCATCTGAGTGTTGCATTTTGAGAGTTTTGCATGATTGCAGATGCAGTTTTCCGCACCAGGTTGCGGACTCATTCAGACAAAAAACTAATGTCTATAATGCTGGGTTGTTCATTAGTCTTGCATGCGGGAGTAGTGTTAGTTGCCGCTAGCGAGTGGGGATTTTCCAGGGGCAAATTGCCTCTAGCACCCGTCTACTCAGTAGACCTGGTGAGTCTACCAAAGGCTAAAACCAACAAGTATCCAGATTTTGGCCGCAAGAAAAAAACAGTTGCTCGCAGCCAAGCCATCCCTATCAAACGTTTCAGTGCCAAAGAGGAATCTTTGTCCCTGAAAAAGAAACAGCGTACTTCAGCGGTTGCCAGCGAACCGGAAGAAGTAAAGCTGGCCGAAGAGGTTTTGACCAAGATTGAGCGCCGTCCACCCCCGACTCAGGCAGAACCGTCGACAATAGACGAAGAACCGGAGCGACGACCTGGGACTAGTCAAAAGAGCGTCTCACTGGTAAAAGTTGGGGAGATGAAAGGGGGTGAACTCAGTCAAGCCTTAATGCTGTACCGGGCCCTGGTAAACGAAAAAATTGAAAGCAATTGGGCCCTTCCCGAGCGGTTGAGTCGGGGAAAAGACAAGCTTGAGGCGGTGGTTGTGGTTCGAGTTCGCAGGGATGGCACCGTCTTCGATATTAAATTTGAACAAAAGTCTGGTGATTCTTACTTCGACGACTCAGTGCTTAAGGCCGTTTTGAAATCTAAGCCATTTCCGCCTTTTCCTGATATATACAGTCCAAAGGAAGAAGAGATCGTCATTCGGTTTGCACCTGAAAACGTGAGCTCTTGAGACCATGAATTTTTGCTATTTTCGGAACCGACATATAAGTCTTCTTTGTATATTGATCTTTGTCCTCATTATCTTCCAGATTAGACCCGCCGGAAGCCGGATTTACATCGATATCCACTCAGCCCTGCAAGAAAAGATACCCATAGCTGTCCCAGCTTTCCGCAATGAGAGTGGTGATATTGCCAACCAACCCTTGGCAAATAATATGGCGGACATCTTGAGTAACGCTTTGTCTTTCAGCGGCATTTTTCAGGTCTTGAATCCAGCCGTATTTCTTCAGGATCCTGACAAAATGGGAATCGAAAAAGAGGAAATCAAGTTCTCCGAATGGAAGTTTCTGGGGGCAGATCTATTAGTGCGAGGAAGTTACCGTATTCAAGGGGAGCGGTTTGAGGTAAAAATTAACCTTTTTGACGTGATTCACCAGAAGCTCCTGCTTAGTAGGAGCTATATTAATTCAGTAGCCTCTGCCAGGGATACTATTCTAAGATTCGCAGACGAGTTAATGCTGGAACTTACGGGGGAGCTGGGCATTTTCCATACGCAAATAGCCTTTGTTGGCGATGCAACGGGTAAGAAAGAAGTCTACCTAGCTGATTTTGATGGCTCAAATATTCGCCAGCTTACCAATAACGGCAGCATGAACCTCTCGCCTAGCTGGTCGGCGGATGGAAAGCAGATAGCCTATGTGGGTTATAAGCGAGGAAACCCTGATATTTATACAGTTGATCTTACTAGCAAAAAGATAGAGCGCATTAGCATGCGTCCAGGTTTGAATATCGCACCTGCTTACCACCCCAATGGAGGCAAGCTTGCCGCTACTTTGAGCTTTACCGGAAATCCGGAATTATACCTCTTGGACACTCGGGGCCAGATACTGAAGCAATTGACCCTTAGCTGGGCTATTGATGTCTCATCATCTTGGTCCCCAGATGGCAGCAAGCTCGCTTACGTTTCCAATCGAGCAGGCAAACCCCAGATTTATGTGTTGGATGTCAACAAGGAGACCACGACGAGGTTGACCTTCGAGGGAGACTACAACACATCCCCGGCCTGGTCCCCCAGGGGTGATCGGATACTATATACTGGCATAAATGATGGAAAGTTCAACATTTTTATGATAAGTCCAGATGGCAGAGAACTGAGTCAGTTGACCGGGGGGGAGGGCAACAACGAAGATCCATGCTGGTCTCCTGATGGTAGGTTGATACTTTTTCAGTCTGATCGTCAAGGTACCCCGACCCTCTGGGTCATGCGGGCAAATGGTTCGGACCAGAGGAGGTTGCGTCTTGGCCTCGGTGGTTCCCACACAGAGGCCGACTGGTCTCCGCGATTGACGAGAATGGTTCCTTAGTAGTATAAAGGGACCCAAAGAAAAAAAGGCTGGCTGATAAATCTGGATATATTTTTTGTCTAGCCGATCATTAGGCTGTATTTGGTTAGGTTTTTGCATTGGGCATTGCAAACCGTTGACAAGGAGAGGAGGTTAGGGAGGTATGGGAAAAAGCAAAGCATGGGTTTTTGGTGCAATAATGTTGGCGATGCTTTTGGTGCTAGGTGTTTCATGCGCCAAGAAAACGGTGACAATGGAAGCCGAACCGATGGAAGAAGAGAGGGCTGTAGAGAGTGCGGCTGCACAGCAGTCGGCTGAAGAAGCAGCGGCGGCCAGGGAAGCAAAATTGGCCCAGATGAGTGAGGCAGACAGGCAGCGTGAAGAGGCGGCCATGATGGCTGAAGAGGCCAGGATGCGGGCCTTTGTGGACGAACACATTCACTTTGACTTTGATAAATATGATCTCAAGCCGAAGGCCATGATGATTCTGGATGAAAAAGCGGCATACCTGCGCGAGCATCCCGAGGTGCGCGTCCTGATTGAAGGACACTGCGACGAACGCGGCACCAACGAGTATAACCTGGCTTTGGGTGACAGACGGGCCAATAGTGCGAAGAATTATCTGGTCAGGTCAGGGGTGGCTGAAAGTCGAATCACCACTATTTCCTATGGTGAAGAGCAACCCCTGTGTACGGAGCATGCAGAGTCCTGTTGGTGGAGAAACCGACGGGCACAGTTCCAGGTTCGATAAATACCTTCTGGGATCTATTTTCTTATCGTGCCAGGAGAAGACACAGCCAGCCATGGGGGTCAGCTTCGGCTCTGATGTCAGGCCAATAGCTGACCCCTATTTGCTGAAATGGAAAGACTTGCGCAAAGATTGTCTGTTTTCTCCAGGCTGAACCAGGTGGGTGATTCATCGCCCGAGGAGAGAGAATAGATCTTAACTCGCTTTCGATCATTGAAGGATCGGGCTTGGGGAATACTATTTTATACACGGACGTGTGCAGCACTGCACACGAGAGCGGATATTTTTGCCTGCCCTGCGGGAAATTGCTTGGATCAGAGACTGAACTTTCCACAAATCCATTCCAAACTATCTGCCGTCTTGTTTTTTTGACACCACCCCAGCGCTGCAGAGAATGGCCAAATTCATACTGCGGGTATCTCTCCCTCTCTCGACACCAGCAAATCTCGAAAATATTTCGGTCGAGGCAGAAAGGAGCACATTGACGGGAATGAGGAGGATAGGTAATGAATAGGATTGGATTCACTGACATGGAGAAGAGGTTTTTGAATATTGGATTACTGAAACTGCTACTGGTGTGTTTTTTCCTTGGCGGTTGCGCTACCCAGAAAGATGTATCCTTGCTCCAGAGGCAAATCTGGACTGCCCGACGGGATCTGGACAGGAACAAAGCCCAGATGGCTCAAATGGAAAAAACATTAGATGAGAAATTGGCAGCCCTTGATGCTGACCGGCAGCCACTTCGCAAAAATCAAGCAGAGGTAGGAGCCCAGTTGGATCGTCTAGAATTAGAGCTGGGGCAGTTAAGCGGTCAACTGGAAGAAGCCACTACAATGTACACTCGAAACAGTGAACGCATTAGTGAGATTCAACAAAACCAGATGGAATCCATGCTGGAGGTTCGCAAGAGCGTGGAGGATCTCCAACGAGCGCTGAACGTAATGGCCGGCCATTTGGGGTTGCAGGAACTGGCAGTGAGCCCCACCAAGCCGAGCACCCCAAAAGAGAAGCAAGCAGACAAAGCTCAGTCCTCTTCTGACGCCGGACAAACTGTCAAGATGCAGCCAGCCGCAAGTGCTGAAGAGCATTACGACAACGCTCTTCAGCTATTCCGGAGTGGCCAGTACGACGGAGCAAGAGACGGATTCCAGAGCTATCTCGAGCGCTATCCCAAGTCAAATCTGGCCGACAACGCCCAATTCTGGCTGGGCGAGTGCTATTATGCGGAGCAGAGGTATGGGGAAGCTATAGCTGCCTATGAAAAGACGATCAAGGAATACCCCAAGAGTGATAAGGTGAGCAGTGCGATGCTCAAGCAAGGCATGGCCTTTATCGAACTTGGGGATAGCACTGCCGGGAAAATTCTTTTGAAGAAGGTTGTCAAGGAATATCCAAATAGCAATCAGGCAAAAATCGCCAAAAGCAAGTTAACCCGGACCAAGTAAAAGCAGGGCTGGCGCACTAGCACTATTAAACAATTTCAACTAGGCACTAGGAACTATGCACTAGGCACAAGTAAGTCATTGCACTTGGCGCCGTGCGCGCTCCGTTGCCACTTGGGCTAAAGCCCGTCATTAGGCCTTATGGCTGTCATTATGCCGCCTGCAATAAATGACCATAAATGACAGCGAAGCGCAATGACGGCCACTTACGGTGGCCAAATGACTACCTGATGACAGCAAAGCCTAATGACCCCAATTGCCTTTTGCCCTGAGCGATGAGCCTGAAGCCATTTACTCAATCTCTATGCTCCATGCTAATTACCCGCCAAATCGGGACTTCTCCTGGTTGATAAAGGTCTCTACCTCAATCTTGTGACCAT
>JAJDNT010000015.1 GCA_022340515.1 Deltaproteobacteria bacterium
ATTATTTTTGTTTTACTCTAGGCCTCATCAGCCCATCGAATTAGTCGTTTTGCTTCTCCACGATAAGTGGAAACTAATTACTCTAAACACTACCGAAAATTCATCTGTATGAGTATGAAAAACAAACATAACAAGTACAACTTATCAGTTTCATTAAGATACGAAACAATAATTGTCATAGCGATTATTTGTATCTTTTCTCTAGGACTTACATCAACTAACGTTATGGCAGGGATAGAAACATCTTTTCTCTATAGACTCTCCAACTTTTCCGGCCCTCTATCCTACAGCTGGGCACCTATCGCTGTTGATCAAGAGAGAAACGAGATTTACGTTCTCGACCCTAAGGTGCTTGATATAAACATATTCAATGAGCAGGGCATGGAGATTTACCATTTTGGTGATGACGGCAGCCTCGGCTATCCCGTTGATCTTGCCTTTGACAGCGAAGGCAACATCCTAATCCTTTCCAAAAGCAGCTTAACCGCTTCCATTATTAAGTGCAACTTCCGAGGGGAACCCATAGCCGCAGTGGCCTTCAAGGATTTTCCTCCTGATTTCTCCCCCTTTACACCCGACCGCATCATCTCCCGGCAAGGACTATTCTACCTGCTCGAGTCGGGCGGTCTCAGGCTTGCCGTGACAGACGAAAATGGGCTCTTCCAAGATGGCTATGATCTCGGCACTCTCGCCGGTATTGAAGAGAACAAAAGGGACGGCACAGACATAGACGGTTTCAGTGTTGATTCTGCGGGGAATATTCTTTTTACCATCCCGGTCAAGTTTGCAGCCTTCGTACTCACCCCCGATGGAAAGATCATAAGGTTTGGCGGACCTGGCGGCGCTCCCGGAAAGTTCAATAATGTGGGTGGAATAGTAGCCGACGACCAAGGCAACTACTATGTGGCCGATAAATTGAAGAGTGCCATTCTCATCTTTGACAAGGACTTCAGGTTTCAGTCGGAGTTTGGCTACCGCGGCCCCAGGCCGGGGAACCTCAACGGTCCCAGGAATCTGGCCCTGGACTCCCAGGGCAGGCTCTATGTGTCTCAGCTCGGCAAAGGGATTAGCGTTTTTCAAATAACCTACAAATAGCTTAAACGGCGTAAAGCATAGCAAATATCTGAATGAATAAGGAGGTGATCAACATTAAGTAATGACAGGTGAAGACGACAAAAATCGAAAGGAGGAAGAAAAGGAAATGAAATTGATTAAACTGGTATTGGTCATTATGGCGGTAGCCGTCATGACCCTTGTCCTGGGCGGCAATGCGCTGGCCTTCCACGAGGAGGGCGTGGCATACTGTGCTGGCTGCCATACCATGCACAACTCTCAGGACGGGCAAGCCATCGTTGAATCAGGCCAAGGCGGCTATCTCCTGCGCCAGGTGGACGGAGGTTCTACCTGTCTGAGATGTCACGCAGAGTACGGACAAAGGACTCAGACTGGTTCAGGTTATGGAGGAGGTGGAGATTTTTACTGGCTAACCAAAACCTTTACCTGGTCAGCCCATGGTCATGAAGCTGAAAGTACTGGTGATTCTCACGGTCACAACATTATCGCAGCCGATTTCGGCCTGGTCAAAACAGATGGAAAGTTGGGGACCAAGGCTCCCGGTGGCGACTATAACCATGAACTCTCCTGTGCGAGCTGCCATGACCCACACGGCAATGAAAATTACCTGCTTCTCCGGGGTAATGGAGATACTTTTCATGGGGCCGATTTCCCGGATGCCCCCATCGCCGTGTCGCCCGGCCGCGTAACGAACTACTTATCAACCAGCAACTCCAAAGCTCCCGTTAGTGACACCTTGCATCCTGCCTATGGTTCTGGCATGTCTGCATGGTGTGCCGGCTGTCACACAGACTTCATTAATGGTATTGGCAGCCGTATGCATCCAGCAGACGTAGAGATGAATAGCACCTACCAAACAAACTACAATTACTACGTTTCGAGCTCAAACCCGCAGGGGGGGAACCCCAATGCAGCCTACCTCGAGATGGTTCCCTTCCAGACTGGAGACACAACTACAGACAGTCTCGATACAAAGAGCACAGCGGGTCCAGGTGCGGGAGCCCAAGTTTTCTGTCTCAGCTGTCACCGGGCTCATGCCTCGGCTTTTCCGGACGCAGGCAGATGGTTCTTCGAATCGGAGAACCTCAGTGAAGAATCACACCCCATGGCTGGGGATGGTGGCGTAACAGGTGATGACGTCATAAACAGCTACTACGGACAGTCCATAACCTCGCGTTTTGGAGAAAATCAAAGGTCATTGTGTAATAAATGCCATTTGAAGGATCTTCAAGGCGGCGCTCACGGTTAGGACTGGGATTGCAAACTGAATTGTGATTCATGCAAGGCTGAGGGTCTTAGGGCCCTCGGCCTTTCTTTTTTCTTCGAGGGTCTGTTTGCAGATACCAGGGATGGTATTGCCTCTGCTGCACCTCAGCCTAATTGTTGATGTGCAAAATATATGTTAATATTCTGAAGCCCTAACCCGGATATTTCATGAATTGCTGTCGCGAGACCGCGAAGATTGGCGTGCTGCCTGGCAACCGCAGGGTGTCGGCTTCGAGGCGCACCTGAACGGTACGTTGCAGGGGCCAACACTTAAAGACGCCAGGAAGAATGACCATATCCGTGGTCGCAGCAAGTGATTCATGAAATATCCGGGTTAATCTAAATCATGCCAATGTGCCGGGTTGAGCATCACCCGGAAAAAGATAATTCGTTAACCACCTTAGCCTTACAAAACTAAACTCGCCCACCACAGGTATGTGAGATGACGCCAAGAAGACTTTGTTCTATTTTTCTACTCCTTATAATGGCCGGCGGCTGTTTTCCCCAGGAATACACCCATAACAAAGAAGTCTTAACTGACGAAGGAGAGGTTCTGGTATACCTCGAACCTTTGCCCCAGGAGGCCTCCAAGTTTAGCTTCACCATTGGCGAGATTTCCGCGGTTAGAGATGACGGAGTCAAAATCCCCCTTTCCTTATATTTCTCTGCAATTAATGGCTCAGACCTTGTAGGACGTCAGAGGTTATTAGCCACGGGGATTTTACCGCCGGGCGGATACACCGGTTTATCCGTCAAAACCGCTCAGGCGTCCGTGCAGAGCGAAGAAGGTGAGGTTGCCCTGTTGGTTCCAGGGGAACCGGTGACCGCCCCAAAGTTGTTCCAGGTGAACAGGCGACACGCTACTACCCTCTTTCTTTCCCTGAATGCTTCGGGGATTGTAACTCGCGGCATCAGTTTCACCCCCGATTTTTCCCTGGCCACTTCCGGTGGTGTTCTCATAAATCTTACGGGCTACGTCAGTAATTCCGCCTCAAACCTTATTTTGGTTTTCAACAAAAAAACCATGGAGGTTGTGAATGTCATAGCCACCGGCAGGGGACCAAAAGGGATCGTTGTCGATCAGAACAGGACAAGGGCATACGTGGCTGTTTCCGGAGAAGATACGGTGGAGATTTATGATCTATTCAATGGCACGGCCATCGGCAGGGTTAAACTTAATTTTGGAGATAGCCCCTTAGACCTTGCCCTCACCCCGGACGGAAGGACTCTGGTGTCGGTGAACTACGGCTCCAATACGGTGAGCATAATTGATGCACTCTCTCAAATTGTACTCAGGAGAATCGTCGTAGGTGAAAAACCAACCTCAGCCACAATCGATCCTTCAGGTCTTAAGGCTTACATTACCAACTCCCAGTCAAGCACGGTCTCTGTGGTGGATCTTTCCCAGAGGACCTTTACCGCAACTATAACGGTTGAGGGATCTCCCGTAAGAGGTGCTTTCAATCGAGTTGGCGATAGACTTTACGTGGTCAGCAGCAATTCACCCAATCTCTCTGTAATAGACCCCTCAAGTCTTAGGGTAGCCGATAAAATTTTTATAGGGACAGGGGGTGTATCCATAAAAGTAAGCCGTCTGAACGGCCTAACATTCGTGGGCAAGAGTTTTGGCGGGGAAATTGCTATTTTGGATCCTTCATCTTCCATGTTCATAGACTCCATAAGGATAAGAGGCAATGCCGCCTACATGACCATTGACCGCCAGGAGAATACTCTTTTTGTGGTTCTTCCGGAAAAAAGACTGGTGCAGAAGATCAATCTGACCAGCAAAAAAATAATGGCCGAAATAGAAGTGGCTGAGGTGGCTTACGCGGTCGCGGTCATGGGTGAGTAGTAGCCTATGTGCCGGGCCTTTTTCTCCTCTAGATGGCTAGTAGCGCTTATTCTCTCTTTCCTGATTCTTTTACCACGAAACGTTGGTGCCCAAGGGATAAGCCTCAATGGGGAAATTACTTACCAAGATATTGACACCAAAACCACTAATAAGACCACCGGGGAAAGCATCAAAACCGACAGCTATATAACCCAACAGCGCTACAACCTGGATTTGTCAAAAAACATTTACCCCTATCTGAGGTTTGACGCTGCGACCCTTTTCGAGTTAAACGAAACCACCTCCAAGAGTGAAGGCACCAAGACCGTATTCGATCAGAGGCTACTCCAACCATTGCTACAACTTAGTCTGATCAATCCCATTTACCAGGCTTCTCTGGAGTACCGGCGGACGGAACTCTTCAGCCACACCACAAATTCCCCTAACACGGAGGACATTAGAGACGAGTATGATGCCATCTGGGGATGGAAGCCTGTGGACCTTCCAGAGGTAACGTTTCGCTATTCTTATGACCACATCTACGACAACCTCGACACCGTGGACCGGATAGAGAAGCTCTTCACGGTGCAATCTAATTATACAGCCTGGAGAGAACTCAATCTTCGCTACTTTTATTCACGAACAGATACAGAAAACCGCTTGACCAACTTTGACACCCTGGAGCAATCACATTCGGGTAGAGCAGATTATTCCCACAGCTTCTGGGACGGACGGTTTTTCCTCAACACCAACTACAGAATAACCTACAGCACTACCGATTTCTCTGGGGACTCGTCGTCCGCACAAATCCCGCTGTTCCGCTCGTTGGGGCTTTTTTCTCTGGATAATACCCCTCAAGACGGGCCTGCCCTGTCTGTCAATAATGCACTCATCGATGGGAATCTTGTTGCCTCAACTGGCATAGATATCGGCTTGGCCGGCGATGAACTTACTTTGACAAACATCGGCCTAGATCTTGGCAGCACCACCCAGGTAGATGAAATATTCCTCTGGGTAGACCGGCGCCTTACCGGTTCAGTGGCAAATTCCTTTTCCTGGTCTATCTACACCAGTCCGGACAACACTGACTCGAGTACCTGGACCCTGGTCGCTACTATATCTCCAGCTCCCTTTGGAACTTTTGAGAATCGCTTTCAGATCTCCTTCCCTTCTGTAAATACACGCTTTATCAAGGTTGTTACCAGGCCGCTTGATCCCGCAGTCCCCGATGCCGCCAGTTTCCCCAACATCTTTGTCACCGAAATGGAAGCCTTCGGCACGGTCTCAGAGCAAGCGCTGCAGGAAACGCAGGAGAACATTGACTCGACGTATGACCTCAACCTGACAGCCCGGGTCACCGACAAGACCACCCTCGGCTACAGCTTTTACTACAATTATCGTAATCAAGATCCCGTCTCCAACAAGAGGACCGAACTGTCCAACACTATTTCCTTTAATCATATCTTCGATGAAATGTTCAGCACCAATGCCAGGCTCAACCGGACTGACGAAACCGACGAGGATGTGGACACAGTTATATACAATTACAACCTTAGCCTGAGGAGTGTTTATCTGCCTACCTTTAATCAGTCCCTTACGTTCAGCGGCAGGAGCGAGAAGTCGGACGTTGACTCTAGCGACACTGTTACCGTACTCCTCCGGAGTAATGCCATACTCTACAGTGGCTGGAGTGCTTTTGTAGATGCAGGTTTCAACTGGGACAGACCTCAGGCCAGTGATGTCACAGAAAAGAGTATCCTGTTTAGAGCATCGACAAATTTTACGCCGAATCAAATGCTTACCATCAACCTGGAATATCTACAGAGAGAGATAATAGACCCCGAGAGAGATAGCAGGTATGATTTCACCGCTGAAGCTTTTTTCGTACCCTTCAGAGCCCTGTCCTTGAATGCCAGATACAATATAGTAGACAGGACGGGCTTCGATACTCGAACGACGCAAAATTACGCCCTCAACTTCTCACCTTTCCCTGACGGCTCACTACAGTTCTTTTTTAACTACAATGAAACCTTGGAATCTATAGAGGACACAAGACAGACAACCGTTGGTCCGGGTTTTAACTGGACCATAAGTAATCACTTCTTCTTTGAAATGTCTTACAATTATCAAAAAAATGACTCTAACACTCAGAAAATAGAGTCGCAGAACTTGTATGCTAAGCTTAGATTTATTTTCTAAATGTTGGCATAAATGAGACGATAATATCTGTTCGAGATTGTTGTAGCATTGACACTAAAATATTTTTTGTCTCCAGTGGACGATCAGTAAACGAGTTGACCGCGAGGGTAAAGTGTTATATTAAACCACAGGCTGTATTCTGGCTGAAACTGTTTTACCACAGCCTACTTGCTAAGGAAATGACTATGATCAGAGTGATTAATTTTGCCAATCTCAAGAAACTTGTCGTCTTTTCACTTATCCTATTTTTTTTTGGATGCACTCCGGGCTCCAGTCTCACCTATTACCATGATCCAAACATGGACTTTGCCGCCATAAGGAGCGTTGCGATTATGCCTTTTGAGAACCTCACACGTGAACCGAACGCGGCAGAAAGGGTGAGGGATGTCTTTGCCAACAGCCTTTTGTCTACCGGCGCTGTTTACGTGATCCCTTTAGGGGAGGTGGCTCGTGGAATTGCCAGGGCGGGAATACTCAATCCGGCTGTTCCCTCCATGGAGGAAATTGGAAAATTCGCCGGGATTATCAGGGTAGATGCGGTAATTACCGGGACGGTGACTGAGTACGGAGAGGTGAGGTCAGGGAATGCCAGCGCCAATATTATATCAATGAACGTACAGATGATCGAAGTGCAGGCACTGAGGATTGTCTGGACAGCATCTGCAACCAAAGGGGGGATAAGCATATGGGATCGGCTTTTGGGCGCAGGCGGAAAACCGATGAACGAGGTTACCATGAAGGCAGTAACTGATGTGCTCGACAAACTTTTCATTTAAAACAGCAAGCATATTCTTTATATGTATTATCTGCCTCTCAGGTTGTTCAGTAAAAAATAACCAGGCGGTAAATGCGACCGGCGATTATTCTGCCCCCGAAAAGAAAATACTTGCCGCTGTTTTGCCCCTCCATAACCTCAGCGGCACCCCTGTGCCCCTCGAAGACATAAGGCAAAGGCTCATATCCAGTTTTAAAAACCAGGGACTAGACATTCTTCCTGAGGATGTCCTGGAGAAGTTTATCGTAAAACACCGTATCCGCTACGTGGGTGGCATAGACGGACTAACAGCGCAAGATTTCAGGTTTGAGACCGGTGCTGATGCAGTATTGGTCAGTTCTGTGGAGCTGTACAATGATACCTCTCCACCCAAGATTGCCTTAACCTGCAGATTGGTTTCCACCGGAAATGATCCGAAAGTTTTATGGATTGACAGTGTAGCTTTGGCAGGTGACGACTCTGTGGGAATTCTTCAACTCTCCCTCATCGAGGACCCTCGGGAACTTCTCGAAAAAGCGGTGCTCCAAATTTCGACCTCTTTCGGAGAATACCTCGCAGATAAGAGCTCCTCGGTGGCCAACCAGAGGGACATAATAAAGTTTTGGCCAAAGGTTTTTTACCGTTCTCCCATCTTAGAGCCAGAGTGGAAATACACAGTGGCGGTCCTACCTTTTTTGAACCTGAGTGACAGAAGGTACGCTGGAGAAATCTTGGCTCTTAACTTTGTAGAGCAGATGATACCCCAAAAGAATTTTTCGGTGATTGAGCCTGGAATGGTCAGACAAGTATTCCTGCAGCAGAGGATTATAATGGAAGATGGCATATCTTTTGCCGACGTTCATGTCCTCTTCAGCAAATTAAATGTTGACCTCATACTCGCAGGGAAAGTTTTCGACTATCAGGACTACCAAGGGACTTCAGGCACAGCCAAAGTGGATTTTTCCGCCGTTGCCGTGGAAAGGCAAAGTGGCGATGTGGTCTGGGCCTGCCAGAGTCATAATACGGGGGACTATGGAGTTTTCTTCTTTGACTGGGGGAAAATACATACAGCCCATAGAATAGCTTCCGAGATGGTGGCCTCCGCCCTTGAGACACTGGCTGAGTGAAGGGACTGGGCTTACTGTATTCCAAACTTCTTTAGTTGGTATCTAAGGCTATCGTAGCTGATATTAAGGAGTTTGGCAGCTTGGGTCTTGTTGTGATCCGCCTTTTCCAGTGCCTGCAGGATCAGATCTTTTTCTAGTTCCTCGAGGGAAATACCCGTCTCAGGCAGGACAAATCTGCCGTTTGAAGATTGCTCTGCCCGCATGGTCGAACGGGAAATCCAGGATGGAATATGTTCGGGAATTATCTCTTCGGCATTTTCCAAAACCACAATCCTCTCCACTAAATTCTTTAACTCTCTTACGTTGCCCGGCCAATTCGAATTAAGCAAGACCTGCTCTGCTTCCGGGGAAAAACCTTTTATCATGGGCTTCTTGTACTTGTTGGCAAAGTGCGAGAGAAAATGATTGGCGAGGAGCGGTATGTCCTCTTGCCTCTCCCTTAGTGGCACTATGTGCAGGTAAAAGGTACTTAGTCTGAAAAAGAGGTCTTTCCTGAAATCACCCTTTTCCACGGCCTGCGAGAGGTTTCTATTACTTGTGGCTAATACCGTAACATCTATAGGTATCTCCGATTTCCCTCCAACCCGTCTAATTGTCCTCTCTTCTAAAACTCTCAGCAGCTTAGTTTGGAGATCAGGTTTCATGTCTCCGATCTCATCCAGAAGTATTGACCCTCCCTTGGCGTCCTCGAAAAGCCCTACTTTCTCAGCCTTAGCATCTGTAAATGAGCCCTTCTCGTGACCAAAAAGTTCACTTTCCAGAAGCGTTTCCGGCATGGCAGCACAGTTTACCGAAACAAAGGGGGCCCGCCATGAATCTTCTGTGCCGAACATTAACCTGTGGATTTGCCTTGCTACGATCTCTTTGCCTGTGCCACTTTCTCCTGTCAAAAGAACGGTTGACACTCGAGCCTGGGCAATTTTTTCAACTTTCTTTTTCAGTTCTTTTATTGCCCTCGATTCTCCCACCAACTCTCTGTCGAACACCTCAGAGTAGGCTTTCCTGAGATATTTCACTTCCTTTTTGAGGTTTTCCTTTTCTATTATGTTACTCAGAACTATCTTTACTTCATCTGTATTAAAGGGCTTGGTCAAATAGTCCACCGCCCCTAGTTTCATCGCCTTAACCGCGGTCTCAGCAGTATCATCAGCTGTTAACATCACCACCTGGGTTTTTGTCTCGCCACCTCTAATCTCCTTGAGTATCTCAATACCGTCTCGGCCCGGCATTGAGATATCCAGTAATAATATATCTGGATTACACGACTCGATTTTTTTGACCACACCATCTGTTTCTGTCTCTTCATGTACTTCATAGCCTTCTTTCTTCAATGCCCGGGAGAGCACTGAGACAATGAGTCCATCGTCATCCAAAAGGAACACTTTCCCCTTGCTTTTCATTATCCCTGATCCTTTCTCTTGCCGTTCACATTGAGAAAGATGTCAAATACGGTTCCCTTGCCTGGGTCGCTCTCCACGTCGATATGGCCACCGTGCTGTTCAATTAGCCTTCTGGTGATGGACAATCCCAAACCTGAACCTTTTCGTTTGGTAGTAAAGAATGGCTGGAAAACCTTACTAATCAGGCTCTTGTCCATGCCCTTGCCAGTGTCTGAGATGGTAATCTGGATGGAATCAAGCTTGTCGTCATAGTAAGTTTTTGTGGCCAGTATGCCCCCATCGGGCATGGCTTCGATTGCATTGAGCAGAAGGTTTAAAAATACCTGTTGCATTTGCATGGGATCAGCCATGGCTTTAGGAATCTTTGGGTCAAAGTCCTTGAAAACATTGATTGCCGATGAGCTATTCGCCACCACTGACGGATGTCTCAGGGCAAAGGCAATGGACTTGTCAAGAATGTCATTAATGTCCACCAGCGTCAGTTGGGGTTTGGGGGGTTTGGCAAAGTTTAGCAGGCTCTTAAGCAACATTTCTATCCGTTTAATCTCATCTACTGCTTGAGTTATAATGGCCCGGTCTTCTTCCTCCATGCTTGCGTCAGAAGCCAGCATTTCCACCGAACCCTTGATGCCTGCAAGAGGGTTTTTAATTTCATGAACCAGTCCGGTGGCCCATTCGCCCACCATTTTCATCTGCTCGGCCCTTTGTAAGATCTCCTCTACCTTTTTGCGCTCGGTTATGTCTCTAATCACGTGGATTATGCCAATAATCTCGTTGTTGTTGTCGAAGCGCGGCATTGCTCTTACTTCAAGGTATTTGTTTAAATGGGGTTCAAAGGTTTCAAATGAGGTGGGCTGTCCTGTATTGAGGCAGGTACAACTCTGACAATCTCTTGGGGGTGAGTCTTTTCCGTGATAGTAGGCATAGCATTTTACTGCCCTGGTAGTTTCCAGGAAAGGAAGGCCAAGGATCTCTTGGGCTGCCTTGTTGGCCCTTATAATATTGAATTCCTTGTCGTGGATTGTGATCATGTCGGTGATGGTATCAAAGGTATCTTCCCACTCTATCTTGGTTTGGAGAATCAAATTCTCCATCTTTTTCCGCTCTGAGATATCCCGGTCCACCGCCAAGATGTACTTGCGATTCATGTACTCCAGCAATCCTGCGCTTATCTCAACGGGAAATATGCTGCCGTCTTTTTTGAGGTGGTCAATTTCTGCCTTGATCCACTCTCCCTTCAAGATATGCTCGATACGGTCTGGTGCTTCTTTGGCGGCATTGGGGGCATCAAGATCTTTAACCAGGTTGAGCTCAAGCAACTCCTCGAGAGTATATCCGTGCATTTCCGCTGCCGCCGGATTGGCGTCCACAATTCTACCTGGTTCTTTTCCTTCCGCTTCCACAATAAAAATCGCGTCCCCTGCACTTTCGAAGAGGGTGCGATAGCGATTCTCGCTTTCTTGAATCCTATGCATATGATCTTTAAGGGAATCTGACATCTCGTTAAAGGAAGCCGCCACTTCGCCAAACTCACCTTTTAGTCCTTCTATTTTGTTATCCAGATCCCCGCCGGTTATTTTCCGTGTTGCCTGCACCAGGGTGTTAACCGGTCCCGTAATCTTTTTTATAAAAATGAACCCCACCACAGCAGCCACAATGGGGCCCAGCACCACGAGTCCGTAAAGCAAGTTTTTTGTCCTGGAGATATCTTTGTAAGAAGACTCAGTTCTCTCGGCCAGCTTAGCACTTGTGGCGTGCACCATCGTGTTGACTTCTGTCACTAGCTGCTCCGCTGTTCTGAAGGCCTGATTGAATTCTATTGCCGTCCTGTCGCGACCGGCTCTTATGGTCAAATATCTGCTCAATGATTTTTTATATTGGTCGATTTCATTTTGTAGACCGTAGAGTCGGCTAAGGACAGAATGCCTGGACCCCGCATTATCTCCTTTCAGCATCTTGGGCGACTGATGACAGGCCATGCATCTTCCCATCATGTTATCAAGATACCTAACATTTTGAACAATCGTATCAATACTACTTTCATGGAGTGTATTTTTAAGGCCTAGGTCAGACTGCACCTTCTTTAAATAAAGCAATAAATGTTCTCTTAGAATCTCAATTTGATGAAGCGATATTACATAATTAAGCTTTGAGGTTGCATCTTCCATGCTGACAATAACATAGGCGCCGACCAGGGTATTAATCAAACAAAAAATTACAATGACTGTAATTATCAACTTTTTCATTATTCATTCCGATAATTATAGGTCGCAAGATCTAGACCGATCTCATTTACATATTTGTATACGCTGTCATAGTCTTTATTTGTTGTCTCAATGAATTTTTTTGCACCAAATCTCTTCAATACATTTATACCTTCGGGGTTTTTATCCATATTGAGTAGGGTTTTTTTTAGCTCCTCTTTGATAACGCCATCAAAATCGCTTCTTATCGCCAAGCCATTCTCTGGTACGTCGGGTGATCTTGTTAGGAGAACCAATTCTGTGGTCAGCCTTTTATCTCTGGCGGCGAGGCGAGTGAACACTGTATTCTTGGCAGCGCATATGTCGGCCTTCTTGTTTAGCAAGTCATAAATAGCAGCCTCGTGGGTACCGGCAAAATAGGTCTCCCCCAAAAATTTCTCATAATCATCAATGCCGTTTGCTTTGAAGTATGCCAGAGGGAGGAGATAGCCGGCTGTGGTTGCTCTGTCCACAAAGGCAAAGGTTTTCCCCTTCATGTCTTTAATGGTTTTGATCCCCCCGTCTTTTCTCACCATAATTAAGCCGTAGTAGGTGGATATACCGTCAGCATTCTCTGGCCTTGCAATAGGTTCAAGATTTAGTTTTACATGGGCCAGGGTGTAGGAGAAGCTGCCAAAAAAAGCACCATCCAATCCGGCGGAAACGAAGTTGTCGATGATATTCCCATAGCGGGTGAGAACCTTTAGTTTTATATCCGCTCCTATTCTTTTTGAAAGATAGTCGGCAAGAGGTTCATACCGGTCAAGTTGTATAAAAATATTGCGCTCGGGAATAAGTCCAATTGTGATAGATGGTCTTTCTTCTTGGTTCTCTGTAGCGGTTGCTGGGTCATTTGCCCTTTTGCTCTCACCGCAACCTAAAAGGAGACCTAGACATAAACATATCGAAATGACTAATCTGCGCATGGCGGCAATGGCCCCTTCTTTTGTTCGGAATCAAATCGATCAAGGGGTGGTCACATTTCTGCCGCGCTTTGTTTCCTAACTATTTTATCTGCTCACGGAGGCAGAATAGCCAGAACTAGAACATTCAAAGGAGGACGAACAACACCATTCAACCTGGAATCAGAATAAGAAGAGGTCGCAAACTACCGCCAAATTGAACCAGGCAATGAGGGTCAAAAGAGAAGCCGCAATCAAAGCAAAACTTTGTCCGTGGTTCAGCCAACCTGATTATGAGCCGTTAATAAAAATAGTTATGGCACTTAAAGCGAGGCTCCCTAAGCGCTTAAGGATATCATTTTCTTCTAGCAAAGGCTACTGGGGAGGTATGAAAATGTCACTGCCGAAGCGAATATACACATAAACGGACCGTGACTGATTATTGGGAGCCGACAGATAGCTGGGCTTCGTCTTCAACCATCTCCACTTGCTCTTCGTCTAGGCTGAAAAGTCTGTGGGTGATGTCTAGGTAAAAATCCTTCCTAGCCCTAGCGCTGGTTCGCTTGAGAAAAAGGATGGGGTCATGGAGCAGTTTATTGACGATCGATTGGGTGAGAACTTCAATTGCTTCCATTTGCTCTTCAGGAAGAGAGTGGAAATGACCGTAAGTCCTGAAAATCTCTGTTTGACGTATTTCCTCAGCCTTCCTACGAAGAGAGACTATGGTGGGAACAACTTCCAGAGTGCGCAGCCAGCCTTCAAATTTTAAGGCCTCAGCTTCAATTATATGCTCCGCCCGCGCTGCCTCTTTTAGTCGCTGGGAGCGATTGATCTCTACAATATTCTGCAGATCGTCTATGTTGTAGAGATAAACGTTGTCGATTCGATTAACCTCCGGTTCAACATCTCTTGGTACGGCGATATCAATAAAAAAAAGCGGGCGGTTTCGGCGGGCTCTCATTTGCGTCCTCACCTGCTGAGAGCTGATTACTGGAACCGGAGAACCTGTGGAGCTGATGATGATGTCCACCCGATTCAACTCTTGGCCCAGTTCTTCCCAAGCTACGGTGTTTCCCTTAAACCTTCTGGCCAAAGTCAAAGCTCGGTCCAGAGTGCGATTGGCCACAACAATCTCATCCACCCCTTGACTCAAGAGATGCTCGGCAGCCAGTTCAGCCATCTCACCAGCTCCCACCAGCATAGCCTTCTTGCCCTGTAGGTCATAAAATATCTTCTTGGCTAATTGCACCGCGGCATAGCTTATGGAAACTGCACTACTGCCGATTTGCGTCTCTGTGCGCACTCTTTTTGCCACTGAAAAGGACCGGTGCAGAAGCCGATTTAGAATCACCCCTGAGGTCTTAGCCTCCACTGCCTCCCCGTAAGCCTTTTTGATCTGGCCGAGTATCTGTGGCTCCCCCACCACCATGGAATCCAAACTGCATCCCACTCGAAATAGGTGTTTTACCGCTTCATGGTCCAGATAAATGTAGAGGTAGGGCTTCAGCGCAGCAGCGGTCTTACCATAAATCTCAGCCAAGTGACGCACCACCTGGCCCATACCTTGATCAAGGGCTGAGGTGGTAAACAGGACTTCCATCCGGTTGCAGGTAGAGATAAAAAAAGCCTCCTTTACCTGCGAAAGTTTGCCTATTTGCTCCAGTGGAGCAGTGCCATCCATACAGACGGCAGCGAATTTTTCCCGGATTTCTACAGGGGCAGTCTTATGATTCAACCCTATAAGAACAATGCGTTCCATCATACCTCTGAGCTCCAAGTTAGCAATTTGTGGAGACAATATATCAATATGCGTGCCAGAAAGTTAAATGACACAATTATTTAATTATATTATTATTTTAGATAATATTATTATTGTTCTTTTTGAGTGTATGTCTGGTGAAATCCCCAACCCCGTACGGTGATCTCACCGAGGATGTCGGGGTGCGGAATGCGGTTTATGGAGAATTAAGTCCTTGCATTTTGCGCCTGGCAGGATCATGGAAGAATTTGAACTTCAACAATGCCTGAAAACCATGGCAGTCCTTACACATAAGATCTGGGGAATTTGTTCTGAGAAAACTATTGGTAGCGTTGCCTTCCAGATTTGCTCCCTCACCTTTGGATGGTTGTCTCGGGTCCCACTGGTGAGCATTATGGCAAGATGCACAGGAGATATTACCTGCCATTACCGGTTCAGCTGATATGGGGTCATAAAGTGGAAGAAAATTCTCTTTGCTTTTAATCTTCCCCGAAAGGTTAACAAGTTTATCTTGGGGATGATCACCGATTGGAGGAACTTTGTTTTTGGCAACCCCGTTTTTAGAATGGCAGGAGTTGCACATCCTTTCCATCACGTTTGTACCCAGCCCTAATTCCTGAGCCCATAGTCTGACCTTGTTTTTGCTGTTATGCACGAGATGGCAGACGCCGCAGGTTCCAGACTGTGCCGGAGTTTGACCCATAATGTTCCTGTGAGCCGGCGCAGTTATGATGAGGTCGTGGTCAGTCTTTTCCACCCGGGCTTTATTTGGATGACAGTTTTCACAAAGAGTAGATGATGGAGAATTTTCTAATCTGAGGAATCTGTTCTGCGACTCAGGCTCAACCTTACCATGGTCTCCGCCTGATTTGTTCGGGGAATTCCCAAGATGGGGGTCATGACATGTTTGACAGGTCAGCAGCCCGTCCTTAAAAATTTTTCCATTGGAGTTATAGAGCGGCAGGGTAGTGGTGATTCCCTTCTCAGAAGGTGAAATATTTTCAGGATGCGAATAGTCTTTTACAACCTTCTTGCTGGCCAACCCTCTTTCATGGTGGCATCCCCTACACATCTCTTCTGCTCTATTTTTGCTACCCGAGGCTAAGCCTTCTTCTGTCCACAAGTAACCTTTTCCTGGACCGTGCACCAGATGGCAGCTCCCGCAAATCCCGGGTTCGGGCTCTCTGCTTTGCAGGATATCTTTTTCTGCGGGAGTCAATTTACTCAGGTCATGCTTGGAGTTGGCAATATCAAACTTACCACTGTGGCATTGGCGGCAGATATTAGGTGATTCTATTCTGAGGAGAGAAGCAGATTTAGCTCCCTGATCATTTCTTGCTGTCTGTTCTCTTGTCGGATTGCTCGGAAGCCCATGAGTTGCGTGGCAGGTTGAACAGGTTAATTTCCCATTTTCGTCTTGCACATTGTATCTATTGAAAAGCGGAAGGGCCAATTTTCCCTTTTCGGGATCTACCTCGGCAAAAAAAGGATTTTCTTCTTTATTTTCAAAGGGACTGACATTCAATGGATGAGTATATCCCCGGGGAATAATCTTCTCGCCGATGTTTCCTTCGCTATGGCAACTGAGACAGAGCTGGGCGGTGAAATCCTGTTTTCCCTTGAGGTTTCTCGCCGCTTTGTGCGGCAGGTGACATGGCGAACATATTCCTCCCTCTGCTGCTGTCTTTCCTTCCAAATTCCTCTCCCCCGGAGCGGACTGAGTAAGGTTATGTTTTGAGCTCGCAAGATATTGTTTGTCCAAATGACAGGTGAGGCATAAAGA
>JAJDNT010000211.1 GCA_022340515.1 Deltaproteobacteria bacterium
TTACTGGAATAATGGAATGTTGGGATGATGGAATCTCTCGTGCTCCAACGTTCTTCACCTCAGGCGAATGGGCTAGTCGCACAGCCTTGTCCTGCCTTCTCTCGACTACGAAGTCTTGCCGTTCAACTCAAAAAGCCGTGGAATCCGCCTAACCCACGGCTTTGAAATAAAAAAACCATGGGCTCGCTTCCCTGTCCGCCCATGGCTTAGATGCTCACCTATATACCGGCTTACCTCTTCAACCAAAGGGCAGACTTCTTAAAAAAGAAGCCGCCGAAGGAAAAGTAAATTTGAAAGCCGGCGCGCTGCATAGATTCCTCAGTTCCTCTGGGGCGTCAAATTATAAAAGTATTGCATACTTGTCAAGTTAATTCTTGATCTTCCAGTTAACCTCCTTCTGGAGGTTTCTCTGCCTGGCGCCACCGTCTGAGCTTGATTCTAATCCATTCGCCAAAGAGAGGCGCCGGACTTTCATTGAGGTAGTTGTCGTAGTGAGCCATTGCCTTGGTTTTATCGCCCATGGCCTCATACACCCTGCCGAGGTAGAGCTCAGCCTGACTCTGATATATCGGAGCTCCATCCTTTAAAAGAAGCTGGTAGATCTCCAAGGCCTTCTCATAAGATTCCTTGGCCTCGTAAGCCTCACCCAGACTCACTAAAACTTGATCGTGGAGGGGATGGCTGAGATTGGTCCGCTGAAAAAAATCATTGTAACAGAGGATAGCCTTATCGTAGGTCCCTTGCTCAAAATAAATGTTACCGAGATCTACAAGTGCACTAGTGGCCACAGTGGTCGAGCCATAACGCTTCTGTACCTCCTCTAGAGCCGTTATGGCTTGGTCATATTCTTCTGGATGATTCCCGCCCGGCGAGCTGTTAGGATAGAGGGCTAAGGCTTTCTGGTAAAGATCTGCAGCCTTTGCCTCACGACCGGCCTTAAAGACAAAAACTGCTCCCACTATTGCGAGGAGGAGAGCAAATCCTGCTGCAACTCCCAATACGATTTTTAAGTTCTCGCCACACCATTCCAGAATCTTGGCACTAAATGTTATGAATTCGTCTGGCTTCTTGAACTCTTTTCTCTTGATCTTTCTTTTCACCAAAGTCACTTCTCCTGATCTAGCTTTGGGTGGACAATTACGATTTCTGATTTCAGATTTTGGGTTTTAGATTTCACTACAAACCGGCTAGTTTGTCCATCTCAAAAAAAATCTGCAGTCTGCAACCTCCAATCTCAAATCTACAATGAATGTCTGCTGCCTGCTTGCCCTGAGCGACTCGACTTGAGGACTTCGAGTGAGCCTCAGTCGAACTCCTCGCCGACAAGTCTCGTCGACAGGTCCAGTCGAAGGGCTCCTAGCTGGTTATCTTCTTTGCCTCTCTCAGCATCGCACCACCCACTAGATTGACCAAGGCCCAAATAACATCCAAGGGGAAATGTTCCTCTATAGAAAGATCAAAAGTCACCACCAAGCGAGCAGGAAACTCTTCATCTGCAACCCAGAGTATATAGCCTAGTGGAATCTTTGGTAGAGGCCAGAGGCGAAAAGAGACATCTCCAAATTCGGTCTTACTCCCTCCGAGTCGCCGACCTATTTCCTCAAAAGTCTGCCCATCTTGGCCGAATCGTTTTTCCAAGGGGTGGGTGAACAGCACATGGGGTCCCCTGAAAAAAAAATCGCCACCTTTGATTTCGCTACCAGTTACCATCCGGCCTGCGAGACCAATGGGCCGACTGCGAATCAGGTAGGTGAGCAATACCAGATAAAATTGAAAGGAGAGCTTGTGGGAACCATCATGATCAAGGCATTCAATCAGGCGATTCTGAGGATAGCATCCGTAGGTCCGATGCAAAAAGGGGATGTGGTAGCAGCCGCGACCCTGGTCATATTTCACAGCGGCACGAGCGCACACCTCACTCACATCCATGGACGAAAGCTTTTTCCAGAGATTGGGATCGATTTCCCTTGGGTCTTCATAAATGCCCCGCCCTTTCTTGGTCAAATCGCTTGCGCTCATAGGTCGTTCAAACCGTTCAGGCCGTTCAAGTCATTGAAGCCGTTGCAGTCGTAAAAATCGCAGAACTCGTTAAGGTAGCTCGTAGCCCACAACTCCTAGCTCACAGGAAGATCATCTGTCCTCTGTCCCCTTGATCCTGATTCTTTTTCGCCGCGTCTCCGTGTCTCCGTCTCTCCGATTCATGGCCCATCTGTCTGCTGCCTCCTACTATTCTTGAATCTCGAGAGACCCGTTAGCAGAGCTCTCCTTTATGCTCTCCAGCACATTTTCTATCACCCTTCGACCTTCCCCTTCGTAATCTCCGGGCACCAGAATGGCACCCCAGCCCATCTGGGCAACGAAAAGGCCGTCGTAGGCGGTTTCTTCAAAGCGCCGAAGCATGGCCGGGATACATTCCTCACCTAGGGCCTGCATAAGCAAATCGGCCTCAAAGCGATTCTCCACAGTATGGATCCTCACCATGTCTGATTGATCCGAGGACGAGTCAGTCGCTTCCTCACTTGTACAATCTGCATCTTCTCTTTCTTCGAATGTCTGCGGCAAAGAAGAATCCCACTCTACTACCTTAGAGGTCATCGTAGCTACCCTCCAATATACTTGTACAGGTCACCCCAATAGGGGTTCCTTAGGTCTTTCCTCAATACGCTAGTGTGCTGAAGTCTGTGAAATCCCAAACTCCGAGCACCAAATTACAAACAAACCCCAATACCAAATGACCAAAACAAGTTTGGGATTTTGAATTTCGGTCATTGTAATTTATTTGGAATTTGTTTTTTTATTTGGAATTTTCGGATACTCCAGTACTCCCAAGCAGGCACTTAGTTTACTTCATATTCGGCCTGTTTTAACTTCTGCCAAAGTCGCTCCCGTTGGCTACTATATTCATTGTCCAGTAGAAACTTGCAGCCGTTTGCCCTCAGCTCTCTACTGACTACCCTGGCCGCAAATGCCATACAGGTAACTTCGCCGCACTCTCCACAATTGGTCTGGGGGAGCTCGCGGTATACAGTTAGGGGATCAAGACGGGCCTGTTTTCGCAGTGTTGGTGTAATGCTCCCCCGCTGTTGATCTACTTGATTGATCATATTTTTCAGTTCTTGACACAACTGTCGTGCTTCTGCCTCGTCCACAAGGGCTGTAACGGTGATTTGCTTGGAGCGGATGGCTATTATGTGCCCCCTGTCCATGTAGTTTAGCTCGCCCGTGCCGTGGATGTATGTGCATCCTCGGATAACGGTGGCAAGATAAGGGAGTAAGTCACCAATATCTACTTCAAGTTCGATTATTGCATTGAACTTGGTTGAGGTGGGCATACACTCAATGTTTACTAGTTTAAAATCAAGTTTATCGATGAGCATATCCAAGTCCCCGCCGGAACTCACAAACCCTTAATTTCTAAATAGCATTTCGTAAGCTTCCTGTATCTCCTGAAATTTTTCTTTGGCCAGTTGTTGAAACTCCTCCCCGAGGTGTGAAACCCGATCAGGATGATACCGTTGCGCTTGTTTCCGGAAGGCGCTCTTAATCTCCTGTTGGCTTGCATTCCGAGGCACTCCGAGGATCTCATAAGGATCTTTTCCCGTCTCTTGTGCTGAAGCTGGCCTCTCCTGCTGTGATCCACCATAAGAGCGGCTCCTATATTGTCCATATCCGCCAGGTAAGACCCTCTTGATAAACCAATAGGCCAGAAGCAATATGACAAGATCGTCCGCCCAGCCTAACCCCACAAAGGAGTCGGGAATGGCATCTATAGGACTGGCTAGATAAAGCAGCCCGAGAAGCAAAGGCCAGAAACGTTTCAGCCAAAGCATAATTCCACCATCAAAAACTGGTTACCCAATACAAATCATGTATCTATGGTACAAAGTACGATATCAAGTATCCATCAACAAAAGCAAGAAAATCAAACTACTCAGAGCACAGAGGTTACAAAGAGGTATCAGTGGATCCGACGGCGCCGGATACCCAAACGACGCCAAAGTTCGGCACGATACTCCCTGCTGGTTCTCAAATCGACCTCGCCAAAATAAACTTGTTCGCGGTCATCCAATTCCACCTGCACCCAGGCCGTTAGACTGCCCAAGCCTCGCAACCACAGGCCGAAATCGTCTCGGCTCACCAGTTGGGGCGGTTGAATAATAATACTTTTTCCTCCAAAGTGACGGTAAGCTCGCCCTTTAACCCTCCAGTTGAAGTCGGCGGTGTTAATTCCCACAACTGGAATGAAGTTGTCAAATGCCCTCACCAGGGCAGCCTCTTTCCAATGATCTCTCAAAATCGGGAAAATGGATTGATTGATGATCAACTCGGCACCCTTATCAGTTAGCACCTGAGCCGCATCCGGTTGCCCCCAGAAATCAATAGAGACTGGAAGACCTATCTTCCCGAAGTCGGTTCCGAACACTTTGAAGCCCTCGTCACCAGGGCAAATGCCAAAATACCGACGCTCCATGTCTCCCGGACTAGCCTTACGTTGGCGACCTACAATCAAACCCTTTCTGTCGAACAGGGTGGCCGTGCTATACCTTTTATCACCCAATTCTTCCACCACTCCGGCGACGATGTAACACCGGAGTTCCTTGGCAGCGTCGGCTAAAATTTCTTCACCTGTCCAGGGGAAATATTCCGGCAGGCAGGCTACATCCAGATTCTTGCCGCGGCACTGCTCCAGGAGTCTGATTGCGTGGCCTACATTCCGAGGATTGTCCAGTTCTGCATATGGTTTTCCCTGAATAAGGGCAACTCGAACGGTGTCTTTCATACCCCAAAACTCACAAGCACTATTCTCAGCCTAAAATCCCAGTCCTCGAGCTCTATTTTATATAAGGACCTAATTAACATATACGCCTATTCTTTAAGGAAGATCCCTTTAGTAATTGCTGGTTACGTTTAAAGCCTCGACAAACTCTCGGCCCATTGCTTCGAATGCCTCCACCTCCGCCATTAACCTTAAGTAGTGAAAACAGGTGTTGCCTTTTTATTCCAACTGCAAATCAACCAATAAAGGAAAATGATCCGATGGGTAGCGACCGCTTTTATGATCCCGCACCACCGAAACGTCTAGAATTTTAAACTCGGAGGTGACCAAGATCCAGTCGATTCTGCCCTTAACTGGGATACCTGTAAAACCATGATGAGTGTAACTGTGCTGATCTTCCGCTTTTTTCATCATCTGCCAGCAGTCGTTGAATGGCCCAAAAGGTTTCCTCAAAGTTTGGTGCACCTCTGAGCCAGGGAAGTCATTGAAATCACCTAACAATAATATGGGCTCCTTCCTCTCAACCGCCCAAGCGCGAATCATCTTTGCCCCTTCAATGCGGGCTTGCTCCGAGATGTGATCGAGGTGTGTTACTGAAACCCAAATTTGTCTACCATTGTCCTTTATTTCTAGCAGGCTATGACTAATCATCCGGGGAAAGGCGGAATCCCAACTCTTACTCATGTGTGCCTCTGGTGTTTCTGATAGCCAAAATTCACTATGTCCCACCGAGGCGAAATAATCCACGAGATAATACAAAGTCGGATACTGACAGTGACCTTCCCAGATGCGTGAATCAGCGGATAGTTGATATCCTTCCAAACTATCACTCAAGAACTCGAGCATCGAGGGTGTGCCCTCCTGCGTTCCCAGCACATGAGGACGATGTTCTTGAATCGTCTTCACCAGGAAATCACGGCGGTTAAGCCAATGGTTTTCACCATCAAAATCATTTTCAAAACGAAGGTTGAAGGTCATAACACGCAAAAGAATCTCTCCTTTAGTTAGTTTCACCATAGACAGCATTGGGGAAATCGCGACAAATTATACAGAATCAAATCAGGGGCTTGCAAGAAAAAGATGTGGAGGTAACATGAGCTGAAATCTACGGCAGGATAATCTTTAATGAATATCTAGCTGTGAGTGAGCTGCCCTGCGCAGCAAGGGCAAGCAGAGGCATGGGAGAATTTTATTTCGCAGAGCTCTTGTTCCCCCATCCAATCTGCCAGAATTTCTCGCTGCTCTTCATCCAAAAGATGGATTGCCTCTT
>JAJDNT010000213.1 GCA_022340515.1 Deltaproteobacteria bacterium
TGGATTGTCCCCCTCAATGAGACCGCCAAGAAGAATCCCATCACCACCCTAGTCGGGTTTATTTTTCACATCTGTCTGCTTGTGACGCCTCTCTTTTTACTGGCCCACGGGGTTCTCTGGTACGAGTCCTGGGAGATTAGCTGGTGGTTCCTTCCTGAGACAGTTGCCGACTACATGACCCTGATCACCATAGGCTGCTGTATCTTCCTGGCCTTGCGCCGCATAGTTCTGCCATACGTCCGGGTTGTCACTACGGCGGCGGACTACCTTCTCTTAGCAGTGACATTGGCTCCTTTCGTAACCGGCTATCTGGCTTATCATCAGTACTTTGATTATAATACAGTGCTTCTTCTGCATATGTTCTTCGGCGAACTCATGCTAGTGGTTATTCCTTTCACCAAGCTGAGCCATTTTCTTTTGTTTTTCTTTTCCAGGGCGGTGACTGGTATGGAATTCGGCAGGCGAAAAGCTCCTTCCTGGTAACACCTGGAATTCTCTGCCCCATGACAATTCTTTCGAGGAGGTATTAATGGGAGACAAAGCGACAGCCTTTAACCCTGAAGTCTTTAAGAAGACTGCAGAGGAAAAGAGCAACGCCCGGCTCAAAATGTGGCTGGAAATGTGTGCCCATTGCGGCCTTTGTGCTGACACCTGTCATTTCTACTTAGCCAATGAGCGCAATCCCAAGATGATGCCAGCCTACAAGGCCAAGAAGGTGCTGGAAACAATTAAAAAGAATAAGCAGTTAGATGAAGATAAACTGGATGAGTTATTTGAGACCATTTATGGTGAGTGCACCATGTGCAGGCGCTGTACCATGTTCTGTCCCTTCGGCATCGATGTGGCGAGCATAATAAGTATGGCGCGTAGTCTTTGCGTTTCTCAAGGCAAGGTGCCCAAGCAATTGCTGGCGGCGGTTGAGAATCACCTTAAATCGGGTAATCAGATGGCCGTAACCGAGGAGGAGTGGGTGGATACCCTGCAGTGGATGGAAGAAGAACTGCAAGAGGAGCTACCTGGCGCCACAATTCCCATAGACAAAAAGGGGGCTGATTTCCTTTACGTGGTGAACGCCAGAGAGCCCAAATTTTACCCCATGGATATCTCCCAGGCCGCTATGATTTTCTACCTGGCCGGTGCAGACTGGACCATGTCCAGTAAGGGCTGGGATGTGACCAACCTGGCTATGTTTATGGGCGACACAGCTGCGGCGGGCAAGATTTCCCAAATGGTGCGCGATGCGGCAGAGGAGCTAGAAGTCAAGCGGGTGGTGGTTACGGAATGTGGCCATGCCCTGCGGTCGCTGAAGTTTGAATCACCTATCTGGTTAGGCCGCGATCACAAATTCGAAGTGGTGCACAGCGTTTCCCTTTTCGCTCAATATTTGCGGGAAGGACGGATTAAGCTGGACAAAAATGTTTTTGCCAATGAACGCTGCACCTATCAGGACCCATGTAATGTGAGCCGTAACGGGGGCTGCGCCCGAGATGGTCGGGAAATTGTCAAATATCTCTGCGAGGATTTTGTTGAGATGGAGCCCCACCATGAGTACAACTTCTGTTGCGGCGGGGGTGGAGGCTTTATCCCCATGGCCGGCGCTTTTAAAGAACGTCGGCTGAAGTCAGGCAAGGTGAAGGCCGAGCAGATCAAGGCCACCGGGGCGACCATTTGCATCACCCCGTGTCACAATTGTTATGATCAGCTTCGGGATCTGAACCAGGAGTATGAACTGGGTATAAAGGTACTTTCTTTCAAAGAAATGTTTGAAGAAGCCTTGATTATTCCGGAAGAACTCAAAGCCAAAGACGAAGACGACGAGTAGACTATATCGGGGGTTTTTTTAACCACAGAGCACACAGAGGAGATTTTAGATTGCAGAATTGAGATTTTAGATTGAACCAATCTGCAATCTACAATCAACAATCTGAAATTGTATATCTCAGTGGTTTAGTCCTTTTCCAGGTTATCATTGGCAAGAGTGCCACAATCGGGGAGAAGAGCATGCGACGGGGACATTTTCTTGTTTGGACGGTGATTCTGGGTATAGGAAGCCTCTTGTGGGCGGTCAATCTCGACGCTCAGCCCGAAAATATTTTATTGGATGACCAGACGGTATTTACCAGTCGCAGCCGTCCTGCAGTTGATTTTCCCCACCTACTCCACTTTGATGATGCGGGTATCGAATGCAGCGATTGTCACCACCGCTTCAAAGGTGGAGAAAACATTGTGGATGAGTCGGAGCTTGAAGAAGACGGAGAAGGCGTCAAGTGTTCTGCATGCCACAAGAATGAGACCGGCTACAGGTTTAAGCCTGATCTGGACCCGACTGAACGCACTTTGCAGCAGGCATACCATCGAATGTGTATAGGTTGCCACCGACAGCTCTCTAAAGACAAAAAGCAGTCTGGCCCGGTAACCTGTGGCGAATGCCATCCTAAGAAAAAAGAGTCAGAAGCTTAAACTTCAGTTCGGCAAAAGGGAAACTAGTCTAAAATTAAATCAATCTGCTCTCCCCTTTGGCTGCAAAATCCATAAGGGGTTTTAATCAGGATGAAAAATGACGAAAAAACAGGGATACACCATTGCCCTGGCGGGGAAGGGAGGAACCGGCAAGACCACCCTTGCGGGCTTACTTGTTCGCTTCTTGAAAGAGCACCAGATGATCCCGATTCTGGCAGTTGATGCTGATGCTAACTCTAACCTCAATGAGGTACTTGGCCTCAAAGTGGAGGAGACCCTTGGGGAGGCCAGGGAGATGATGAAGAAGGACGTCCCGGTAGGGATGACCAAGGATATGTGGATGGAGATGAAGGTTGAGCAGGCCCTGGTGGAGGCCAACGGATTCGACCTCATAGTAATGGGCCGGCCCGAAGGGCCTGGGTGCTACTGTGCCGCCAATAACTTGCTTAGCAACTTCATCGAACGGTTGATGCACAACTACCCCTACCTGGTTGTCGACAACGAGGCGGGTATGGAGCACTTTAGCCGACTTACTACCAAAGACATTGATTTGCTTCTAGTGGTGAGTGATGCCAGTCGGCGAGGCATTCTTTCAGCTCGCCGGATCTATGACTTGGTTGACGAGCTCAACATTAGAGTGGGACGTAAATACCTTTTGGTCAATCAATACAAGGAAAAGCTGGAAAAATTGGTCGCCAAGGAGACGGAAACATTTGATCCCAACTCAGTGAGCACCATTCCTGAAGATGACCTCATCTATGAGTTTGATTTGGAAGGGAAGCCCACCGTGGAGCTGCCGCCGGAGTCAGTGGCTCTACAGGCGGTCAACGAAATTTTTACTAGACTTTTACTGGAGAAGGCGGCCTGATAAGATACTAGGCACTAAGGACTATGCACTAGGCACCGAAAAGGAATTACACAAGTCGCTGTGCTATGTTTGGTGAGCCAACAATAGTATCTATGATTTATTCATTTTTTCAACCTATCTGTAGTGCTTAGTACCTAGTGCTTATTTAAAAGGGGGGAGTATGGAGCGCAAAATCCAACGGGCGATTCTTAGTGTGACTGATAAATCCGATCTGGTTGACTTCGCTCAAAAACTCCAGGAATTCGGGGTGGAAATTTTGTCCACTGGTGGTACGGCTCGCATGCTCAGAGAAGGCGGAATTACTGTGCAAGATGTTTCTGATTTTACCGGATTTCCCGAAATGCTAGATGGCAGGGTAAAGACTCTGCACCCTAAAGTTCACGCCGGCATCCTGGCACAGCGGCATAATCCGGAGCACATGAAAACTATGGCTGCCCACCATCTAAAGGTAATCGACATGGTGGTAGTGAATCTTTATGCCTTTGAGAAGACCGTGGCCCGAGATGACTGCACCCTGGAGGAGGCAGTGGAGAATATCGACATAGGCGGCCCCACCATGCTCCGCGCTGCTGCCAAGAATTACCGGGATGTGGCTGTGGTGGTTGATCCGGGGGATTATGGTCCCATAATCCAAGAGATGACCGCCCGTGGAGGCCAGTTAAGCCTCGAAACCCGATTTCGCTTGGCCAAAAAGGTTTTCCGCCTAACTCATGAATATGACGGTGCTATTACCCGCTACCTGGAAAGTATAGCCTCACCCGAGTAGAAACCCCATATCTCGCAAATGAGAGCCACTATATACTCTGGAAGGCGGTGGAGTATATCCGCCGCTCCAATCTCCCTGCTAGCCTGGCTCCCTCTCGATTTACTTCTTGCAACGGACAACGGATCCGCCTCAGGCGGAACAACTGACGCTCAGCTGGGGTAGTTCCGTGTCGTTCTGCCATCTGCGTGCTTCCAGCTGTAAGCTGCTTTCTAGTACCTTTGGAAGATCATATCCAGCGTCCTGATAGCTGGATCCAGGTCAAGCTTACCGATGATGGCAGAAATAGAAGAGACGGTACAACTCATAGCCAAAATAGCCACGCCGGCACGTTGCAGTCCTTCGACAAACTTGCTAGCGATGCCATAGCGGTCACCAAAATGGGGACCATGGATGAACAAAGCTGCTACCTCTGGTTCATGTGCCAGGTTTTTTGGGACGAAGTGGCGGGAAAATGTGTGTTTGAGCTCCTTCGCCTGTTGACTGGCAAAGCAAAAGCCGAAGCGCAAGTCCGCCTCATCAGGGGCTGGCACTGCCACCACGAAGGGCATCCTGATCCCCAAACGATCCAAAGAAGATAAAGCCTCGCCTAGCTCGCCCAACTCGGGGTTAGACAGATCTAGGCTCCAAAGGTCGAGATTGGGTTCTTGCACTATGTCATAGATCTTAATGACCTGTTCTTGATATGAGGCTATTATCTTGCGGAGGAGGTGCTCTTTACCTTCATAGGCAGCGTACCAATCGGAGGGTGAACCATAGGCCGGAAATTCAAAAACATCAAAAACGGCTCCGATAGTCACTTCTGTATCTGCAGAAGACACTACGGATGATAATGCCGAAGGTGAGCTTGCTAGACCTAGCAACTCTATCTCTTCCCTGGCCAGAGCGTTAAGCAGAGAGCCGGCTACTTGGGGTCTTTGGTCATGGACAAAGATGGATAAGGTGCTCACATCCTCGTGCAGATACACTCCCACGTCGCCGCTATGAAGATTGCCAATTAAAGAGGCTGCGGCGCGGCCGGCAGAACCTTCCGTGCACAGGGAAGTGACACAACTTGCACTCTTATGAGGGGAGAGATGAGCCAGAAAGGTGAGATTAATCTTATTGAGTGCCAGAGGGGTGCATATGTCTGCTGACAGGAGATTTTTGCTAACGCCAGGCCCGGAAGAGAGCACCTGAGCGCCCCCTTCCAGGAGTTTGAGGCCTCTAAGCCTGATTTTCGTCATTGCCCACTACCCGGCGGTAGGTTCGCCCCCCGCATCTAGGAAGCTCTCTAGGAGAAGAATACTTCTACTGCTTCCACAAGGGTCTTCGTATCAACCGGTTTGGGGATATACTCTTCAGCTTCCGTTGACATTCCCTGGGCATGGGTGTAGCTGGTTGTCGGAACGGCCTCACCCACTGCCGTAAGCAAAATAATGGGGATGTCCCTGGTTTTGTTGTCAGCTTTCAATTCCGCACAAAGCTTGTAACCATCTTTGCGGGGCATCATCACATCGAGCACCAGCAGGTCGGGGCGGCGCTCCTTGATGGATTCCTCGCCCTCTACACCATCGTAGGCCTTTCCTACCTCGTAACCCTTGCTCTCCAGCATCATGCCCACGGTTTCCACCAGATCTGGGTCGTCGTCAACGATCAATACATATTTTTTTGTCATGACTACCTCCTATTATATAAAAATTTTTATTTGGTGAAAAAAAACCAGGTCCTCTGGGTCTGGATTTTTCACTTGTTCGATATCCAATGAATACCTAGTTTTGGCTTCCGTTGAGATTGGGTCTCGGATAAAGCCCTGCCCTCTCCACAATCTCCGGGACCTTTTCTTCCCATTCAATGGCCATGATGTGAAAACCCTTGATCCCTTCCTCCTCTTTTAGTTCTTCTATCTGCTCAATGCAGATTTTGATACCCTCGTCTGCCTGTTTCTCTTTGGGAACAGCGGCCAGCCGCTCCACGATATCGTCCGGAACATCAATGCCGGGAACTCTATTTTTCATGTATCTGGCCATGCCCACGTTCTTCATTGGGGTGAGGCCGGCGAGGATTGCTACCTTCTCGTGCAATCCCCGATCGCGAATTCTTTTCATCCAGTCCTTGAATTTTTCCATATTGTAAATACATTGGGTCTGGATGAACTGGCACCCGGCGGCCACCTTTTTGGCGAGGCGAGAAACCCTAATCTCGTAAGGATCGGCAAAGGGGTTGGCGGCTGCTCCAATGAACATTTCAGGGCGCTTCTTCATTTCGAAGCCTCCCAATAGCTTCCCCTCATCCCGCATCAACTTAACCGTCTGGATCAACTGAGTGGAATCAAGATCAAAGACATTGGCAGCACTTGGATGATCGCCGAACTGCTGGTGGTCTCCTGTTAGACAAAGTATGTTGTTGATGCCAAAGGAGGCGGCACCCAGGATGTCACTCTGAATGGCGATGCGGTTGCGGTCTCGAGTCACCATTTGCAGTACCGGCTCCAACCCCATCTGTTTTATTCTAATACAAGAGGCCAGGCTGCATAAGCGCACCACTGAGGTTTGGTTGTCGGTGATATTTATGGCATCTACGTGATCCTTAATCAGCTCCGCCTTTTCCGCCACTATGTCGAGGTCAGTACTTCGCGGCGGGCCACATTCCGAAGTGACGGCCAGATGTCCCTCTGCCAGAATTTTTTCCAGTTTGCTAGGTGTAGTCGTATTCATGGCTGCACATCCTCTTTTACGATTTTGCGGGGTCCACCGTCGCGGCTGGTGGTCCAGTCCTTGGGATCAGTGGGGGCCTCAAAGTGGTCCAGCTGCCCAAGTTCCTTCAACCTTTCATAGATAAGGTGCCAGCCGCACGGAGTGTCCTTGCTCACCTCACAAGAGCCCTTTTCGGAGCCGCCACAAGGGCCGTTAAGCATACGTTTGGAGCACCTGGCAATGGGACAGATACCCCCTGTGCTTGCTATGATGCATTGGCCGCAGGCTTGGCAGCGCTCTACCCATACGCCCCGTTCCTGGGTGGAGCCAATGAAGCAGGTATCCACTCCGGGGAAAATGGGCTTACCTTTATATAACTCCGCCATAAACTGAGCGCCGACACCGCAGGCAAGGGAGACCACGGCGTCATAGTTGTCAATTTTGTCTAGCAGCGGCTCGAGGTATTCTCTGTCGCACTGGCGAGTCAGGCTGGTCTCTTCTATATCCTTGCGCTTGCCCTCTTTGTTAAAATAAAGCCGCAGGGAAGAGGCCAGCACCTGTACCTCCTTCAAGCCGCCAGCTTCACATACGGTGACACAGCCGTCACAGCCAGCCACCAGTACCTTGTCGAAATCCTTTACGTAGTCGATGATCTCGCCAATCGGTTTTGGTTTTGCCTTAACCATGTACTGCCTCCTTAGTGGACTCTCCTGAAGCTTCTTGCGCCCTTCTAATGGGGTTGGGACCCAATTCCTTCACTTTTTCGGTGATTTCGCGGGCAATCTCGGCAAACCTCACTCCCATACCGGCGGAGAGGTTATACATGGCAACCCGTTCAGCACCAAATCCAATTTGGTCAAGGATATGTTGCACATAGGTCACCCGCTTTCTGGCCCGCAGGTTGCCGCTTTGGTAATGACAGTCACCCTCCATGCACCCAGCAACCATAACGCCATCCGCCCCGTCCTCGAGAGCCCTCAAAATATGGATGACATCAACCCTGCCGGTGCAGGGAACCTTGATGATCTTCACATTAGGTGGATAATCCAGTCGCATGGAACCTGCCAGGTCCGCTGCAGAGTAGGCTCAGTAATTGCAGCAGAATGCGACAACATTCGGCTCGAACTCTTTCATTATCATCCTCCTATAAACAAAGCATCCACCTTGGCGCCGATTTGGTCATCCTCGTAGTGGGCCAACTGAATAACCTTGGCTGGACACTCAGAGGCGCAAATTCCACAGCCCTGGCAGAGGGCCTCGTTTATCTCCGAGACATTATCCTGGTTGATCTGCGGCACGCCATAGGGACAGGCCTTGACGCAGACCAAGCAGGCGGCACACCGGCTTTGTTCCACCTGGGCAACTACGCCGCCGATGGTTATATCGGTCCTGGCGAGGAAGGAGCCCGCTCTGGCCGCAGCAGCCAGTGCCTGGGCAATGCTTTCGCTAATGAGTTTTGGGCCATGGGCAGTACCACAGAGGTAAATGCCCTGAGATGAGAAGTCCACCGGTCTCAGCTTGGCGTGGGCCTCAATGAAAAAGCCGTCGGTGTTCCGTGGAACCTTAAGGAGAGATGCCAATTCTTCAGTGTCTGCAGCCAGGGTGGCAGCGCTGAGGATGAGTGCATCGGCAGTCATGGTTATGGGTCGCTCCAAGACGTGATCCAAGAAGGTGACCCTCACGTCTTCACCCTCCTTGACAACCTGCGGCGGTTGTTCAGCTCTGAAGCGGGCAAAAATAACGCCTTTACCTCTGGCCTCACTATAGTAGTCTTCCAGCAAACCGTAGGTGCGCATGTCACGATAAAGGACATAGACATCCAGATCAGGATTCATCTTTTTCAGTGCCAGACTGTTCTTGACCGCATTTTGGCAACAGATGCGGCTGCAATTTGGATTCTCTTCATTGCGGGAACCGATGCACTGAATCATTACCACCCGTTTCCACTCTTGTATCTTTTCGCCATTTTCGTGCAACAGCTGGCCTAGGCCTAGCTGGGTCATGACCCTCGAATCCTCTCCGTAGAGAAATTCCTTGGGTTGATATTCCACGGCCCCGGTGGCCACAATGGTGGCACCGTGATTGATTTTACGTTCGTACATACCTGGACCCACTAGTACTTCAGTGGTGAAGTTGCCTTTATATCCGCCGGAGCCGACGACGAGGGCTTGGGTAAGAACCTCGATTTTGTCGTTTTCCTCGACCTCGGCAATGAGATCATCCAGATATTTCTGAACATCCCACCCCTCTATGGTTTGAGGAATCTGGCGCGCTAGGCCGCCAAGCTCCCGCTCTTTTTCGACTATTACAGCCTCAAAACCCTGATGCGCCAGACTCAGGGCCGCGTTCATCCCGGCCACGCCACCGCCAATTACCAGACCGCGCTGTTTGATCTCCAGGGGACGTTCCACTAATGGTCTCAGCAGGGAAGCTCTGGACACGGCCATCCGCAAAAGATCTTTGGCCTTGTTGGTGGCCTTCACATGGTCTTTCTGGTGCACCCAGGAATCCTGATCGCGGATATTGGCCATGTCGAAGAGATATTTGTTTAGACCGCAAGCTTTGAGAGTCTCTTGGAAAAGGGGCTCGTGGGTGCGAGGAGAGCAGGCAGCCACTACTACCCGATTCAACTTGTTTTCCTCAATGGCTTGCCTCATTTTTTCCTGGGTGTCTTGGGAACAAGTGAAAAGGTTGGCATCGGTGAAGACCACATTAGGTAGGCTCTCAGCATACTCAACAACAGCGGGAACGTTCACCACAGAGCCGATATTGATCCCACAGTTGCAAACAAAAACGCCAATACGGGGTGGTTCACCGCTGAGGTCCCGTTCGGCTGGGGGCTCATATACTTCCACCATGGTTCCTCTGGAGTCAGCCAGGTTAGCTGCAGCGGCAGATGCCGCGGCACTGGCTTCCATTACTGATGTAGGTATGTCTTTGGGACCCTGGAAGATGCCGCAGGTATAAACCCCTGGCCTCGAGGTACTCACTGGAGTAAATCCGTGGGTGGCGGCAAAATTGTAATGGTTTAGGTCGATTCCCAGCTTTTCTGCCAGTTCCACAGTCTGGGGCTGCACCTCCATGCCAACGGAGAGGACCACCAGGTCGAAGGTTTCGGCGGCTACCTTTCCGCTTTCAGTTACATATTCTATGGTCAATTGATCAGTATCAGGGACTGGAAAAAGGGTATGGACGCGGGAGCGAATGAAACGCACGCCAAATTCATCTTTGGCCCGGTTGTAATATTTCTCGAAATCTTTTCCGTAGGTGCGCATATCCATAAAGAATATGGCGGTGTCCAAAGGTTTGTCGCTATGCTCTTTGGCAACAACCGCCTCTTTTATGGCGTACATGCAGCAGACGCCGGAGCAATAGCCGTTGTCACAATTGTTGGTATTGCGGGAGCCAACGCACTGGATCCAGGCGATGTTCTCGGGTTCCTTTTCATCCGATGGTCGTATCATATGGCCCTGATATGGTCCTGAAGCACTGAGAATGCGCTCGAACTCTAGGCTGGTTACCACATTGGGATGTCGGCCATAGAGGTACATATCTACGGTAGAAGGATCATAGGTCTTCGCTCCGGGTGCCAGAATCACTGCCCCCACTTCGATTTGCCTCTCCAGAGTCTGCTGATCGTGCACAACGGCTTCGGCCAGGCAGGCCTGCACGCATTGGTGGCACTCACAACAGATCATACAGTTGAGGCATCTTTCGGCCTCAGCCCTAGCTTGTTCTTCTGTGAGGCCAAGCTCCACTTCGGTAAAACTGGTACGCCTTTCCGCCATGGCAGCTTTGGCCATCTCAGGGCGCGATTGGAGCACGATGTTTTCAGGAATGGGCATAAAATTTTCTTGCGAGGCCTCTCCAGGTTCCCGACCGGCACGGAGATCTTCGCCTTGCAGAAAACGGTGAATTGAAATGGCAGCCTCTCTGCCATGGGCCACTGCTCCGATGGCCACCCAGGGACCGGTATGGGCATCACCGCCGGCAAATACGCCTTCCCTGCCAGTGGCAAAGGTCACGGGATCTACCTCAATGGTAGAGCGAGGGTTTAGGTCAATTCCTGTCACTTCATTGAGATAAGAGGCATCAGGTTGCTGACCTATTGCCGGAATGATCATTTCAACATCAAGAATGAATTCGCTGCCGTCAATAGGAATGGGACGACGTCTTCCGGATTCATCCGGTTCACCCAGTTCCATGCGCAGACATTCAATGGCGGAGACCCTACCTTCAGTGGTGATAATGCTTTTCGGTGCTACGAGGTGCTGAATCTCTATGCCCTCGGCCAGAGCATCTTCAACTTCGTGCTCGTATGCGGGCATCTCCGCTCGAGTTCGGCGATAGAGAATAGTGACCTTCTCTGCGCCCAAGCGCAAGGCAGAGCGAGCCGCATCAATGGCAACGTTACCTCCGCCCACGATTGCCGTCCGCCCCTCCAACTTGGTGAGTTCGCCCAAGTTGACCTGGCGGAGAAATTCAACGCTGGATTGAACACCCCCTGCATCCTCGCCTGGGATGTTTAACCTGAGATCTTTATGGGCACCGATGGCAAGATAGATAGCCTGGTAACCCTCGGCAAAGAGACTTTCAATGGTCAGATCTCGGCCCAGAGCGGTGTTGAGTCTGATTTCAACCCCGAGGCGGGTGATGGCCCTGATCTCCTTGTCCAAAACCTCTGGTGGTAGTCGATAGTCAGGGATTCCCACTCGCAGCATGCCCCCAGCCACCGGCAAGGCCTCAAATATTGTGGCCTGGTAGCCCTCCAAGGCAAGGAAGTAACCGCAGGTGAGTCCTGCCGGGCCGGAACCAATAATTGCCACCTTTTGTTCGCGTTTTTCGATTTCAGGGATCGGCAGGTCTTCAATAGCAACCTGATCGGCCACAAACCGTTTCAAAGCGCAGATGGAAATGGGGTTATCAACCTCGCCCCGCCTGCATTTTGTTTCACAGGGATGAGGGCAGATGCGACCAATGACACCTGGCAAAGGCAGCGTCCGGAGTATCACCTCCATGGCTTCCCGGTATTTCCCCTGAGCAATGAGAGCCGTATAGGCATGGGCGTTAACCTGGTTTGGGCAGGCATTGGTGCAAGGTGAGCGATCAAGTTTTTCGATGGCATAAGTGCCGGGAACAGCTTGGGGATAACGTTTGTAAGTCGCTTTTTTGCTAGAAAGACCCTGGTCGTACTCATTCTCCAAAGTAACAGGACAAACACCGGCACAGTCACCGCAGCCGGTGCATTTCTCCGTATCAATATAACGGGGATGTTGTAGGACCTTAGCCTTGAAATTCCCAACCTCACCCTCGAGCCCGGTCAACTCGCTCAGGGTTAGAAGGTTAATGTTGCGGTGACGGCCGGCCTCAACCAGTTTGGGTGAGATAATACACATGGAACAGTCATTGGTTGGGAAGGTTTTATCCAGTTGAG
>JAJDNT010000215.1 GCA_022340515.1 Deltaproteobacteria bacterium
CGGATAGACGCTGTAATCACCTGCCAGAATCGTATCTCTTTTTCTGCTGATGATTTTGGTGAAACCGTCAGTATCCATCACGGCCACGTCACCGGTGTAGAGCCAGCCCCCCTTCAAAACCGACTCGGTATCCTCCTCGTCAGTGGGATTCCAGTAACCCAGCATGACTTGAGGTCCTTTGACCGCCAGTTCACCGATCTGTCCAGGAGGAAGATCCTCCCTGGTCACCAAGTCCACGATCTTGGCGTCCGTGTTAGGAATGGGAATGCCTATGGAGCCGACCCTGCGTACCCCTTCTAGGGGATTACAGTGCGTTGCTGGGGACGCTTCTGTCAATCCGTAGCCTTCCACCAACCGACCTCTGGTGATTTTCTCAAAGGCCTCCTGCACCTCCACTGGAAGAGGGGCTGCACCGCTAATGCATCCTTTTATGGATGACAATCCATAATTGTGAACATCCGGAGTTTGATTGATGGCCATGTAAATGGAAGGGACACCGGGAAAGATCGTGGGCTTATATTGCTTGATGTGTTGCAGCACTTGCCCCATTTCAAAAACTGGCAGCAGCAGCATGGTTGCGCCCATGGCAATGGGGATATTCATCGCGATGGTCATTCCGTAGCTGTGCGTAAAAGGTATAACCGAGAGAAAAATTTCCTGGCCGTATTGGGTATCGGGAAACCAGTGGCGGTTCTGTAAGGCATTGGCCACCAGATTACCGTGGCTCAGGCAAACCCCCTTGGGTTCGGCAGTGGTTCCTGTTGTATAAAGAATAGTGGCCAGGTCCTCGCTGGAAACCTCGACTTCCGGCGGAGTGCGAGGGGCATCCATCATCATTTTGCTCATGAGATGTCCGCCATAGTCCCTGTCGGCTATCTCCTGTTCGCCGAGCCCCGCCGCTTTCCAGCGGTCCATCAGTTTTCGATACACACTAACGGAGAGTCCGCTGCGTATATCAGCGAACGCTACAGTGAGCGGAATCTCCTCTTGCACTTTCCTCGCTAATTCACCAAACTCCCTCAGGGTGACCAACGCCCTGGCACGGGTCTCCTTGATTTGCCCGATTATGCCCAACCCGTCGGCGTCGGGGTTGGGCAGCACCACCACACCGCCCACCTTGAGGGTGGCGTAGTAGGCGACGATCATCTGCGGCATGTTAGGCAGCACCACCATAACTCGACTTCTTGGCTGGACACCCAGGCCGTGGAGGGCATGGGCGAACTGGTTAACTTGCCATTCGAGTTGCTGGTAAGTCAGCTCACTTCCGTAAAATACGGTGGCTGTTCTCTTCGGTACGTTGTCCGCCGCAGCTTCCAGAAATCTGTAGAGGGGCTGGCGTGGAATGGGAATGGTGTGAGGAGTGTATTTACTGTAACTCGCCAGCCAGGGGCGATCAGTTTCCAGCTTCCCTTTGGCGGTGTGCTCGCGCCAGGATATATGCCGCCTCTCCTCAGTGCCAGAAACAAAGCGATCAATAGCACGGTTGACCGCTTGGGACCGCTCGAGCTGTACCTTATGTTTGGACACACCAATGTCTATGACCTCTGCTGCCGGCATCATTTTACTGACGCCTTCGAAAACATGGCGGGGAAAATAGCGATCACGCTCACCAGTAATGATAAGGGTGTCCGTGCGTATATTCTCCAAAAGCTGCCAGCCCTGCCATTTACGCATGTTGTTTAGTAATAAACGCTTCATTACGTGGATCTCGGCGTTCCAGCGCGGACGGTATTTCCACCATGGTCTAAAAGCCGCCGCCGGGACGCGGGAGAGGATTGAAGCCCCACGAGGGAGAGGGTACTCGCCGGCGGTTGCAACGAGAACCAGCTTTTCCAAACGTTCCGGGTGGGCATGGGCGTATTCAATGCAGATGGAACCGCCAAAGGAATGACCTACCAGAACGAACTCCTTTGGCAGCTTTAGCACTTCGATGATGGTATTGATATCGTCAATGAGCTCCGACATAGTGTACTCGGTGAAAGGAGCGTCGCTCTGGCCGTGCCCGCGCAGGTCGGGTGCAATAACGCGATACTCCCGAGCAAAGTGGTTGATCTGGTATTCCCAGGTCTCGGCACAACCGGCGTAGCCGTGCACGAACATAATCGTCTTCTCGGCACCCTCCGGCCATAGATCCGCGACACTCAGCTTCATCCCGGACAATCCCCGGATGGGCACGCCAACGCGGTAGAGGCTAAGATCCAGCTGAATTTCCCTACGCTTGAGTCCCCGCAGTTTTCTTTTCATGAATCATTCTCCTAGAGTCCCGCTCGACCAGATTATTGGAAGCTCTTGGTACTTATACAGAGGCAGTCTAACGGGAAACAGAGCTTGCAAGGGTTAAAGGAAAGCTCAATTGGCTCTTTTGCTGTGCCTGGTTTTACAGGTGATATGGGCGTGTGATTTTTCTGGTCCTAATAATCCAGGTATGTTTATGCTGCGAAGATCTCCACAGTTTGCGCAGTTTTTTCCCAATGGGCATCCCTCAACCCATAGTTCGTCGACAACTCGGAGTTTTGATGAGGTTCCATATCGACAGATCAATTCTTTGAGATTCACACTATCATAACCTAAATGATTACAAATCGAGTTGACTCCCTCTTCAATACGAACGCAACTTGTCCTAATTGGACAATCATCTGCTATGAGCAGCTCAATTTTGAATTGATCCTCGCCTAAATTAGAAGTGACCCTCATCTCATCTACACTGGATTCCCCATCGATTATTATATATCGGTCTCCTCCATGCTCCACTTTCTTATACATGCCTGACATTACCCCCGAATTTCAAATCAACTGCACAAAGGCTCCTTATCCACTGCTCTCTGCCAGTTTTGTCGGTTAGGCAGTTTTGCCTGTAAATAAAGTTATAGGTTATAGGTTATAGGTTATAGGTTATAGGTTACAGGTTATACGTAATTAATCAATCCGCAATCATCTACTCTATGCTCTATGCCCTATGCTTTTTCCCTAAGAGACAGTAACTCTAAAATCCTACAAAATATTTCCCACTCACGCAAGAAAACAACACCCCACCCCTTTCATCATTCCACCAAACTTGCTAGAATTAATTTTATGATCGAAACACAGGTTGATAGATCGAGAAAGCTTACTATTTTCACTGTAACTGGAACAGTAACCGCCCGTGATTTCGCTATTGCCATCCGCTCCTTTTATTCAGGCGAGATTACACTCCATGCCTTGTGGGACTTCCGCCAGGGAAATGTAAAGTTGACCGATGATGAGATATGGAATCTTGCACGCTCTGTGAGTACCCTCAACCTCTCTACCCGGAGAGGTGGCAAGACAGCTTTCGTGACTGAGGAGGGCTCATCCTTCGTACTGGCCAAGATGTACCAGCTGATCACAGACACCATGTCTCTCCCTTTTAAGATAAAGGTCTTTACCAGCCTGGAGGATGCAAACCACTGGCTTGGTGATGAGGAAGGACCTGCCTCATAGCTACGCATTCCCAAATCAAACAATCCAGTAGAAATTCGCATCGCCAGAAGAGCTTGGGACATTATCCAGCAAGCAGCTGACAGCGGGCAGCCGACATCAAAAAAATATCCTGTCCAAAGAATTATTGCTGCTTGCTGCGAGCTGACCGCTGTCAGCTGTCAGTTGGATTCTTCCGGATGCTGGAAAAGAAAATTTTTGGCTAGAGTTACTGTGAAGACTATATAGTCCTTTGTTTGTGAAAAAGAAAGAAGACCGCCCATGTCTTTGAGCAAGCGATAAGACAGTGGCAGTCCGATGCTTTCACCTTCGTCAGCAAAAGGCATGAAGAGCTGTTCGGGACGTTTGACCTTAAGTCCTGCTGCTTGGTTACCAAACTCTGTGAGAATCTCTTTTTCTGTTTCCCGGGTCTTAATAACTATATTGCCCCCGTCGGCCATTAACTCCGCCCCTTTGCGAATTAGGTTGATAAAGGCCTGCTTCAATATATCCGGGTCCGCCCGCACCGGGGAAAGTTCTGGATCAAGATCTAATCGGCAGATAATCTTCCTTCGTTCTAATTCAGGCGACAGAAGATCTTTACAGTCGCCGACAATACTATTTATGGAACACTCCTGAAAGCGGACTTCCACCGGTTTTAAGTAATCCCCTATGCGGGACAGAATCCTCTCCAACCGCTCCGATTCGCGAAGGATAATCTCGCATTCAGTTAAATCCGGGAACTTCTGCCCCAGACGTCTAGCAAAACCGCCAATAGAGACAAGGGGATTGCGAATCTCGTGGGCCACCTCAGCTGCAATGGCGCCCAAGGTCTCGAGTTTCTCTTTCTGGGTTAGGATTTTCTCTAGCCTCCTGCGCTCTTCTATCTCGTTTTTCAGTCTCTCGTTGGCCTCCACCAGTTCCCGTGTACGCTCTTTAACTCGCCGTTCCAACTCCCTGTGAGCCTTTCGCAGAGCTTTCTCCGCAACTTCTTGCTCGATCCTCGTTCTCAGGGCAATTATTCCAAAGGATAGATCACCGGCCAGTTCTCCAAGAAGGTTTACCTCTGCCGGATCAAATGCATCCGCTTCCGATGAATATATGTTTAAGGCCCCAAATGTTTTCCCCCGGATTGCCAGAGGAAGGGCGACGGATGATGCAAAGCCGCGCTTTAGTGCTTCAGCTCTCCAGGGGGCAAAACTGGGATCATTCAGAATGTCTCTGGCGATGCTCGGCTCACCACTACGTATAGCCCTACCCGTAGGGCCGCGACCCCGTTCACGATTGGCCCAGGTGATATGCAAACTCTCGAGATAGCCCTCCTCATATCCTGCCTGCGCCACCAGACGCACAGTTTTCTTCTGGTCCTTTTCTTTGAATCCTACCCATGCCAGCTTGAATCCACCTGCCTCGACAATGATCTGGCATACACTGTCTAACAGGCTCTCCTCGTTCTCGGCATGAATCAAAGCATGGTTACAGGCACTAAGCATCCTCAGGGATCTATTAGCCCTCCTCAGTTCCTCTTCCAGCTCCTTGCGCCTGGAGATGTCACGGTTACTGGCCCGTCTGCCCAGATAGCTCTGATCCTTACCGTAAATCGGCTGGCAAAAGTGACTGATCCAACGTTCCTCGCCGTTTCGAGTAATGATGCGGAAGTCAACATGGAGCGCTTTGTCGCTTTTCAGGCTTTCTTCCAGATGCCTACAAACTACATCATGGTCTTCTGGATGGGTTATTGTGTTGAGAAGTTTTGGCTCCTTGTAGAATTCATTCACTGAGTAACCGGTAATGCGTTGGCAAGCTGGAGACACATAAAGGTATTTACCATCAGGAGATAGCCAATATTCCCAGTCGTAGGTAAAATCAGCCACCATACGAAAAAGCTTTTCACTCTCCCGCAGTGCTTTCTCCTCCTGCTCACGGTGTTCTTGCGAGATTTGTAATTCGGCAATCCTTTGCCTCAATTCCTCTATCTCGTCTATGAGCTGCTCTTTGGTCTTATCGGTGTTTTTCATCTTTTTCGGGATTAGTGAAAGACTTCAGCCCTGAGGGAACGTTAAACAATTAGAACCTGCGGACAATACTATGACAAAATATCTAAATTATAGAATAGGAGATGTGGGCCAACCTGGCAAGACAAAAGATAATTCAGGCGTTTCCCAAAAATAAGTGGACCATTCTTGTAACATCTGTTCAGTAGGTAGTTTGCCTGTGTGAGTAAATGAAAATGGACTTGCTCATGTCTCTTCTGTCATTCCCTCCGGGGCGTAGGCCCCTAAGGGCCGGAGGCCAGGGGCTCATCCGCCTGGGGCGGAGTCACCTAGAAGAGACATCAGCAAAGGCCAAGTGGGGAAGCTGCGAAACAACGAACATCTGAGCAACCGATCTTCACTCTCTCAGCCTCGCGAGGGCTGGCATGAGGATATGGTGCACCCTAAACAGGAAGCCTGCCAATGGATGCTGCGAATCATGTGCGTTGTGGAGTAGCTTCCCCGTGGCCTAGGTCACAAAAATATTTTTGAGGAAATTCCTGAAAAGATAACTAAGCGTAGATCCTATGGCGAGTTTCACATCCAGTTGAGCCCTGGCACTAAGGAAATGTCACGAATCCTCGAAGGATTCCCCTTTCAATAGCTCGGGAAATGGTAGGTTCATTAGAGAATTATCAAGAAGGGTACGTCTAATGTCGATCTCGAGATAATTTATCATAACCTTCATCATTCCTCGGCACAGCTTCTCGTAGCTGGCACCGTTTCGATCCAACTCTATGCCCTTTTCTTTCAGCAAATCCTCGACCGCGCCGCTTCCCCGGCTATAGTTTCCTATGGCCAGCTCCCGGCGACAGTCATGTTGTAGATAGGCCATGGCATCAACATGTTCGTCCGGACCCTCCACACCTTGCCAACTTTTGCCTTCCCTAGATCTCTCTCTTTCATCCTGGCGCAAAATCTTTTCGAGATAGCTCTTGAGCAGAGCTTCAATCTGAGTGTCACTCAATTCTGCTCTTTTCTCTTTCATTACATAAGGTCCACCGAAAAGCGCGGAATATCTACTCCACAAGGAACAAGCAGTATAAGACTTTCACCCTATCCCTTACTTTCTTTCGAGGTAATATACCGGATAATATCTCATATCATAGACACGGTCACCCTCAATGGTGTACCGCAAGTTGTAACCGCAGTCGTATATTCGTCCTTTATCGGCATCATAAATATACCTGGGCTGATATTTATAGTCGTACACCCGGTTTTTCTCGACTATGTAACGGAGCTGATACCTGGTGTCGTATACCCGCCCTTTCTCTACATCGTATACATACTTGAGCTGATATTTGTTGTCGCACACCCGCACCGTCTCCCCAGCAGAAGCTGCCACTGAAACTATCAAAGCCATCAAAATTGCCATGATTAATTTCCTCATTTTTGGCTCTCCCTTTCTTTAAAGCCCGAGTTTGGTTGCATCTTTAAATCCAAACGGCTGCCTGCAATGTCAGCTGCCTATTTTCTCTTTAACCGGTTATGCCAATTTCGCCGGTTTAGATAAGCTTTCAGCTCTCAGCCATCGGCGGCTTTCGGGCAAGAATTTGCAATCCGAAATCCTCGCCCGGCAGAGCTCTAAAACCAACCATTTCTGCGAACTTATATTAATTTACTGCGGTAGTGTGACAAATTAGGTCAATTGGATGGACATTTTTTGCAATTGACTGGATTTAGAAAGGATAAAGCTGGTTGGTCAGTTTGCCCCATCTCAAGGCATGAGATAAAAGCCAAGACACTTTTGGTGATGCTCATCCATCCCCATAAAATCTACACCTATCTGATTACCATTAACCCGTCTGACCAGGGCTTGTGATTTAATCCAGATCTTATCTCTGTTTTGGAGCAAAAAGTTAAGCTGGATGGTTTCACCGGAATTTATAGAAGGATTTCGCTGTGCTGATTCAAAGCCTGCACCGGAAAAAGACAGGGTTGTCACAGTCATTAGGTCCTTCTGGCCAAAGGTGTTCCAGTACTCCCCAGGTAACCGCACCTCTTTACGGTAATACTTGCGACTGTCGAAAAGAACAGGAAAAGACTCCCCGCAGTTACATTTACCCAGAACGGGTTTGTTGTGAAAATGTTTGGGGACTGTGGTGTGATGGCACTTTTTACAGAAAGGGCACTTAACTGTGGTTTTTCCGCTGTCACTTAAGTATACCTTCAATGACTCCTTGCTCTCGCTTTGAGCTGAGCAAATCATTAGACTGCACTCCCTCTTGTTACTGCTCTTTTTCTCTACCAAACTATAGTCTTCACTGCACGGTGCAGTTGTCAGGAGCGAACTACTGTAAAAACATTCTTGCTCAAAATTAAAATTGTCTTTTTCTTTCTTTTCACGGCGCAATGGAACCTCTTCCGCCAACAATCTTTGTGCTTTTTTTTCTGCCAAAAATTTGGAGATAATGCTCAGTAGCGAACTTCTGGTTGACTCGCTGTGATCGAGAAAACGAACCCCTAGGCCGTACGAATCTCTACGAACCACCAATCCGGTGACGGAAAAACTGATCAAGGGCGACTCAATTGACAATCTGACCCTTGACTCAGGCTCATACTGCTCTTTTGTTATGAGGTAAGCCCCGTCCGCGCTGAAATTACTAATTTTTGCTCTGATGATCTTCGATCTTTCATTGGATATATAAGCTTCCCATCCTATGGCCGGAACACGCACTGAAAGCCGTCTTGCTTTATTTGTTTTCATAAGTCTCTCTGATACTATTCCTCTACGACTCAAAGTTTATCGGAAATGACTGCTGAAGCCTCTGTAAACAAAGATCATGCCAACTGGTAATATTATGAATTTATATATAATTTCAAAATGTTATTTCATTTACAACCTAGAACTGCGATTCAAAACTTGGGAAGTAAAGGTAACATATTGGAAATAAATTACCACTTTACCTGGTGTGGTCCAGAAGCCGGTCGCAATCCGAAATTTCTTCTCTATGCCCCATGCTCGGTACTACTGACTACTAATTTATGTTGACCCGCTCATAGGGAGTTAGTAAATAGGTCTAGCCCCGATGTTTCATAAACTGATGTCGCGAGACCATGAAGATGGGCGTGCCTGCCCGCCATCGCAAGCGCTCAGGCGAGGCGGGCGGGCCACCGGGTAACCGCAGGGTATTGCTTCCGAGGCGTACCTGAACGGTACGTCGCAGGGACCGATACCTGAGGACGGCCGGAATGACGCCTATATCCAGGGGCGCAGCAAGCAATTTATAAAACATCGGGGCTATGAAAAGAAGGAAAGGCTTGAGAGCATGGCAAAAAAAGGCTGGTCAGCCAAGGTTGTGCTGCGCTACGCGCTGCTTCAAATCCCCTTCACCGCCTTGGTGATTGCAGTCTTGATCTTGGTGCGAAAATGGGTGGACCTCCCTCTCTGGTTCATATGTGGCCTGGTGGCATTCCTGGTAATAAAAGACATAGTTATGTTTCCCTTGGTCTGGCGGGCCTATGACCCGGATGATCCTGCTCTGACAAATACCATGCAGGGAGCGCGGGGCATCGCCCTTAATGATTTACACCCTTCGGGCTATGTTGAAATTGGCGCCGAAAAATGGCAGGCAGAGGTCCTCGAAGGTGGCCCCCCAATCAGGCGTGGACAACGGGTTAGGGTAGATGGAATCCGGGGTCTCACCCTCCTGGTTCGACCCGACCCCAAAAACTAGCCTACTCTTCCGAGGGACCTGGAGATATTTTTTGATTTTAGTCGCAACTGGGGCGCAAAAAACCTACCCCGGCCTCAGACTTTGTCTCA
>JAJDNT010000219.1 GCA_022340515.1 Deltaproteobacteria bacterium
AAGGTGGTGAACTCCTCGGCGTCATGGGAATCCAGGATGTACTCGATGTAACCCTTATCAGACACGCCTATGTGCGTACTGCCGAGCAGAATAAAGGTGTCGGAGGAAAACTCCTTTCCCATCTTCGCATTTTGACCTCTCGTCCTATTCTTCTCGGTACCTGGGCAGATGCCACTTGGGCCATACGCTTTTACCAGAAACATGGATTCCGCCTCGTTACTCCAAAGGAGAAGGACCGTCTGCTCAAGAAATACTGGTCAATTCCTGACCGACAAATCGAAACCTCGGTGGTTCTGGTTGAAGAAAGTTGGCCTGATGAAACCTAAAATCTCCCAAAGACACTGCCCGACAATTTCATAATCCCCTCCCCCTTGTCGAAGATCCCGCGCTTTTTAGCGGGGACGGGGGAGGGCTAGGGTGGGGGTGATCCCCCTCCCCTTTATCCCCTCCCGCCAGGGGAGGGGAAAAGGATTGTCGGGGGAATTATTTATAAGGAAAGGTGAGAAATGCTCAAACTTACAGACAAACAAATTAGTGAATACTTCAAGCGCAGTTATACGGCGGTAGACGGGCTCTGGTTCATGAAGGTCGAAGAAATATATGGTTTTGACACGGCCCTCGACATCGATGAAGAGGTCTGGAAGGTCATGCCAAAAATTCAGGCTCGCAAGTTGAAATCCATGGGAGGCTTACCGGACGGGTTGGATGGACTTCAACAGGGCCTCACTACAAAGCTCACCCTAGATGGCTTTGCCTTCAAGGCCGAGCAAAGTGACAACGACAGGTCACTGAAGATAACTCTGAGTGAATGTCCCTGGCACAATATAATGATCAAAGCTGGCAGAGAGCATCTTTCCGGGCCAGTGGGATCACGCATCTGCACTACTGAATATCAGGTTTGGGCTGCTGAGTTTGGAGATGACATCAAATTTGAACTCGGAGATCAAATCTGCGAAGGATGTGAGTGCTGTGCCCTACTGTTCAAGGCATAGCGCATGGAGCATGGAGAAGGGAGTCAGGAGTCAGAATCCAGAATTCAGGAGAATTATCAAATCAACTGTCATACCCGCGAAAGCGGGTATCCAGTGGAGCCTGGATTCCCGCCGAAGTCTATCCCGCACCCGATGCGGGACCTGAATGACGATTCGAATGGTCTGTCGTCTGTCATCTGACCGCTGATCGCTGACCGCTTAATGCTTGCCTCTTACTTCAGTAAAAAACATAACCAAACTCTTAACCAGTTCGGCCATGAATTTGTAGTCCAGTTTTTCCATAGTGTCTGAGGGCAGATGATAGTGGGGATTGCGATAGAAGGCCGAATCAGTAATCATCACCGCCCTGTAACCTTGATCCCAGAAGGGGGCGTGGTCACTCAGTCTTACTGAAGGGAGCAGCCAACCACCAAAAAGTACGGTTAACTTGACCACCGGCAAATCACGGTTTTTCCGAAAAGCCTTGTAGAGAGAGTTTGTAAGACCTTTTGACTTCAAATTACCCACAATACCGATAAAGTTTCCCTCCTTGGGATAGTCCATGAACATTAAAGGAAATGGATAGTCCTGGCAGCCCTCCTGGTGACAGGTGTACCCTACCATCTCGAGGCAGAGCATACCGTCTATCTGCTCATTTTCTCTCTTGGCTTTCTTGGCATAAATTTTACTCGCCATATGGCGAGTGCCAAAAGCCGGAGGCTCTTCCAGGGGAAAAGAGACAAACTTCACTCCTACCGCCAACTCCTTCCCCCCAAGCAGCGACTTTAGCTCCCTTGCAGTCTCCAATTGAACTGCAATGGCGCTGGCATTGTCGTCTGCCCCCACTGTGCCCCAGACCGAGTCGTAGTGGGCCCCCAGGAGGTAGTGTTTGATAGGATTCCTACCGAGGTCAATGTTGGCCACAATATTGGCCACGGTGAAATTATTATAAGTGTATGACTCCCTTTGGGAGGTAAGCCCCAGATCCCGATAGAAAGATTCTATGTAACTAGCAGTTTTCTCAAGGTTTTCTGGCACTCCTACGGATCTCTCCCCAATGGTGACCGTGAGGTGCTTTACATGTTCTCGGAGTCGCTCCACAGTTTTCTCAACTTCACTTGATTCCATGCCTTCTTCCCCACTTTTTGACTGTTCCTGTTTACAAGAGATGCCGAAGCAAACAACGAGCAAGGCCAAACCCAGAAGAGCAAAGCGACTACCCACGATCCTATCCGTTTCAATCAACAGCAGTTCCTGCCAATATTGCAACTATACAATAAAAAATCATTTGACAACAATTATTCCCTTTGGGGTAGATTAGCCTAAAACCTAAGGACTTTCTGCCCCATCCCCTCTTTGTTGAACTGGAGAGATAGAATGAAAGCAGCCTTTTTCAGCATGCTGGCCCTGTCTATAATCTTGGGTGCCATAGCCTATCACAAAAGCCCTCAGCTTCCTGTGGCGGCTATTAGAGGGGTTTAAGATCACTTTTACTCGACTCATTTGCAGCTTCATTTTTCCAATAATAATCGGGTACTTTGCCAAACTTGTCTATGTGAGGTTTTAGTGGCAAAGGGCATGGCGCTTCGCGTTAAGTTCCAAGTTTCAAGTTCAAGGTGTCAAGTTAAGAAATTCCTTATGAGGCTGGTCATCAAACTTGGAACTTGGAACTTGGAACCTGGAACTTTGAACCTTATCAAGCTGCCAACTCATAACATATGATCGGAGGTTGACTAGAATGAGCGACCAATACCTGTTGATTCAAATGGAACACCTCAAGGAAGCCTGGCTTCGGGGCAAAGAAACTCTAGAACAGGCCTTGCCTGCAAGGATGGAGAACGAGTGCTTTTACTTCCAGGCTTTTGCAGAAACCTGCAAGCTTTGTCAGGATGGCATAACTTTAGGGGGCATACCGGCTACCGGCCCGGAAGGCATTCTACTTTCTCTTTATGCCCGTCAGGTCTGCGACGAACCAGCCAAAATGCATCCTCTGCAATCTTTTAAGGAGTTGCCCAACAGCGGGCCCTATCAAGGAGCTTTTGTCGCACGTTCCGAGCAAATTCTGATCCCCCATGTAGTTTCAGTTCAGCGTGAAAAACAGACCATCGCCGAGCATTTTTCGGGTGAACTCAACCCTGATGCGCCAAGTGGTGATTTCGCTTTCACTCTGTATCCCCTGCCTCGTATTCCCCTTAACTATATTTTTTATCTTCCAGACGAGGAATTCCCCGCCGCAGTAACCTGTTTGTTTGCTGCTGATGCTACGAGTCATCTTTCAGTGGATGGCCTGGCTGACGTCGCTGAATACACGGCCAAGAGAATAATTGAAATGGTGAAATGAAATTATTGCGGATCGCGGATTTAGGAAAGCATAGGGCATAGAGGAAGGAGCCAGGAGTTAGAATCCAGAAGAAAAGTAACCAAAATTGACTTCCGCTGGGCTACGCCTTTCCGAACAGCAGAATGTCGAACAAGGAATTTCGAATATCGAAGTGATCACTTCATCATTCTGCGGTTTCTTGTTCTGCTGTTCGATATTCAGTATCTCCGTAGTCTGTGGTCTTTCCCCTGTTATTTGACCTCTTGCTATCTGCTGCCAGCTCTCTGCCTCCTAATCCTCGTCTCGCCTGTCTCGCTCGTCTCGCCCGGCATCTCGTCTCGTAGCGCCATGCCCTATGCCCATGCACCATTGCCTGTAGCCGCAGCAAGCGATTCATCAAATATGCAGGTTAAGCATAGTTATTGCAAAGTTTAAAGCTTGATCGAAAACTCATATCTTATCCTGCGGGGTGAGCCAGAATGAAGGACTCATTGGAGAAAGAAAATGTAGTTATGGCTGATCAGCTTAAACTGTGTGAAAGTATTGCCCGACTGGAATCAGCTGAGGACCCAAATGATGGTGCAAGCCAAGAGGGTTTCTGCACTCTGGCTGAGGCAATAAACGATGGTCTGGCAATGATCGACGAAAACATGCGGTTTCTTTACGTAAACAACCGCTTTTGTGAAATTATAGGATACAGCCGAGAGGAGATTATCACACGATTCGTCCCCGACTTCCTTGATAAAGGCGATAAAAAACTACTCACAGAGCAACTTGCCAGAAGAAAAACAGGCAAAGGAGATATTTACGAACTAGAATTAATCAGAAAAGGTGGAGAGAAGAAATGCGTGCTTGTGTCACCGAGGCCGATCTTTTCTGCGGATGGCAGCTTTAAGGGTAGTATTGCTGTGGTTACTGATATTAGTGATCGCAAGCAAGTCGAAGAGAAGTTATTGAGTGCCACCCAGGAGCTTGAACTGCGGGTGCAGGAGCGTACCGCCGATCTTGTGAACGCTAACGAGAAGCTAAAGCAAGAGATCGCCATGCGGGTGCAAACTGAAGCAGAACTGCGAGAGAGCGAACAACGTTATCGTAGCCTCTTCAAGAACAACCATGCAGTGATGCTCCTGATTGATCCGGCGACTGGAGACATAATGTATGCCAATCTTGCAGCCTCCTCCTTCTATGGCTGGACTCAGGAAGAACTTACCAGCATGAAGATTACAGATATCAATATACTATCGAAGGAACAGGTTTTTGAGGAAATGGAGCTGGCAAGAAGGGAGAAACGGCGTCATTTTTTCTTTCGTCACCGTTTGGCGAATGAAGAGGTCCGAGACGTGGAGGTTTACAGTGGTCCGATTAGACTGCAAGGTAAAGACCTTCTTTATTCGATCATCCATGACGTCACCGATCGTAAGCGAACCGAACAGGAGCTACGAAATTCCAAAGAGTTGTTTGAGAAAGTCTTTACCAGCCAGCAAGATGCCCTCTTCATTTTGGACCAGTCAGTGCCAGCCAGAATCTTAGACTGCAACCCCGCTGCTTTGAAGATGTTCGGCTACAATCGCCAGGAAATGTTGGACCGTGAAACCAACTTCCTGC
>JAJDNT010000017.1 GCA_022340515.1 Deltaproteobacteria bacterium
AGTTTTTTGGGAAGCCTGTTTCTGTAAGATCTCTTCGAGTTCTTTATGGAGATGCTTGCGCACCTCTCCGATTTCTTTTCTAATACGGGCAAGCTCGCGACTCGCTCCGTCTTTGATTTGACCTCGATGATCAATAGCTCGACTGATCTTACTTTCTAATTCCGCTATGGGCTCGAGATTCCCCAGCAGATCTGCCAGCCTGCCGTACTGTGACTTGCAGCGATTCACCAACTGCTTCAAGGTGCTGGTCGCTTTCAAGGTCTCAGCCACTTCCAGAATCTCAGCAGGCTGCAACGCTTGTCCGCTTGAACTCACCTGTTCGATCATCCTAACAAGTCCATGAATGCCACCAAGGGGGAGGGAATTACCGATTTGCAGGTATTCCTTGAGTTCTGTCACCTGGTCGAGCAAGAGCTGGATTTGCTCTTTGTCTGTGATGGGGCGGACCTGCGCCACTGCTCGCCGTCCAGGTTCAGTAAGGGCAAGAGACTTGAGAAAGCTCTGGATATGTTGAAACTCAAGAACCCGAAGAGATTGGCTGTCCATATCACTCCATGCTGGGGAGAGGACTATGCTTTTTTGCACTCACCGAAAGCAAAGAATCCAAACCTTGGGGACCTGGCCTTGAATTAATCATAGCGCAAAGGGCATGGCCCATAGCGCAGGAATTAGGCAGACTTTGGATTCTTGTCGCTATGCGCTCTTCGCTGAGCGCCTTGCTATTTGATCTGGCAGAAATGATCAGGTTTTTCACCCTCGAATGAGAATGCACGGTGCGAATTTTTGCTCACTGATAAATCGAAGAGTATCTGCAAGCCTGCCTCCTGGACAGGTCGTGCCACTAGATGAGAAGAAGATGTAGTTGAATGTGAGATGCAAGTTGTAAAATGTGCCCCAGAAAACTATGGCGCTCCGATTTTAGTTCAAATAGTTCGTAGCTAGCCGGAAAGTTTTTCCTTAACCATTTGGTTAATCGCACGCCCGTCGGCCCTGCCCGCCAGCTTGGCCATGGCCGCTTTCATTACTTTGCCCATGTCCTTCAAGCTCACGGCACCAACCTCGGCAATAACCTCATCAAGTGCCTGAGACATCTCTTCCGCAGAAAGCTGCTTCGGCATGTAACCCTCAAGTATCTTGAGTTCGCTTTCTTCTGCCTTGACCAAATCTTCCCTGCCGGCCTTGCGATAATGATCTATGGATTCCCTTCTCTGTTTAATCTGGCTAGCGATCAGCGAAATAACCTCTTGATCCTCAAGGGACCGTCGGACCTCTTTCTCCCTAATTTTAATGGCAGTGAGCACTAACCGTAAGCTCGCCAATTTGGCCTCATCCTTTGCCCGCATGGCATCCTTCAGTGCTGCAGAAATTTCATTCTGAAGATTCATTGGTCTAGTCCTTTTTGCTCACCTCTCTTAGACCTACCATGTTTGCCACCAGCGTTTTGCTGGTTCACCTCCAGTGCAGTGATCTTTCAGGGTCCTTGAAGATGATGCCGGCGAGCTATTTCTCCTTCGTTATGAATAAAAAGTTTTTGTGATTGTGCAATTGTGCACTTAAACTTATAATTATAGCTTTTCTTCAAAGTTTGTCAACCAAAAGCAACCTTTAAAAAAATCGTCGAAGGCGTTCAAATCCCAGCACATAATCCCAATTCCACAATTGGCAATTTTGACCTCTGATTTCCGACCTCCGACGTCCGATCTCTTAACTCCGACCTTTGTCCACCGACCTCTGACTCCTTGCTGCTTGCTGCCTGCTTTATTTTACCATGTCCTATGTCTCCTAAACTCTTTTCGTTAGAGCAATTGCCTCGCTGAGCACCAAACTTCCACTATAGAGGGCGCGACCAACTATAACTCCCACTACCCCGTCTTGCTCTAGGGGCAACAGTGCTCGTATATGGTCAAGATTACCCACTCCCCCCGAGGCAATAACAGGCGTTTTCACTGCTAGAGCCAACTGTCGGGTGGCTTCTACATTTGGCCCGCTCTCCATGCCGTCTCTGGAGATGTCAGTGTAAACTATAGCCGCAAGGTCTAAGCTTTCGAATCTGGTTGCCAAGTCACCTGAGCCCATATCAGTTGTCTGGCTCCATCCCTCAATTGCAACCTTGCCCTTGCGGCTGTCTATCCCTAGAACTACTTTCCCGGGAAACCTCTGACAAGCTTGGACCAATATTTCCGGATTACTGTGGGCGGCTGTCCCCATTACCACGCGCTCGACTCCTATATCAAGATAAGTAGCAAGGGTCTCCAGAGTGCGCACACCGCCACCTACCTGAATTGGTATTTCAACGGAGTCGACAATAGATGCAATCGCCGTCAGGTTTTTCGGCTTTTTGGCAAAGGCGCCATCTAAGTCCACCACGTGCAGCCATTGCGCTCCTTCCGCTTCCCACCGTTTTGCGGTAAAAGCTGGATCATCTGAATAGATGGTGGCCGTAGACATGATTCCCCTCTGCAAGCGCACACATCTTCCTTCCTTCAAATCGATGGCGGGAATTATCAACATATATCCTCCGCTCTTCCCAAAACTTTTTAACTTTCTCCCCTCTCCACTTTGCGCGGATTTGGTTAATTGTTTCAAGCTCCATGTTCGTGGCTTTACAATTTGAGACTGTTCAATAATTCATTCTTTGCGTGCCTGAAGTTCCTATCTAGCTGGATCCCCGCCGGAGTCTATCCCGCACTTGATGCGGGACCAGGATGACGGGCGATCGCTCACTTTCGTCATTCCCGCGAAAGCGGGAATCCAGAGCATAAACAGACATTTGCCGAGAATTTCATGGGGGTGACTATCCAAAACATGGTGTTGTAACTGATTGATTTATAAGATTAAAAGAATATTGAACAGTCTCAATTTAGAAGCTTACTCGATTTCCAAACTTGGAACCTGGAACTTTAAACTTGCGACTTGCCTTTTAAACCTACAGCTTAATGGATTCCTTGACAGACATTTCTTCCATCTGCTTAAGAAGATTTCTCAACTCTGCTGGGGGCTTGATCACTCGACCATCTTTATCGGTGCACACATGCACGGTGTATCCTTCTGCCAGAAGGGTTCCATGGTCTTTGTGAACAAGTTGATAGTCAAAACGCAGTCTCAATTTGCCACCCAGAGAAAAGGTGGTCCGTATACGGATAACATCGTCATAGCGGGCTGGTTTGTGATAGCGGCAATAGGCTTCATATACTGGCAGAAAACAACCACGACCTTCCCACGAGCGATAAGTGCTTCCAAAGGTCCTGAAAAGTTCGGTGCGACCGATTTCAAACCATTTCAAGTAATTGGCATAATAGGCTACCCCCATGGAATCGGTATCGCCGTATAACACCCTTTGCTCTGCCCGAAAGGAATCAGTCATTTTCTTTCCAACTCAATTAGTTGTTTAGTCAATTGGTCAAATTATTAAAACCGTTAAAATCGTTGAAGTCGTTGAAAGCGCAAAAATCGTAGAAGCCGTAGAAATGGTAAATGGTAAACGGTGAACGGAACAAGATCTTACTCTTTATCCATTATTCGTTATACAGATAACTACAGCCTATAACTTGTCCTAACTTTGAAATTGGAACTTGAAACTTGTAACTTTGAAGGTTGAATTGCTGTCCTCTGTCTTCCGACTCCATGCCCCATGCTCCATGCCCTATGCCCCTTGCGAAAAATCGCCCTTAATAAACCTATCCATCAACATGTGCCCAGGCTTTATAACTAGGCCAGTCCCTGCCGCGCTTGTTTCAGCAAACCATCTCCGACTGATGACCGGGCCAGCAGGAAAGTCACAAACTGCAAATGGAACAAGTCCTTTGGCGTGAGTGCGAGTTCGAATGGGAGTCAGATGATCAGTAATAACCATTATTCGAAGGTGGGGCAAATTACTGCACTCTTCAATTATCGGCCCAACCACCTTGGCATCAAAAGCCTCTATGGCTTCTATCTTCAGCCTCAGATTCCCTTCGTGAGATGCCTCGTCCGGAGCCTCTACGTGCAAGTAGACAAAGTCTTTATCCTGTAAGGCATCCAATGCGGCGCTAACCTTGCCTTTATAGTTAGTGTCCAGATATCCAGTGGCCCCTGGAACTGACAATGCTTCCAGACCAGCACAAATCCCCAGCCCTTTCAGTAAGTCTACTGCTGATATAACCACCCCCTGGATTCCGAACCTTTCGTTTAGGCTAGGCATAACGGGAGCTATTCCTTGTCCCCACAGCCAAATGGCGTTGGCTGCTCGCTTGCCTTGTGCGGTCAGTTGCCGGTTCAAATCCTCTTTCCCTAAAACCTCTCGAGCTGATTCCATTAAGGACCGAAGATCGGGGACTTGGTTGTATGCCTGCCAGTATTCGGCTACTGGCTGACCGGTGACGTCATGGGGAGGAGTGATGCTCAGATCTGATCGCCCGTCTCTCCAGACAAGAAGGTGGCGGTAACTGACACCTGCATAGAAGTGAAACCATTCATTTCCCAAGCTTCTTTGTAGCGCTGCAATCAGTACCCTGCCGTTTTCGCTGGATATATGGCCCGCTGAGTAATCTGCCAAAATGAGCTCCCCTTCAGGATTGATTTCAACGGTCACCAGATTGCACCTAAAAGCCACTTCGCCGGCCGAGAGGTTCACTCCCATACTGGCAGCTTCCAAAGGAGCACGGCCAGTGTGGTATAGATCAGGGTCGTAACCCAATATGGCCATATTTGCCACATCACTTCCAGGTTCTTGGTGGGGCGCAATTGTCTCAGTCAGTCCAAGAATACCCCTGGAGGCAAGTCCGTCCATGTGGGGAGTTTTAGCCGCCTCCAGGGGTGTTTTGCCGTCTAGCGCTTTCTGAACCTCATCGCCCATACCATCGCCCACGAGTATAAGATACTTGGCTGCAGAACTATTCATCTCCAAGTCGTCCTTCCTATCTATCAACTAGGCACTAGGCAGTAAGCATTAAGACTCCTTGAGGAAAATGGAAGCCTGGTGCCTAGTTCACATTACTATTGAATTAAGGTTTCCCCTACGAATTATCAACGGACGATTCGTTCTCTACCCTAATTAGCTTGGTCCGTGCTGTAACCACCTCTAGTTCATCTATTTCAGCCAGGGCCAAACGAACATCACGTTCTCTTGCTTCGTGAGTCATCATTACCAACGGCACTGATCCTTTTACTTGCCTGCCCTTTTGAATCACCGAGGCGATACTGATATCGTGGCTACCAAGTATACCGGAAATCTTCGACAGCACCCCTGGACGATCCACTGCTGAAAATCTGAAGTAGTAATTGATTACCAACTCATCCATGGGCTTGATCTTCCATGGCGCCACGACTTTGCCGTCACACCCCAAGGGCGAGATTCTTACACCCCTGCCAGCCAGAAGATCTCGCCCCAGGTCAAGGAGGTCGCTAGCCACTGCACTGCCTGTAGGCATCATGCCGGCTCCAAGACCGTAAAACATGACGTCGCCAACAGCATCCCCAGAAATGTGGACGGCATTGTAAGCGCCCTCAACCTTGGCTAGCATGTGCTCTTGGGGAATCATCGTTGGATGCACCCTCACTTCGATCCTCTCCTCGTCCCTGCGCGAAATGGCCAAAAGCTTTATTTGATAACCGAAATCCTTGGCAAACTGAATATCAGACGGATCGATCTGGGAAATGCCCTCTATATGGATTTGCTCGAAATCTATCTCACAGCAGTAGGCAAGAGAGCTCAGAACCGCTATTTTGTGCGCTGCGTCCACTCCCTCAACGTCCAAACTGGGGTCGGCTTCGGCAAAACCATGTCCCTGCGCCTCACTGAGGGCTTCTGAGAAGGTGGTTCCCTCTCGAGCCATGCGAGTGAGAATGTAGTTTGCCGTGCCATTTAGGATTCCATAAATGTGGCCAATCCGGTTTGCTATCAAACCCTCACGTAAAGAGCGAATAAGAGGAATACCCCCGCCAACGGCCGCCTCAAAGGCGATGTTGACCTGGTATTCTCGGGCCGCGGCAAAGAGCTCACTGCCATGGACAGCCAGGAGAGCTTTGTTGGCGGTGACCACGTGCTTGCCCCGTTTCATCGACTCCAAAAGAAAGGTCTTGGCTGGCTCCATGCCTCCTATGAGTTCCACAACAATCCGAATTTCCTCATCCGCCAGAATGTCCTCTACCTGGGTAGTAAGGATCTCCCGCGGAAGAGAAACCGGTCTTGGTCTTTCAAGGTCGATATCTACAACTTTTTTTAGTCTTAACGGCACGCCCAGCCTTTCTTGCAGCATCTCGCCGTTATCCTCTAGAACCTTGAATAGGCCACAGCCCACAGTGCCAAGGCCAATTAAACCTACTTGTATTTCTTTCATATCTTTTCCCCATGCATTGCTTTCACTTTTTGCCTTCAATTCAAGGTTTGGTGTCAAATCGTCTACTTACGGGTAACAGAAGGTTATGGGCAGATCAAAAAGACACCAGAAAGGGGAAATCTGCCCCTTTCTGGTGTCTTCTATAAAAGCGTTCGCCTATAAATGTTCGACGGGCTTTACATCAGCGCAGAACACGGCGAATACCGCGTAGAGCCTGGCGGGTCCGTTCTTCGTTTTCCACCAAGGCAAAACGCACGTAATCATCCCCGTATTCTCCAAAGCCTCGCCCGGGAGATACTGCAACCCCGGCTTCTCGTATCAGGAACTTGGAAAACTCCACCGAGCCCATCTCCAAGAACTGTTCGGGAATCTTCGACCAGACAAACATGGTGGCCTTGGGCTTATCAGTCGGCCAGCCCACCCGATTCAATCCATCCACCAAAACGTCTCGTCGAGAGCGGTAAGTCTCAACTATCTCTTTGACACAACTCTGGTCGGAGTTAAGCGCGATAATTGAAGCAATTTGGATCGGTTGAAAAATTCCGTAATCAAGATAGCTCTTGATTCTTGTAAGGGCTGCAATGATTTCGGCGTTGCCAACACAGAAGCCAACACGCCATCCTGGCATGGAATAACTTTTTGACAAGGAATAGAACTCCACTCCGATATCTTTGGCACCCTTCACTTGGAGAAAACTTGGGGCCATTTCTTGGTCAAAAACTAGATCGGCATAGGCCAAATCGTGTACCACGATAATCTCGTGTTCTTTGGCAAAATCGCAGACCTTTTGAAAGAACTCCAGATCAACAACCTCTGTAGTGGGATTATGGGGATATGAGATTATCAGCATCTTAGGCTGCGGCCAGGTCTGTTTGGTCGCCACCTTTAAGTCCTCAAAAAAGTCCCGGCCTTTCTCGATTGGAATACTCCGCAAGTCACCACCAGCAATGATTACCGAATAGGGATGAATTGGATATGTAGGATTAGGGGCAAAAACAACGTCCCCTGGACTTATGAGGGAAAGTATCAGGTGAGAAAGACCTTCCTTGGCCCCAATGGTTACAACTGCTTCTTTATCCGGATCTATATCCACATCATAACGGCGTCCGTACCAGTCAGCTATGGCTTCTCTTAGTTTTGTAATACCCCGAGAAGCCGAGTAACGATGATTATGAGGTTTCTGGGCTGCTTCTAGCAGTTTATCAACGATGTGCTGGGGAGTAGGCAAATCAGGGTTACCCATACCCAGGTCAACGATGTCTTTACCCTCCCTCCTCAGTTTCATTTTTAGCTCGTTCACCTGGGCAAAAACGTAGGGAGGTAGTCGCCGCATCCGGCTGAATTTTATCAATGGCTCACTCATGGTCAAAATCCTTTATCTTTTGAGATCTCGTCAAGATACCGTAAGGTGTAACCCTTGTCAAAAAGTTTTTACCCCGCACTAAAGCAATTGACACCCCTCTACACCATTTTCTAGAATGAGACTAAGAAAAAGAAAAATATGCCTTTTCCAGCACCAACTAAAACAGCGTCTCAAGTCGCTCCCCCCCTGATCCAGTCCGACATGACTGGATCTCACGGGGACAATTTAACACCCAGAGTGGGATATCTGCATGCAGATGGAGGCTAAATGATGAGTCGAGATTTATACAAGGAAGCCGGCGTTGATCTCGATGCTGCAAACGAGCTTGTCCACAGGATTAGACCATTAGTTAAATCAACCTTTAGCGCAAGTGTTATCACCGATGTGGGAGGTTTTGGCAGCCTCTATTCTATCGGCCACCTCAATTACAAACAACCGGTTCTGGTGAGTTCAACGGACGGCATCGGCACTAAACTCAAAGTTGCTCTTCTAGCAAATAAACACGACACAGTGGGTATCGACTTGGTGGCCATGAGCGTAAACGATATCCTCGTCCAAGGGGCTAGGCCGCTTTTTTTCCTGGATTACTTATCCATGGGTCGTATGAGCCTAGATTTGGTAACCGAAATCATCACTGGTATAGCTAAAGGTTGTCGCCAGGCAAAATGTTCCCTTATCGGCGGCGAAACCGCTGAAATGCCAGATTTCTATGGTGAAGGTGAATACGATCTCGCTGGTTTCGCCGTCGGAGCAGTGGAAAAAGACTTCATTATCGACGGTTCAGATATCCATGTGGGAGATGAAATTATCGGCCTTGCCTCTAGCGGTCTCCACAGTAATGGCTATTCTTTGGTTCGACGTATCATCTTTCAAGATTTAGACCTTGCTGCCAACGACATTATCCCAGCATGTAACTGCACCGTTGCCGAGGAACTCTTACGCCCCACCCGCATTTATGCAGAGGCCGTCCATGTGGTTTTGCGAGAATTCAAAATCTCGGGAATGGCTCATATTACCGGTGGTGGCTTTTACGACAACCTACCCAGGATTCTTCCCTCGGCCTGTCAGGCCTACCTGCGGGAGGGAAACTGGGAGGTACCTGCCATTTTTTCATTCCTCCAACAGCAAGGTGAGATTTCCCCCAAGGAAATGTACCGTGTTTTTAACAACGGGATCGGTTTTGTCATAGTTTTGCCTGCGAAACATTTGGAGGGGGCCCTAGAGTTGCTACACGGTATGGGTGAAAAGGCCTTCCACATCGGGACCATTCACAGCCGGGAGAAAAATGAACCCCCTGTAGTGATTGAGTAAGCTTTGCCCACCCCTTAAATTCTCAAGCCTAGGCACGAACCAAATTAAGGAATTAGGGAAACCGGGACCCCGTCCAAAGGGTG
>JAJDNT010000257.1 GCA_022340515.1 Deltaproteobacteria bacterium
CCGCCTGGAATATAGAGTTTTAATACCCGGGGCATCCTTCAATCTGGACGAAGGGCTTACACGTTGCTTTACAGAAGCTATGCAGGGCCGGAAGAATCTCCTCACCTCTCGCCCACAGTTGGATAGACCGGTGGCCCATAAATCTCGCGTTGACGATTTTTACATGTTGATGAGATGCGGTATTTCTCCAAAAGAGATCTCATTTCTGCAGCAAGGAGAGGAGAAAAAGTACGAGGGCCTCGAGATCAAAGATTTGCTCAGCGAAATTGAGGAAATCAAAAAGATATGCAGACTGTTGGATACTGACTGCGTAGTATTAGACCACACCCATCCCGTATTGGGTTTTCCAGTAGTAAGAGTGGTTATACCAGGGGTTTCTGATTTCCTACCGTTCTTGAGACAAGATGCTCTAGTCTCTAAAGAAACGAGCCCTTCTGCTGCGTGGCGTGGAGAAGAATTTAGGAACATAATGCAAAGTTTCTTTGCAAAGCGTGATCGTCTCTCTCCCCAGCATCGTCAAGTAAGGAGTATTTAGAATGCTTTTTGTCCTCCTGGGCTCTGTCCTATCGAGGCTCTTACAGGCAAACCCCTGATGATTCTCAAATGAATGACTATATAGCAGAAATTCAAAAACCTGTATCGAACTGTTTAGTGATTTGGGTGGCCTGCGACAGTGAATAATCAAGGCAAATTACGGGGTCATAGTTTCAAAAGCATGGTTTTTCGCCTACTTAAAGCCGAGAATTTTGACCAAACCCTGAACGAGCTGTGTAAGTTTCCACCCCGTCGAACTATCAATCCTCTCTTTCTCGCTTTTTGCAGCCCAGACCAGAAAATAAGGTGGCGTGCTATTACTGCCACTGGAGTAGTAGTGAGCAATCTAGCTGAAAAGGATATAGAATCGGCCCGGATTGTAATGCGGCGAATGATATGGAACTTGAACGACGAGTCCGGGGGTATAGGCTGGGGTATGCCGGAGGCCATGGGTGAAATCATGGCGCGGCACGACGGCCTCGCCAGGGAGTATGCCAATATCCTGGTATCCTATACCCGCGAAGACGGGAATTTTTTAGAACTCGAACCTTTGCAGCGCGGTGTCCTCTGGGGATTAGGGAGACTCGCCCAGATCAGGCCGCACTTGCTCCGAGATTCATTCCCACATGTACTCCGCCAGCTTTCATCTAAAGATGTTACGCTCCGAGGTTTTGCCGCTTGGGTTATCGGTTTGCTAGGTGCCGGGCCTGCCCGGGCCAGTCTGATGGCCCTCCGGCAAGATGAGGGGGAACTATCCCTCTACCTTGACGGAATCCTTCATACCTGCCGGGTGAGCGATCTGGCCAATGCGGCCCTGGCAAAAATTGAGATGGCCGCCGGGGATCTTTCTGTTGACGGCGAAGAGAAATTCTAATATAGATTTCTCCATCTATGTAGACTCTTTGCGCAAGGATGTGGTTTATTCCTCCGAATTGGAAGAATTCCCACTAGCTCCCTCAAACAAGCTTTTCCTATACCCAACAATGGCAACATCCAGAATATTTTTTTAATAAATTCAAATAAATCTCTACAAGCTTCGGTCTTTGCATTGATGCAGAATTCCCCTCCCACAAGGGGCGAACGTTATGCCAGTAAAAACCTGAATACTCCTCCAAGGCGAGACATCTGTGTAATTGTTGTGCCTTCCTGGAGAATACCCCCTGGCAATAGCTTAACAGGGCTCTCAGAAAAGTTACTTTTCCGACAATAAATAGACCTTGACAAATTTTTCACATATTGCTATAAGTCCGAACATGATCCGCCTCCGGTATACATGCGGGCGAGATCTCAGGCAAAACGTAGATCAAATCCTCACCACGGCCCATGCTGGAAAAGGATATGGGCGTGGACGGTTGGGAAGTATGCCTTCCAAACCACTCGCATGAAGGGGATGGGGTTCAGCATCTTCCCCCTCATTACCTCAAAAGTACAGTGAAACCAACTCACTACGAGTTTTTGAAGATACACCAAGCCCCAGTAGCAAAGAGCCTCCAGACCCATTGGTTGGAGGTAAATCCGCACCGGGATGCGCTCATATTGAGCGCTAACCAAGTATATGGCCAGTGAGTCAACGCTACGGTTTACTCACTACTCGCCTCTGGGCTGTCAATAAGAGGATCAGGGGCAGAAGAGAATAATTTTCAACGCTTATAGCGAGTTACGATTCTTCGAGAGAGGAGGTGAATGGGATAGTCTGATGTTTTCATTTTACTCCTTGCAATGTAGTTTCCCGTTTAGGAAAAGGAGGCACGGATAATGGCTGACGAAACAAAATTTGTACCGGAAGTTGATCAAGGACCAATAAAATACGATGAAATGCGAATTTTCTCCGATGAGGATTTGAACAATTACACTGAGGAAGAGCTCAAGAATTACAAGGTTAAGTACGATATCCCCTTCTGCGAGGAAATGGAGAAAGGTCCGTGGCCCAGCTACGTGGCGGATGCCAAGCGCGAAGCCCTGCACCGGCACAAACTGGGACAGGACAAACTGCTGATCAATGTGGATGTAGTGGACGACCTTCTCGGCCAGGCCGAACTGTCTTTTGTCAACGGAGAGACCCACTGGAAGCACGGCGGTATCGTTGGGGTCTTCGGCTATGGCGGCGGCGTGATTGGCCGGTATTCAGATGTTCCCGAGAAGTTTCCTGGAATTGCCCACTTCCATACCATGCGTGTGAATCAGCCCATGAGCAAGTTTTACAAAACCGAATATCTCCGCACCCTTTGCGACCTGTGGGAATACCGCGGCAGCGGCTTGATGAACATGCACGGCTCCACGGGTGACATCATTCTGCTGGGCACTTTTACCGAGCAACTGGAGCCCACCTTTTTTGAGATGACCCAGAAACTGAATCAGGATCTCGGTGGCTCGGGGTCAAATCTCCGATCCCCATCCTGCTGTATAGGCAAAGCCCGGTGTGAGTGGTCCTGTTATGACACCCAGGATCTGTGCTACCAGCTGACCATGCACTATCAGGATGAGTTGCACCGCCCGGCCTTCCCTTACAAATTCAAATTCAAGTTTGACGGCTGCCCCAACTGCTGTGTGGCATCAATCGCCCGGGCCGACATGTCCTTTATCGGTATCTGGAAGGATGACATCCGCATCAATCAGGAAGCGGTTAAGGCTTATATCAACGGTGAGGTTGAGCCCAACGCCGGTGCCCACAAAGGAAAAGACTGGGGTAAATTTGACATCCAAAAGGAAGTCATCGGTCTCTGTCCTACCCAGTGTATGTGGATGGAAGCTGGCAAGCTCATGATTGACAACAAAGAGTGCAACCGCTGCATGCACTGTATCAACGTCATGCCCAAAGCCTTAAAGCCGGGTAAGGATACGGGAGTCGCCATACTCTTCGGAGCAAAGGCTCCCATTCTGGAAGGCGCTCAGATGTCGACGCTGACGATTCCTTTTATGAAGGTCGAGTCGCCCTACGACAACGTCAAAGACGTTGTCGATAAGGTCTGGGATTGGTGGATGGAAGAGGGCAAGAACCGCGAGCGCTTGGGCGAACTGATTCAGCGTCAAGGCGTGCCCAAGTTTCTGGAGGTCTTGGAGATCCCGCCCATGCCACAGATGGTGAAAGAGCCAAGGTCCAATCCTTATATCTTCTGGAAAGAGGATGATGTACCCGGCGGCTGGAAGCGAACCATCGATGAATACCGACAGAGACACAAGAGATAGCAGGAGGTAATAACATGGCGTTATCCAAGGAAAAATTGGGAACATTTAACCCCGAAAAACCAATGGAAGGCAGGATCACCGACATTGGCCCCAGGCACTTCTGGGAGATGTTTCCTCCGATTATCCAGAAAAACTATGGAAAATGGGACTATCATGAGATCCTGGAGCCCGGGGTTTTGGTTCATGTGTCCGAGACCGGAGATAAGGTTTTCACCGTGAGAGTCGGCGGCGTCCGCTTCATGAGCGTTGAGCATGTCAGGGAGATGTGTGACATTGCCGACAAGCACTGTGGCGGCTATCTGCGTTTCACCACCCGCAATAACATCGAATTTATGGTGGACAGCCTAGACAAGGTGGAGGCCCTGAAAAAGGATCTGGAAAGCCGCAAGCATGTTACCGGCAGCTACAAGTTTCCCGTGGGCGGAACCGGAGCCGGCATTACCAATATCGTGCACACCCAGGGATATCTCCACTGCCATACCCCGGCCACAGATGCTTCTTCCATGGTGAAAGCCGTCATGGACGAAGTTTTTGCTGATTTTAAGGACATGAGGTTTCCCGCGCAAGTCAGGATTTCCATGGCTTGCTGTCTCAACATGTGCGGCGCTGTGCACTGCTCGGACATCGCCTATGTGGGCTATCACCGGAAACCGCCGGTGATTGACCATGAGGTGATTGATGGTCTGTGCGAAATTCCTCTGGTCATTGCTGCCTGCCCCACTGCGGCCATTTCTCCCTCTAAGACCGAGAGTGGCAAGAAGACGGTCAAGATCAAGAACGAGCGCTGCATGTTCTGCGGCAACTGCTACACCATGTGTTTGGCCGTACCCCTGTCCGACAAAGAGGGCGACGGGGTGTGCATCCTGGCTGGCGGAAAAGTATCCAACCGGATCTCTCCACCCAAGTTCTCCAAGGTGGTGGTGGCCTGCGTGCCCAATACCTTCCCCAGGTTCCCCGAGGTGGTTGATGCAACTATGAAGATCCTCAACGCATACAGCAACGGGGCCAACAAGTACGAGCGGGTCGGGGATTGGGCCGAGCGCATCGGTTGGGAAAGGTTTTTCGAGGTCTGCGACATTCCCTTTACTGAGCACCTCATTGACGACTACCGGTTGGCCTATGACACCTACAGGACCTCCACTCAGTTCAAGTTCACTGAGGCGGCCTGGGAGGTCTCAAAGGCAGCAGGTGGTATTGACTAGAAAATCGTTTGCGGTTACTATTCGTTCGAATCTAGTTGAAAAGATATGGAGGTCGCTATCAAATTAGATAGCGACCTCTTTTCATCCTGACCTAGTAGCTGTGAGCTTCAGATAACCATCACTTCAAATGTATGAGTCGAGGTTTTTGCCCAAGCGATGACTTCATGGAATTCAGCAAAACGGTGACTAGCCATCGCTGAACGCTTACAGTTGGTGTGTGCGAGGCATATTGTGAAAGAGAATCGTGTGAAAGAACCACCGGGATCAGAAGAATGGATTGCTGAGAAGAGAAAAATGCTCAAGGAGCACTCGGAATGTGCTACCACGAATTACAACCTGGGCGTCTCCTTGATGCAGCAAGGCAAGTTGAACGAGGCGATCGAGGCCTTCAAGGTAGCCATTGCCGACAGTCCCCGAATGTTCGAAGGGTATGTCAACCTGGGCTACATCTACTTCAAAAAGGGAGATGTTGACAAGGTAATCGAGGCCAATCAGAGAGCAGTGGAGTTAGAGCCACGCTATGCCCGCGGCTTTGCCAACCTCGGCTTTGCCTACCTTCAGTTGTGCAGAACTGATGAGGCAATAGATGCACTAGAGAAAGCTATCGAGCAGAATCCGGATATTGTTCAGGCCTGGAGCAACCTGATAAACGCCTTTTTGCAGAAGGGGGATATCCAAAAAGCCATCGAAACTGGGCTAAAACTGGTGGACAAGGCGCCCGACTTTGGTCTTGGCCACAATAATCTTGCAGTTGCCTACTACAATGATGAGAACTATGAGAAGGCCATCGAGCACTTGGACATTGCCACCTCTCTAGGTTTTCAAGCCCATCCAGATTTTTCGGCAGTATTGGAAGCTCATCGTAAAGTATGAAGGTAAAGCACCTGTACAAATGCTATGATTACCTTGTAGACGCAGCAGACCGTGCCTTTCAGAAGATCGAAGAAGAATACGGCGAGTGTGTCAAGTGCGACATCCACTGCACTGACTGCTGCCATGCGGTATTCGGTCTATTTCTCATCGAAGCCTTACACCTGCAGAAGCATTTCCAGCGGTTAGCCAATAAGGAAAAAAAGGCGGCTCTGCTGAGGGCAGAGCACTTTGACCAGCAGCTGCAAGCATTTCAAGAAAAAATAGTGAAGGCCAATCATAGTCCCGAAGGGAAAGATTCTTTATTGGGCAGCGAGAGAATACGGTGTCCACTGCTAAGCGACGAGTTGGAATGCATCCTCTATCCCTACCGACCAATCACCTGCCGTGTTTATGGTATTCCATCAACCATACAGGGCAGGTCTCGCGTCTGTGGTCAATCGGGGTTTCAAAGCGGCAGGCCCTATCCTACCTTCAAGCTTGATGAGATAAACAGAGAACTCTATCTGCTCTCCAGAAAACTCTTGCAGGAGGCGGGAAGAAGCGATCTTGCCTCTGCCTCCCTTTTGCTCTCCGTATCGGAGGTCATCCGAAACCCCTTGGACATTTACAAGTTCCCAAGCGCCTCCGATGCCAGCTCCCCCACAGTCCTCCGTTCCAATGCCCCTTGATCATAAAGAGCTACCTCGTTGTCGTCCTCCAAAAGGTTCTCGAGATCCATTCGTGCTTCCGAGATTCCCAAGAGGCCAAGCAGGAAAGCTGCGAGCCCTCGAATCCGGGGTTCACGGTCCGTTAGCAGAGTAATAAACCGAGAACCGATCTTACGAACGAGGTCGGGCCTCGATCTGCTAATCCTGCAAAGAGCATCAAGGGCCTGCGCTCTCCTCGCCTCTTCGGCAAGGTATTTGTACAGCTGCGGAATATAACCAGCAAACAAATCAGGCTTATAACGTATTATTTCCCCCACAGCCTCAAAGGCGCCCCAGGTGAAAGCAGCCGTGTCGTCAATGGCTGTAAGCAGCCGTTGCAGAAGTTTGGAAACCGCTCCCGGATCTCGCTCGGCGATCAAGGCAGATACCTGACCCAGAATATCAGCCGCCCTTTGGCGGGCCAAATCATCACCGGAGTATAGAAGGCGTTGCAGATTTCTGACCATCTTGGCGTCATCGGGGGTAACGCTCAAGATCTCTTCAACACGATAGTCGTTGACGAGTTCCTCAACTTCTTTCTTTGACAACCCTCGCCGCTGACTGCGCTTTCGTGGAACCTCGGAAGGGGTGGGAGCCGGTTTCTTTATCCTTTTTGTAACTCCCTCTGCAGTAACCTCCTGAACGTCATCGTGCAGTCTTATGAAATAGAGAGCCCCTGATACCCTCCTGCCCTCAAAGAACTGGGTGGCAATAATACGATGAGTTACGTAATCGTAGTGGTCAATTACCTCCTCCAGGTAGTCGTCCTCGGGCAAGAGGCTCCAGGCGAGGTCCCAGTCCATGTCGCAGGCAAATACCAGGGCCTCTATCATGGCAGCGCCAAGTTTGTGCCCGGTCTCATCGCAGGCGTAAACAGCACCACAGGAACAGGAGCCAACCGGCATCTCTCCCGGCATCCTGGTGCTCAGTTCCTGAGGCCTTTCGACGTGCGTCCCACAGAAGGGGCACTTCGCTCTTTTGATAATTTCCCTTCCCAGGAATTTACTTTCTTTCATGTCCACGTTCCCAGATGATTAGCCATAATAAGTAATACCGCGACCTTCTTCCTCATATTCAAACTGGAGAATCTCAAAATCTGAACCCACTTCTTTGAAAACGATGCTCCAGTTTTTGTATTTCTCTCCGGCAAACTCACAGTTGAGTACTCCCGTCCTGGCATTCATAAATTGCAGCTTTGGTATGATCTCCTCAACAAAAACTTCAGTGATGTGAACCTTATCTGCCTCGGTGAGTTCATCTGAGAGCTCAATTTGGTCTTTTCTCTCGTTCATTTCAGACACCTTTTTTTTGCCCCATCAGAATCTGGCAAGGATTTGCATATCATCAATATCCGAGGGTAAGGTCAAATTACCAGGTGCCAGCACTAAGAGCAATGGATTTCTCTTTTTGGACCGCTACCAGTAAAGTTCGTAAGAGCAGGGTATCGATCTGGTCCAAGAGACGACGATAAAGGCCGCCGTAACTTTTGCTCCCGTAACAATGAGCACAACTGAAAATTTCGACTCGCAGTGCTTGCGCCCGAGTGCTCAAGCCAGCCTCACCATTACCGTTCATATCGGTTGCCTCTGACTCCAGCAAGGCGCCACCCTTGTCCTGAAACAAACTCCAGATTGCATCCAGTTGCCGAATCTCCAAACCAAGCTGCTGCCTTGAGGTTTCAGCAGCTAAACCCGTGGTTGCACCATATCGCTCCAGTTCCCCTAAGAGCCCCCGCAGCATCACACACACGGTGCCGAACTCAGAGCCACGGACTCCCCGCCTCCACTGGAGCAACCAGGGGTTGCGCCAGGACCAGAGGTGACGCCTCTCGCCAAGGGCGATGAGTGAGTCTGCCTCCCGCACTATAGCGCGGAACCTCTCCAGACTTTCAGCATCTAGGTGAATGCAAGGTGGCCGACCCGGACTCGCAGGCTCGTCTTCTGCAACAACAGGAGAGGTCCGTAACAGTTCGTACCAGAGGTTAAAGAGCGCCAGATTCCCGGGAACGTCGCCGGGGCTTTCCAAGTGAGGATAAGAGAGCACCACCCGTCCCTCACCATACTTGCATTCTACAATAGCAGGTTCATTCAACAGTCGCCTGGGATCCAGATTGATCTCATAGGCTTCCTCCAAGCGTGCCCAGTCAATGCCGGACTTCTCAGTATCACGAACGTTGAGGTCAGAAACACAGAAATCCCCCTCAGGCTCACCATACCTCCCCAGTACCGAAATGTTTTCCGGCTCCAGAAGCTTGAATTGGGAAGGCCACCACACTTGGAAAGAGGCCTCATCGTCAAGTCCCCACCAGAGAGGATGATTACTCGTGCGGTGCACTCGGATTGAGCCACTGAAGTTGGGCAGCCTCTCAACCATCGGCTTTCGGGAAGCCGCCAGCAGTCCAAGTCCCTCATTCACCTGGAGGGCGAGACCGGCGCCACCACAGAGTCCCAGATAACTACCGCCATTCTTAACAAAACGTAGCACCTGTTCCATGCCATCCTGACCCAACTCCTCGCATTTGAGGCTGGCCCAACCACCGGGAACTACCAAAAGCTGGTAGCGGCTTAATGCCTCACTGCGCACATCCGCCGCCGTGAGTAAGTCAAAGCAAAAACCGAGCTCTCTCAAGGTACAGAAAGCCATGTAACCCCAGAGAAAGGATTTATCCCAAAGCAGGGCCACTCGCCCGGGTTTGAGGAGTACAAGATGATCGAGGTCATCCCCGGCAAGCTGCAACAATGCTATCCCAGGGAAGACTTGGGTTGTTTTTCCGGGAAAAATGAGAGCACCAGGGTCAGCAAAGGGGGTCTTTGGACCATGCCAGCGGTATACAGGTTCACCCCTGGCTAGGGTGCGGTTTGCCACACAAATGGCATCGGTCGCTGCACTAGTGTCAGTTAAGTGAATGTTTCTTCCTTGAAAAAACATGAGTTATTCTATAGAGGGCGTCCGTTTCTTCCTTTGAAACCACCAGCACGTAGGTGGCCCGGCCTGTATTCGACCCAAGGGGGTCGGTCTTGGCACTCAGGACGGAATTAAACCCCTAAGCCCAACACCTATGTCATGAATTGGAATAATGATATCTGCCATCTCCTTCACCCGCTGAGCGCTCTCGTAGGCCTTTATGGCGTCGGTGTGTACACCCGGGGTCACCACCGGTCCTACAGTGGGGAAGTTCTCTTGATTGCAACAGAAACCTGTAATGATTGCGGTTCCATCTTTAGTCTCCACCGCAACTGATTGTCCCCCGGGAGTGTGCCCGGGGGTGAAGATTACCCGCACACCCGGAACAATTTCCGTATCTCCCTCCACAGTCACCACATCTGATTCATCCAACAAATCTGAATAATAACGATGATCAATAGGGTGGGGCGTTTTGAAGAAGTCTAGCTCGGCCTGTTGCACGTAGACTTTGGCATTTGTGCACTTGTAGGTGTTCTCGCAGTGATCGTTGTGCAGATGAGTCTGGACTACAATATCCACGTCCTCAGGTTTGAGGCCTACTGTGTCCAGGGCCTCTTCAAATTCCATGATCCTGAGACCTGTTTGCTCCTCCGCTCCTGGGGGCACCATGAATTCCTCCATACCAGTATCAACCAGGATCTTCTGCTCACCGCCCTCTAGGTAAAAAACATAAATGGGTAGAAAGATTCGTTTGCCGTATCCTTTTTGATAGGTCATGATTCCCTGATCCGTCTGATTGATGCCCACCACCAGTGGATGGATCACATATGTACTCATCTTGCTTTGCCTCCCGTACGCAAAAGTTCCAGTACATTTCCGACAAACATGCTTGAGCCTAACCTTCAGCCTCTTTGATGTCAAGATCGGAGCCAAAGGAGTAAGGCAGAGCAGGGCTGCAAAAATCTTGACAATAGGGCCGACTGCGTACTATAAGAAAAGCCCGTATTGTTAAGGACTGAGGTGATTAGGCTGGGAATTTTCAACAATAACATACCATCACCAAATTTTACCAACAGGAGGTGCGCGCATGGCTGACTACTGCATCAATCTTTTCTTGGGCGAGGAAGAGCAGAAAAAAATTCAAGAGCTCGGCCTGGGTGATTTCATTAAGGAAATAGAAGGGAAAAAGGCCGTCCAGGTTGCGGTAGGCCCAAAGGAACACAAGAAGCTTCTCAAGGGTTTCCCTGACCTGGAGTTTGATGAAACAAATGCGTGCGTGCTGCCGGACGAGGCTCAGCTTACTCTGATGGATGTGATCATGCAAACCAAGACTCTAGACGTGATGAAATTTGCAATCACGAAGCTTTATAACCCACTTAAGGGCAAAGATCTGCGGAGTAAGGTCTACTAACTAATAACATCAACAGTCTGATGTTCCCAGTAGTAGTGCAGAGGATTACCTTGATGCTGTCTGGCTGAACTCAGGGACAAAGCCTTATTATGTTTTGTGCTCCCGTGTTCCTCTGATGCTCCACAATTCCTGGCCCCGAACCCACCGCTTGTGGACAAAACGGCTCAGGTTGGTGTGATTTCAAGGAAGATCGGGCTGGTGCAGCTTTCCAAGTTAGCCATCCTGGCAGCAAGGAGAGTTCTCGGGCTTTTTCTCGGTAAGACCAAGATAGAACACATACCCTTTTTTTCATTGACAAACAGCGGTAAGGGGTCTATAGAAATTAGTTGATACTGAGTGAATACTTTCACTTTCATCTGACCAGAGGGCCCTTGACAGGAGGAAAGAATGAGCGACGCAGAAAAACAGGCGATTCTTGATTACATGGCCGGCAAAAAGGGAAAGACTAAGCATTATTTCAATGAACTTTGCAAAGCCCTTCCCGATTTGAAGATGCGCCAAGTAAAAAAGATCATTAACCAGATGGTAGAAGAGGGCAAGCTCACATTCTGGTCCAGCGGGAGCACTACTTTATACATGTTACCTGGGACACAAGCTGACCTAGATAAGGAAGAGAAGGGAAGAGGCGATTAGGTCTTTGCCAAAGGTTTTCCTTTGCCGCGCTCACCTGCACTTCGGTGGCAATGCGAGAGACAGTAGTTACCATCGTTAAGCATGGGCAATTCACTTTATTATCGGCATAGTTCTGTCTGGCTTGCCGCAACGAGACTGAGACCGCCGGGGGCAGGGACAGTCTTCTCTTCAACCCAATAACACTCTCGTTGCACAGATGAGAACTTGTTGGGAGCGCTGCACCTGGTATCGCTGCTCCCACTGGATAAAAGACCTCAGGAGTCAAGGCGAGTTTCACAGGTGAATTAGTAGGCTAACCCTTTTCGAGCACTTCCGCTGTGTTCGATCTCGGGGCAGGGGTGAATGACCCCATTTCGCTCAGCAAGGTGGTTTTTATCTGCTGAGACTTCCTCCTCGTCTTGATCCCGCCGCGCTTATTTTCCTGATTTTATTTTGATTGACAAAACTCAAAGGACAGTTTATACAAACAGGTAAATTACTGAGTGAATTGATTCACGAATGTTTTTCACTGTGTCTATTTCCTCCCTCTATCTGTGCACTTGTTAGCTGCCAATCGGTTAGAGCAGGTTGAATAATGGGGTTTGTTGCAACCTATCGGATGCATTGAGAGAGGAGGTGAGACTTCCCATAGATCGAAGGTGACTTGGCCGGGGTAGACCGAGTTTCCAATTAGTCTGTAACGGAAATGGTAAGTACGGAACGCACTACTAGAAATCCACAGTTTAGGAAAATATGGAGAACAAGCGACCGCGTGTAGTCATAGCAGGACTGCGCGGGGGTTCAGGAAAAACCACCCTTTCTCTGGGACTGATAGCCGCCTGGCAACAGAGGGGAGGGCAGGTCGTTCCCTTCAAGAAGGGTCCAGACTATATCGATGCGGGTTGGCTGGCCTTGGCTGCCGGTCAGCCCTGCTATAATCTGGATCAATACATGATGAGCAGGGAACAAATCCTCGACTCATTCCGGCAACACACTCAAAAGGCGCAGGGCGCTGTCATTGAAGGTAATCGAGGCCTTTTTGACGGAATGGACGCTGACGGTTCCTGTAGCACCGCCGAACTGGCCAAATTGTTACAGGCGCCGGTGATTCTGGTGGTAGATGGTTCCATGGTCACCCGTACTGCCGCTGCGGCTGTACTGGGCTGTCAGCATCTCGACCCTGAAGTTCCCATCCAGGGTGTAGTATTGAACCGAGTGGCAGGGCCCCGCCACCAGGAGATGCTGCAAACCACAATCGAGCGTTATTGTGGGATTCCGGTAGTGGGTACCATTCCCAAGCTCAAGGGCGATGATTTCCCTGAGCGCCATATGGGTTTGGTCACCGCCCTTGAGCATCCTGAAGCAAGGGAGGCCATTCTTGCCCGGATTCAGATCGTAGAGCGTTATTTGGACCTGGAAAAGGTAATAGCGATTGCAAACCAGGCTCCCCCGTTGAACTGGCAACCAGTTCGCCCCAGTGGGAGGGTGAGTAAGGCTTATCGCCAGCCAACTATCGGGATTATCAGGGATTCTGCTTTTCAATTCTACTATCCTGAAAATCTCGAGGCCCTTGAAAGAAGGGGAGCTAGCTTGGTAACTATTAACGCCTTGCATGACACCTTTCTCCCCGAACTGGATGGGCTCTATATCGGCGGCGGTTTCCCGGAGACACATGCGGAGCAATTAGCTGCCAATGATCAGCTGAGAGGTGGACTCCAATCGGCAATTGAGGCTGGGCTGCCGGTTTACGCTGAATGCGGTGGCCTCATGTACCTGGGACGAAGCTTGAAGATTAAAGGCAACACCTATCCTATGGTACAAGCTCTGCCCATGGACTTTCAGCTAGAGAAAAAGCCACAAGGGCACGGCTACACTGAGCTGGAAGTGGTAAATACAAATCCTTTTTATCCAGTGGGAACCACCTTGAAAGGGCACGAATTTCATTATTCCCGGGTGACCCGCTTCGACCACACCCCTGAATCATTGGCATTCGCCATGAAGAGAGGGTCTGGCATTATGGACCGAAAGGATGGAGTGTGTTATAAAAATACACTGGCCACCTATTCGCATGTGCACGCCGTCGGTACACCGGAATGGGCCGAGGGCTTGATCCGCCGGGCCTTAGCATATCAACGGGAGTTAAGAGGTAATACTTCGAAGAATAAAAGTAAAATGGACCACCGGACTACCAACACTGGGGTTGGTGACGGAGTCCGCTAATAACATCAGGAGGTGAATTTCATGGCAACAGTTGAGCATGCTGGCAAAACGTTCGAGATTGATGAAGACGGCTTCATCGATGCTTTTGAAAGTTGGTGCCCCGAGTGGGTTGATTACGTAAAAAGCACCGAGGGCATTGCGGAACTGACCGAAGAGCACTGGAAGGTAATCCACGTTCTGCAGGACTACTACTCAAAGCATGGTATTGCTCCCATGGTGAGGATCCTCACCAAGGTAACCGGTTACAAGCTCAAGTATATATATGAGCTTTTCCCCTCTGGACCTGGTAAAGGTGCCTGTAAGATGGCGGGACTGCCCAAACCTACAGGCTGCGTGTAGATAATTCAAGTTTGCCTCTGAGAGATATGGCTGCTATCCGCCGAGTGTGGAAGGCTAATAGTGGCTGCTCTCTACAAGTCTAGATGTGTTGCCCCGGGTCGGGCTTCGTGCCCGACCCTCTTATTTTTGTTCAGATTTTGCGTCTGATAATGTATATTATGTAAACTTCGGGAAATAAGCCTCATTTTTCCAATTATTGAAATCCTGGCAAACAGACCCCCCTGCCAGAACCAACATATGCTCTCTCCGACGAAGTACCCTGGAGCGACTTGACCCAGGGTAATCAAAGGGTCTTTCTTCATTTCCGGGGCGAATCGAGTTATAATAATTTGCTTTAAAATTTTTCATTACTTCAACGGTTTTTTGCTGACACCTATGTAGCTATCTAGAGGTTTTTTACCTTGTATCTAAAGCGACAATCTTTAAGCGGCCATTACCACTATGTCCTCTGTGAATCCTACCACGATGAAAATTGCTGGAGGCACCGCGAGTTGATGGACCTGGGCCGATATCCCGGCGATTACATTGAGTATTTCGGGGGTAACAGCTTTTACTTTAAGGAGGAACTGGAGGAAACACTTCAGGACAAAGGCGCAACCTACTCCACCGACGACTTGGAGGAGATTTTCAAGCCTTTCCTTGATCCTCATATTCGACGCATCATCGAAAACTTCGAAAGACCAAAAAGCAGACTCCAACAATGGCGCACTTGTTCTGGCCAAGAAATACTGAAGCACCAGCGGGCTCTACACTCTTTTGATAAGAGCAGACTACACTACCTGCGCTGCGGCCAGGTTAATGTGGGCAATCTGGACGAAGTGCCGCTGAAGTTTTTCAGTGTACTTTTTGAAAAAAGCCGAGATGAAATAGAAAACATCATCGATGCAAAGGAGCACATCCTTCATCCTAGTGAAATCCGTCGTTATCTCTATGCTGCCCTCCGTTTACAAACCTACTTTAGCCACTTGCTGACCCGCCATCAGCCTGAAATACTGGATCCTCTCCAGGTCGACCACCATTTTGTGGAGGAAATCTGCAAAATTAACTCAGACGAGGCCTTTTTCCAGGGCGTCGACTTTACTGATCCCACTTCTCTGCATCCCTATCTGATGAAATATGTCATTCTTTATTTTGACCATACCTTCGACCCAGGTTTGGCCTGGGATGAGTATATGCAGGAATTTAAGTGGCGCCATCAATTTTATAGACGGTCCTCCTCCTCCGGTGTTGCAACTATGGGTGATAAAGAGGCCTGCCAATGCCTCGGCATTACCCAAGAAGAACTTCGCAACATGGACCTCAAGCAATTAACCCGCCATTACCGAAAGCTTGCAAAAAAGGCACACCCAGATATCGGAGGTGACGAGAAATCCTTTATTAAAATCAAAGAAGCCTATGAAAGCCTTTCGACAAAGAAATGTTAACTCCGCCTCCGCCAATGAAACTGCTACATTTTATCTCAACTTAGATGAGGCTCCATAAAGATGAAACAGAAGATCAGCAATCCGACCAACAACAATCTTACCGAAATCACGAAGCTTCTTGATTCGGGTGGAAAAAAGGATTTCGTCAGAGCTGTCGAGCTTGCACTTCGCCAGGTACTCTTGAGCCTCCATGTGGAAGAGCACTTTAAGCAACTCATCCAACTGCTCAGAGAGGAACATTGGTACCAGAATCTGGAAGGCACTTGGGAAATTCTCAACCCTCAAGTTCGCACCCGAGAGTGGAAAATTTTGATGAACCACCTTGTTGAGATTGCCTATGCCAGCAGACCTTATTGCCTCCGTTGTGGTGAGTGTTGCCTTCACGGTAGCCCTTCCCTCCACCTGGAAGACACTGACCTGGTGATTCAGGGAATTCTTTCACCCCAAGACCTCTATACTTTGAGAAAGGGTGAAAGAGCGAAGCTCAATGCCGAAGGCAAACTGGGTATGGTCCAGCAAGAGGCCATCAAGATCAGAGAAAAACCGGAGAATGGCCAGTGCATTTTCTATTCGGAGCAGGACCGGGAGTGTGCCATTTACCAACACCGACCGCTTCAGTGTAAGCTGCAAGCTTGCTGGGATCCTGAATCTTTAAACATGCTTTTGCATATGGAAAAACTCTCCCGACGTTATCTCCTAGAGGGTGATGAGGCCAAACTAAAACTGATCCATGTCCACGACGAGCGCTGCAGCCCAGAGGAACTGGATAATGCATTCAGCATAATTGATCAAGGAGGAGATGAGGCAGCCTTAGACCGAATTCTTGAGATACTCCGATACGATACGGCCCTTCGGGCTGTGCTGACAGAGAAAGGTGGCTTCCGAGTGGAGGAACTCGACTTCTTCTTCGGGCGGTCCATACAGGAGATTGTTGGTGCCTATGGTATGCGGGTGGATAGGCATGAGGATGGCACCTACCATTTGGTTTCCCTTGTCTAGGTT
>JAJDNT010000260.1 GCA_022340515.1 Deltaproteobacteria bacterium
CTCAACATCACCAGTCCCATCTTCTACAGAAGCAAATTCCTCTTTGAATCTGGCCAACAGTTGGGCCAGGCTGAGATCTTCAACTCCCTTTTTACCCTCCTCACGCACGAGTTTTAGCACCTCCAAAATAATCTTTCCGTATCCTTCAGTTGCTACGGTTTCGGGGAGGGATTCTCTTTGTTCCAACCCTTCCACCAAATCAAAAACCATAAGGTGCTTCATGTCCTTAGCTGGAAGAACTTCGTAACCATTCTCACCAACAGCTCTCAAAACCCCTTTTTTTTGCATAATGTCTAAAAGCGCTCTGGTCTCATCTGTTGGGACTCTTAGCTCCTCCGCCAGTTCCGTTATGGTTGGAGGCAACTTGCCCGCCTCGAAGCGCTCACAGACCAGGAGCAGCAATTGCAGGCCCCAGTAGCTTCTGTTCACCGTGGGTTGAGCTCGCCAGCGCTGCCTTAAACGGAACCGTGCCAGATTTTGGTGGGCAAAGGCAATCTCTGCCCCTAATAGTAAAATAATCCAGCTGACGAATATCCAGATAAGCAGCATAGGAAGCTGTGAAAGGGCCCCGTAGATTGCGCCATAGGTTCTAAAACCAAACTGATAATGGATGTAGGCCCATTGACAAAGCTGCCAGAGGGTTCCACCTATGATGCCGCCAGCAGAGGCGGAGATGGGATTAACCCGCGTGTTGGGCATGAAAAGATATATAAAGGAAAAGGCCAACCACATGACAAAGAAAGGGGCTATTTTTAGTAGGTAGACATATATTCGGCCCAGGAGATCTATGCTCAGGAGTTCCTGGGTTACCAGGTGACTCTTGACAAAAGTCATCAAACTCACGGACACGAACATTGCCACCGGCAGAATCACCACCAGACCTAGATAATCGCTGCATTTTCTCAGCCAAGGTCTGCCACGATCCACCTGCCAGATCTGGTTGAAGGCCATTTCAATATTGGTTAGCACCAGAATCATAGTAAGAAAAAGAAAGGTTATTCCCAGAGTACCCAGGGAGCCCACATGAATGTGGGAAACATACTCCATTATACGTTCGGTAATTGGATGGGATCCGCCTGTTAGCCTCTCAAGGAAAAAGGGCTCAAGCGCTTTTTGCACCCCAAGCCCCTTTAGGAGAGCAAACATGAGGGCCAGTAGAGGCACCAAGGTTAAAAGTGTGGTATAGGTGAGACCCGAGGCTCGCAGTAAACTGCTATCCTGCCAAAACTCCCGCCAAATATAAATTGCTAGCTGCAGCTGTTTGTATATTATAGCTTTAAGGCGCGGAAGTTTGTCGACTTCAATCAGCCAAACGTCGTTAGTGAGAAATTTACGGACACGACCGAACATCGTTCTTCACTTGTTCTATTATTACATGATGGAAAGTTTACATTTACATAAGCAAGAATTCTGCCAACCTCAGTCCCATTTCCTTCTTGTTCTGCTGGTTTTATATGATAGAATCCCTAAAGCTCAGAGGGAGGGTAAAGATGGCTTCATTAAATCGTGTGCTTTTGATTGGGAACTTGGGTGCTGATCCGGAGTTGAGTTACACCCCTAGCGGCACTGCCAAAGCTACTTTGAGGCTGGCCACCCACGAAGTCTGGACCAACAGGGAAGGAGAAAAGGGAGAACGCACCGAATGGCATCGGGTTATTGCCTGGGGAAGACTGGCAGAAATTTGCGGCGAGTATCTAACTAAGGGCAGACAAGTATTTATCGAGGGCCGAATTCAAACCCGCTCCTGGGAAGACCGGGACGGCAACAAGCGTTGGACCACGGAAATTGTCGCTGCCAGCATGCAAATGCTCGGCGGCCCCCGGGAAAGCTCCTCCGAAAGGGAGTTTCCGCCGGCAGATGTGGATGCACCTGACTTACCGGAACCGGATGACGATATTCCCTTCTAGCCCGGATGTTTGATGAATTTCCGTGGCAAGGGTGTGAGCATGGGGGGGTAAGGTCTGTGGAATTGCAGCTGAGGCTGTGCCCTATCCTACTCTTTCTACTCTGTGGGAGGGACTGTAAATCCAACTATACATATTGTCTAGCCGTTAATTACTATTGCTTTAGAGGTTAGACATCCTCCTTCTTTTCTTCAATTTTGGCTTTCTCGGTTTTGTCTTCCACTTCTTCCGAGCCAGAGGATGCCTTCCTGAAATTCTTGATACCTTTACCGAGTCCTGCACCAATTTCTGGTAACTTCCCGGCACCAAAAATTATCAAAATAATCACCAGGATTACCAGCAATTCGGGCATGCCGATTCCGCCAATCATATATCGCTCCTTCCTATCCCCGACCACGAGTTCCTACCAAAGACCCTCGAACTCGTGCAATAACTTGATGAACTCTTTAGAACTGCGGTAGTGATCCAGAGCTTTCTGATGCTGCAACCAGGTCCGCCAGATTTCCATCCATTCCTGATTGTGCCAGTAGCGTCCGCCTGCCGACTCTCCTTCGGTGAGTTCGAGGTAAACCTTGTATTCGTCACCACAGCCGGAGCACAGTGGGTAAGGCAATGGGGAACGCTGTCTATTCTCGGCTTTCTCGATCTGCGTGCCACACCTGGAGCATTTAAGCTGACACCGGGCGCATTGAAGGACCTTTTTTAGCACCTCGAACTTTTCTTCGTTCAGCCCGTCGGTTTTTTCGCTTTGTTGCTGCTGGCGCCGCTTTTCCAACTCAATGATGTCTGCCACGCCAACCCTCCGCTCTTAGATTAAACCTTCAAAGTTTATATTAATTTCCACACTATCACGACGCTTTGTCTGAATCAAGCGATAGCTGATCCTCTCCCTCTTCCGTCTCAGGCTGGTCCTCATCCAAATGGAACAATTTGCGAGCAACGTCCAGGTAAAAGTCTTTACGCGACCTGGTACTGATTCGTTTGAGGAAAAGAATGGGATCATGAAGCAGTTTACGCACCACAGACTGAGTCAGAACATGAATGGCTTCAATCTCCCCTTTGGAGAGAGAATCGAGTTGGCTGACAGTCTTTTGAACTTCAACTTCCCTAATCTGCTCCGCCTTCTCTCGCAGGGAGACAATGGTGGGAACAACCTCGAGTGTTCGCAGCCATGCGTCAAATTTCAGCGCCTCAGCTGCAATAATGTGCTCCGCCCTCCCCGCTTCTTTGATCCGCTCGGCCCGATTAACCTCAATAATACCTTGCAAATCATCGATATTATATAGATATACGTTGTCTATGTGGTTTACATCGGGATCGATGTCTCGGGGCACTGCAATATCTATAAAGAACAGCGGCCGGTTCCGCCGTGCCCTCATTCGCTTCCTTACTTGCTTACTGGTCAAAATGGGCTCGGAAGAACCTGTAGAGCTGATGATGATGTCAGTCTTTCTTAGCTCCTCTAATAATTCCTCCCATGGCACTGTGACGCCCTTGAACCTTTTGGCCAAAGCCATGGCTCTCTCTAGAGTGCGGTTGGCTATGACTATACGTTCGACCCCATTGTTAAGAAGGTGTTCCGCCGCCAGTTCAGCCATCTCTCCGGCACCAATAAGCAGCGCTATTTTCCCTTGCAACTCTCCGAATATCTTTTTGGCAAGCTCCACCGCCGCATAGCTGATCGAAACTGCGCTGCTTCCTATTCGGGTCTCTGTACGCACCCGCTTGGCTACCGAAAATGACTTGTGAAGAAGCCTGTTGAGGATAACTCCAGATGCCTTGGCCTCAGTAGCCTGGCGGTAAGCATCCTTGATCTGACCCAGGATTTGAGGTTCGCCCACCACCATAGAATCCAGACTGCAAGCAACTCTAAACAGGTGCTTGACGGCATCCTGGTCAATATAGGTGTAGAGATAGGGTTTTAGTGCCGCCCCAGTCTGACCATAAATTTGCGCCAGCAAACCTACCACAGCACTGATGCCCTCATCCAATCTCGGGGTGGTGAATAGCACTTCCATTCGGTTACAGGTAGAAAGATAAAAAGACTCCCTCAGTGAGCGGATTAGGGCCAGATCGGACAGCGGCCCCTTGCTATCCACACAAACAACATTAAACCTCTCCCGGATTTCCACCGGGGCGGTTTTATGGTTCAGTCCAATGAGAACTATACGATCCATAACCTTTAACTAAACAAACTTAAAACTGTGATGGCCCTTGAGTATGAGACTTGCACCAACAAAGGTTACCAAAATAATACTGAAACCGATAATTGCCATGATAGCTGCCCGTCGGCCACGCCACCCCACAGCTAACCGTTCATGGAGTAGCACCGCATAGATCAGCCAGGTAAGCACCGCGAGAATCTCCTTTGGGTCCCAATGCCAGAAAGAATGCAAGACAGCGCCGGCGTAAATGAAACCTGAGATAAGCCCGATGGTGATAAGGGGAAAACCGAAAGTCAGGCAAACATAGTTGAGCGAATCCAGCGTTTCAAGAGAAGGCAGCCGCCGATAAAGAAGTCCAAAACTCTTTGTCTTAATCTGTCTTTCCTGAAGGAGGTACATAATGCCTGCGCAGAAGGCCAGGGCAAAGATGGCATTACCGATAAAGATGGTCGTTACGTGTAGGGTCAGCCAGAAACTCTTGAATAGTTGGCTATCGGGAATTATCCGTCCCGGGATGGCAGATGACAGGATCATGAATATTACGGCCAAAGGTGAGACGAAAGTTCCCAGGACTCGGATGTTAAATTTCAGTTGAAAGGCGAGATAACTACCCACAATGGCCCAAGCAAAAAGGGAAAAACTCTGGGGCAAGGTGGTTACCGGCAGCTGCTTTATTTGACCTATAAGTAAGGCTAGACCTAGAGAGTGGCTGAGAAATCCTGCCAGGAGAAAACCATAGGCGATCCGGTGGATGACCAATTCTGTGCGAACAACGTAGATAAGATAACCAACCGTCCCCACTGAATACAGCAGGGTGGTAGCAATGGAGAAGAGAAAAAGGGACTCATTCACCAGGAAATCTCCAACTCTTTGAGTGAATAGTCCGATCCCAGGACTGTCTGCAAAATGTTATCAACCGCCGCAAAATCCCGTCTCCGCACCAGCTCAAGCAACTCTGATTTTACCAGGCGATCAAATTTTTCCTTGTTGGCTCGAGAGTCCTGACTCTCACTGAGCAGGCGGTTGCGTACCGCTCCCATTATCTCAAGAACCTCACCGTACTCAGGCCCGAAACGCTGCTCCAGATCTTCACGGATTTGACGTGCTAAGGCCGGGCTTTTACCCGAGGTTGAAATAGCTAAGGTCAGAGCGCCGCGTTGGATCAAGGCGGGAAGGATGAAATTGCCCTCCTGGGGATAGTCAACCACATTGCAAAGGAGTCCACGTTTTTCCGCATCTCTCGCTATTTGACTGTTGAGCTCGAGATCGTCGGTAGCGGCGATTACCAAGGAGCATCCCTCGAGTTGTTTTTCTTCATAATGTTTTCCCACCAACTCAACAACCCCTTCCTGGATTTTTTCCGCCAGCCACTTCACCACCTCAGGCGAAACTAACGCCACTGAGGCCCCACAGCTCAGAAGCGTCTGAACCTTGCGGGCCCCTACTTCTCCGCCACCCACTACCAGGCAAGGCAAGTTTTCTGCTTTAAGGAAGATAGGATAATAGCGCATAAATACCATCTCAAAACTAAAAAGATACCCCATGGAGGTAGAATGGTGGTAACCCCTACCACTTCAAGATTGTCAAGGGCGAAAATACGAGACGAAAATATTATGCCCTTTACCACAGGTGTAATTTGTGAAAATATCAATTCTGTTAATCCAAATCAAGCAAAGAAATACGCAGCGATAAGCTTGACGCAGACCACCAATCATTTTAACATACCTCGAAACTTACTAGCCTGGATGTTCTATCAATTGCGGTTCATGAGACATCCGGGTTAACCCTAGGTGGTAAATGCTCCGTTCTCTGCTCTTCTACCTCATACTGTTTGTGGTTACAGTCTTTTGCAGTATTGCTGCCATCTGCGCCGCTTTAGTAACTCGCACTGGCAATGGTTCTCATTTGGTAGGTCGGCTTTGGTCCCGGATCATGCTGTTTACTAGTGGGGTGAAAGTACAGGTGGAGGGACTGGACAACATCAATCCGGAAGAAGCATATGTATTCGCCGCCAACCATCAAAGTCAGTTCGACATCTTCACTATACTAGGCTATCTGCCCACTCAGTTTCGCTGGCTCGCCAAAAAAGAGCTATTCCGCATTCCCATATTCGGTGCTGCCATGAAAGGCGCTGGTTACATCTCCATCGACCGCAGCAACCGCAAAGAAGCCTTCAAAAGCATTGATCTGGCGGCGGCCCGGGTTCGGGAGGGAACCTCTGTTGTTATTTTCCCCGAAGGAACCCGCAGCTTGGACGGTAAGCTGCAGTCCTTTAAAAAGGGCGGCTTTCACCTTGCAATCAAATCCAAGCGTCCCATCGTTCCAGTAAGCATCAGTGGAGCTTTTTCGATTCTTCCCAAAAAGGGGTTCAGGGTTCGCCCTCAGCTCGTTAAGGTATATATTGGTGAGCCTGTACCCACCGCGGATATCACTCCACAGAGTAGAGATTGGTTGATCTCCGAAATTCGCCGAAGAATTCAAGAAAAGCTCCCTCCAGAGGAGAAGGGCCAACCTGAACCGTTAAGAAGCCCTCCTTTTGTGGCGGACTCAAAGCTTAGATGAATCATCACCTATGCACGGATCAGCTCTTAAAAAAAATTGGTTCTTCCAGAATTTACTCGGATGAGCACTTATTAGCCATTGATGTTATCATTTCCCTTGGACAGGAGGTGCTCCGAGGCAAATTGCATCTGAGCCGCCGGTGTTTTGCTCTGGCAGGCTGGAATGACTATCATCTGCATCGGCGGCAGCCATGTTGCAAAGCCATTAGCCCCATTCCGACTGATGCGAATATGCATCGTTGCCGAGGAGTCCTTACTGGCCAATCTAAGTCTTTCTTATGCTATCCAAGCAAACTTCGGAAGAGCCATACAATGCATCTTGGCATTCTTGGCGAGATCCATTTGACTAGGATGCTCCGAATGTATCACGGCACCATCCCCCCTTTGCCCTTTACGAGTTTCTCTGCTCAGTGGTTAATGCTTGGTTGGGCAAAGCATCGCAGTTGACACCATAGGTAACCTCTAGTATGAAGAGTGGAAAATTCTCCACCTCCGGGATTATCTCTAGACCGAAAAGGACAAGGTGTCCTTTTGCCAAGGCAGACTTAAATATAGAAAGTGACGGACAAGAACATGTTGTCCAAATTAGACCCTAAAGCAAGAGAAATTACCGCACTTTGCCTCTTGGGGCTGGCACTATTGCTATTTCTCAGCTTAGTTACTTATCACAACAGTGACCCAACAATATTGACCGCTTCTGGGGGTCTGCATCCGGTCCAGAATGCAGTAGGAATTGTAGGTGCTAATATTGCAGCTATCCTCTTGGTGACAGCAGGAATAAGCGCATATTGGCTGCCCATCTTTCTTCTCCTCGGTGCTGTTTGGCTTTTTCTGCCCCGGGAAGGTTCACATCCACTGCTACTCGCCATTGGTTGTACCTTGCTCATCGTTGCCTCAAGTGGTCTGGCAACCCTCTATTGGCCTTCCCTCAAGCTCTGGGGCGAATCTTTGCCGGGAAGTGGCGGAGTACTGGGACTGGTACTGAAGAAATATCTTCAATTTTATCTCAAACCCATGGGAGCCTACCTGGTTCTCTGGTTGCTGGCCATAGTGGCTGTTCTATTGGCCACTTCAATTTCCCTTGCCCGCAGCGCCATTGCCCTGAATGCAGGGTTAACCAGGCTATGGCAGATCATCCGGAACATCAGAGATCAGCGTGAGCAAAAACGTGAACCACACCGCAGAGCCACCACTAAAGCTCCAGTTGTTAAAAGGCAAAAAGAAAAAAAGGCAGAAATTCTGGAACATGAACAGGCCCAGTTCAGATTCATGGAAGTGGCAGGTGAGTTTCGACTCCCGAGTGTCGCCCTGCTGGACTCAGCAGAGCATTCTGTGGAGACCCCGGATCAGGAAAGCCTGGTAATGAACTCCCGCATCCTGGAAAAGAAACTGTCCGACTTCGGGGTTGTAGGAGAAGTGACGGAGGTTTCTCCTGGGCCGATCATTACCATGTATGAATTCAAGCCGGCGCCAGGGATTAAGATAAGTAAAATTGTTAGTCTGGCCGATGACTTGGCCCTAGCCCTAAAAGCAGCAAGTATTCGAATTGTGGCACCAATTCCCAAGAAAGGAACCTTGGGCATAGAAATCCCTAACGTCAACCGCCAACCAGTGGTCATACAGGAGGTTATCAATAGCTCTGAGTATAGGAATGCTCAAGGCAAGTTGACATTAGCCCTGGGCAAAGACATCATGGGAAAACCGGTAGTCACCGATCTGGCCAAAATGCCCCATCTGCTCATTGCCGGTGCCACCGGCACCGGCAAAAGCGTTTGCCTCAATGCTATTACCATAAGCCTCCTTTATCGAGCCACCCCTGATGAAGTAAGGCTTTTGCTCATAGACCCCAAACGGATCGAACTCTCTTCCTATGAGGGGATCCCTCACCTCCTCCATCCAGTAGTCACAGATCCCAAGAAGGCAAATACTGCCCTCAAATGGGCGGTGGCGGAGATGGAAAAACGTTATGAACTCCTTTCCATCCGAGGAGTTAGGAGCATAGAGCGATATAATCAGGTGTTGGCAAAAGCCAAAACCATCAAGCCTAGACAGGTGAGCCCACCAGTAGGTGAGGAGTCCGAGGAAGACGAGGAGAGGTTACTTCCCTATATAGTTATTATTATTGATGAACTTGCCGATTTAATGATGGTCGCCTCTCGTGAGGTGGAAGAATCCATCATTCGACTGGCTCAAATGGCACGAGCTGCTGGCATTCATCTCATCCTTGCCACCCAGAGACCTTCGGTCGATGTACTCACCGGCATCATCAAAGCCAATATCCCGGCGCGCATATCTTTTCAAGTCTCCTCGAGGACCGACTCCCGCACCATCCTGGATGCCAACGGAGCGGAAGCTTTGCTGGGGGCCGGTGACATGCTCCTCTTGCCTCCAGGAACCGCAAAGTTGCAGCGTATCCATGGTGCCTTTGCCTCAGAATCTGAGATCAGGCGCTTGACTGATTTTCTGCGCAAACAGCGAAAACCAGACTATGACGACACCATTTTGAACTATACCGACAAAACCGAAGAGCTGGACATTGAGGATGAAATGGATGAAAAGTATGACGAGGCTGTCCAGATCGTCATGGAAACCCGCCGGGCTTCCATTTCAATGCTGCAGCGAAGGTTGAGGGTGGGATACAACCGGGCAGCTCGCATGATTGAGATGATGGAGCGCCAGGGATTAGTAAGTGCTACAGACGGAGTCAGGCCGAGGGAGGTACTGCCACCGAAGTAAGGGCGCTGCCCTTGAGCGAGACGAGTGAGGCTAGCGAGACGAGCGAGACGTGATACACTTGGGTCATCAAAATTCAATCAAATCTAACTTCCTTGGTCTCCCGACCTCCCGTCTCGCCCGATTTCCCGTCTCGCTATTAACTGCACTTTGCGCATTTGTCGTCTTCCTCGCCTTCGTCGCCTTTGTCTCCGTCACACCTCTCTCCGCTGGCTCTACTAGCGAGCTCATTGCAAAAATCCAACAAAAATACGACCAGACCCACTCTTTGAGTGCCGATTTTCACCAGAAAACCCGCTCACGGGCTACGAGTATGGGTACTTCAGCAAGAGGCAGACTCTTTTTTCTCAAGCCCCGTGCCATACGCTGGGACTATGAGCAGCCCAGGCAGCAATTTATCATAAATGAAGACAAGGCCTGGTTATATGTCCCAGAAGAAAAAACAATATACCTTTACGATGCTGATCAGATCATCAACTCCCCTGTGGTCCTCAGTTTTTTCTCTGGCTTGGGGCAGTTGAGAGAGATGTTCAACGTCACCCAACTCCCGAGCGAATCTGGCCCACCTCCGCGTCACAGGTTGCTGCTCTTGCCTCGTGAATCTGAATCGCCGGTTTCCCAGATTACCCTGTTCATAGATCCCCAATCTCATCTCGTGGTTGGTATCCAAACCGAAGATCCTTTGGGAAATATCAATGAGATAACCTTCACCAATATCCAGGTTAATCAACCGCTGAAGCCTTCTTGGTTTGCCCTGGAAGTGCCCGAGGGCGTCAGGCTGGAGCGCCAGCAAGCCATGCCCCCGCAGTAAAAGGCTGGACTCAGCCGCAAGCTAAAACCTCAGACAGTCCACTGTCAAAGACGCACTCTCATCTACCCGTCCTTTCTTCTTTAGATCCACCTTTTCCCCATTGGTCATGGAGGGTTTTAGCCATCCGGGCTAAGGCTGCCCGTGGAATTTCCGCAACCATTTGTATTTTTCTGTGTTGTTTGCGCAACATCTTTTGAGTGCATCAATATTCCTCACTATCAAATAAGTATTTGTAGATACTTAAATATTTGACTTAAAACTGTAAGTGGCATGATTGCTGCTCTGATCACCCCACCTTTGAGCTGGTCAAGGATTTATAGTCAACCCTAAGGCAGCCTACCCATGTCGAACCGGAGCCCTCTTTAGCAGTGTAGGTATGCAACATTAGGGTTTATATAATAAAGGGTTGAAAATGAATACTGCTGTTGCCAAGAAGAACAACATCACTTGGTTTAATGGGCACGTGTCACGGTTGGATCGGGAAAAACTCAATGGCCACAAAGGAGCGGTGATCTGGTTCACCGGTCTTTCCGCTTCGGGGAAATCCACCATAGCTCACTTGGTGGAAAAGGAGCTTCACTGCCGGGGTCACCTTACCTATGTACTTGATGGCGACAACATCCGTCACGGTCTTGGCTCCGATCTGACCTTCTCCTCTCGAGACCGGAAAGAAAATATCCGCCGAATTGGTGAATTGGTAAAGCTTTTCGTTGATGCAGGCATCATAGTTCTCACTGCTTTTATCTCCCCCTATCGCCGGGATCGACAAAAAGTACGGTCCCTCCTGGAGAAAGGCCAATTTATAGAGATCTATGTAGAATGCCCCGGTGTAGTCTGCGCCATGCGTGACCAAAAGGGCATCTATGAGAAGGCAAAAGCAGGGATTATAAAGAACTTCACCGGCATATCTGCTCCTTACGAGCCTCCAACCAGACCGGACTTGAAAATTCAGTCCCACAGGGAGAAACCCTCTGCAGCTGCCAAACGAGTCATCGCTTTGATCCAGGAGGAGGGAATTGTTTGAACCCTTTAGCTGCTTCTATCCCTCCACCGGGGTTGCCCTCTTTCTCCGATGCAGCTGAATGGGAACCTTCTCGCCTTTGCGTTCCAGCCAGTTCTGATAGAGATCTACGGAAAACATTAATAGAAGGATAAATATAACGATCCACTGAGGTATATATGGAAAGAGATTACCATTTACGGTCAGATGGGCAACGTGACCCCCTTCCAGAAACAGGACGAATCCAATAAGCAGGAGCACGAAAAGTCCCAGAATCTCAAAGTCAGGGTTTCTCGTCATGTAGTCTGAAATGAACCCGGCAAAAAATAGCATCAGGCCAACCGAAATAACCACCGATCCTACCATGACCAGAAAAAGGTCTGTCATTCCCACAACCGTGAGAATGGAGTCCACAGAAAACAACAGATTCATGCCAGCGATGAGAAGAACAACCTGACTAAATCGATCTGCTTTTTGCACCTCCTGTTCCAACCCTTTGGACTTCAATCGGAGCTCTTTGACACCTTTCCATATTAAAAAAAGTCCACCGAAAAAGAGTAAAACCGACTTGCCGCTCAGCTCAGCGTGCAGCATAAACCATGAAGGGCTACCAGTGTCGAGCTGGTAGAAGACCCCGGTAACATACTTGAGAACGTAACTAACCATAAACAGAAAGAGGATACGAAATCCCATGGCCAACAACAATCCAAGGTTTATTGCCTTTTTGCGCTGAGCAGAGGGCAGTTTGTTGGCAATTATAGTGATAATAATCAGATTGTCTGAACCTAGGGCTATTTGAACTAGGGTTACCGAAAAAAGGCTTATCCAAAATTTGGGATCAACAAGTAGGTCTATCATTGCTGTTCTCCGTCTCAACTAGAGTCCCGGTTGGAAAGTTTTAATCAATTATTTCCTATAACAAGACAACCTCTTCTTGTCCACAATCTCTAATGTTTAAGCTTCGCTGCCCCCTGTCTCTTGCCTGCAACCTGCTGTCTTGACACCCCAAACACTTAGCCCTAGAATGTTAGTGGACTAGCTAGGAGTGAGGTAAAAAAGGTCACAGTCTTCCAAAAAGATTCTAAATCAGACTAACAATTGCACCTGCCACCGCAATTGATTTGGTGGCTGGCGCGGGAAGCATGTAATGGACGCCGATAAAATTTTAGAAAAACTAATGAGGTGGCTCGCTGACCCCAAGGGAAGAGAAATGTTCAAGACTATTGTTTACCTGATCATCCCGCTGATTTTCCTCTTAGGACTCCGCAACGTTGCTCGCCGCCGACCGACTGATAAATCAACTTCTGCCATAGATCCCAGAATACGCCCTTCCTCATATGAAGCTTTGCAAGCGACCGAGAGCCTCAAGGACACCCAGGCCAAAGAGCAGAAAAAGATTAACCAAGAGCTTCATCAGGTGTTTGGTCGCAAGGACACTGTCTTGGCAAGAGCCAGAAAAGAGTTTGACAAATCCGCCGCAGGTAAGCCAGCGGTTCCCTCTGAATCTCCCCAGCCTGATGAAAAAAACGTCCTCCAGGAAGAGCTGCTCAAACTATTTTTGCGTCGGCAAAAGTAAAGAATCTAGGACCCGAGGAATCAGCTACACCCAGAAGGGGTTTCCATTGCCTTTCCCTCATGTTGCGCTATTCTGGAGTGGTGAAATAATGAAATCCCAAACTCCAAGCACCAAATTACAAACAAATTTCAAATTACAATATTGGTCCGCCGGACTCCCCACCCTGCGGGCGGGTCCCCAGTTTCAATGACCAAAACAGGTTTGGTCCGCCGGAGGCGGATTGGTCATTGTGATTTGTAATTTGGAATTTCTGATACTCCAATACTCCAAAAGCGCTCGTCCTTTCTTTGAAAATTGAATTGGCCCCACGAAGATCCCTCTATGGGGGCAGGACCAGGTTTTCTCAGACAGGATAAACCCAGCTTGAGTTTATCCCGGTTAAAGCCCTGCACTTCTTGGTAACACCGACCTTGAACCATGACAGGTAAGTTTCCTAAAAGTCACTCTATGGAACACGATTTGCATGCTCTGTCCTTGCATCATTGACCAGGATCAGCCGTTTTTTGAATTGATTCGGCAAAAATTTTTATGATAGACTACGGCGATTTAACAGCCGGAGGGTAAAAAATAAGTAGAATTATACGGTTATAATGGGGTTCCTATGAAGGTGAAATTCTGGGGTGTGCGAGGTTCTCTGCCAGCACCCATCCCTCCGCCAGAGGTTGAAAACAAGATAGTGCAGGCCTTGTGCGGTGCTAGTGGCTTGGACCTGGATGATGCCCAATCGGTAAAGACCTACGTCAAATCCCTCCCTTATCATCAAAGAACCACCACCGGCGGCAACACCTCTTGCGTGGAAGTTCGAGGTGATAATACTGAGATTATACTAGACGCCGGCTCCGGCATCCGCCAACTCGGTATCGACCTCATGCAGGGCCTTTGTGGACAGGGGCAAGGCATAATTCACCTTCTGGTTAGCCACACGCACTGGGACCACATTATGGGTTTTCCCTTTTTCACTCCTGCCTACGCCCCGGGTAACCAGATCATCGTCTACGGCCGCCATCCACGTATTAAGGAACGTTTTCAGGACCAACATCATCCAGACCATTTTCCCGTGAGTTTGGAAACCATGTCTGCTGATCTCCAATTTGTCCAACTCGGAGAAGGAGCCAAGGTAAACATAGGGGAATTCACAGTTAGCAGTATTTCCCTCCGCCATCCAGGGGGTTCTTACTCTTATAAGATCGAGGAAAGTGGACGAGCTTTCGTTTACGCCACTGATGCCGAATACAAGGGCCTTCGTCCAAAGGCGTTGGAGCAATATATTGATTTTTATGCCGAGAGCGAAGCTCTGGTTTTCGACGCCCAGTTTACTCTCGAGGACGCCATGGAAAAAGAGGGCTGGGGCCACAGTTCTTCCATGGTGGGGGTTGACATAGCTTTGAGAGCTCAGATCAAGCGGTTGATTCTCTTCCACCACGAACCATCCTACAGCGATGAGAAGCTCGAGGAGATTTACGACAAAACCATCCGTTACTATGAGACCATAAAGGGCAACCATAACTTAGAAATAATTCTGGCCCGGGAGGGTCTGGAAATGGAAATTTAGCTCCATGGCCACATCAGGCAACACGGTACTCCCCGTCTCACCAACATTACAGCCTTCAGCAGAAAACTCCATCCCCTTTTATAGATTCAATCTTCTCAGTCGGTTTGCTGAAATAGAACACCTTGTTTTCACTCGTCTGGGAGGGGTTAGTCTGCCACCTTTTGCCAGTCTCAATGTAAGTTACGACACCGGAGACGAGGCTCCGAGGGTTCGAGAAAATTTACAGCGGATACGAAATTTCAGCGAGTGTTCTTCCTTCATCTATGCCAGACAGAGCCACAGCAGCAATCTTTTGGTACTGCGCCAGTATCCTAGTTTTGACCCCCGGGTGTCCTACCCCCTCCATGGTAAAGATGGCTTTTTTACTCAATTGCCAGGTCTCTTAATGATGATCAAAGTAGCAGACTGTCAGGCAATCTTACTTTACGATCCAACAAAAAAGGTGGTAGGTATAATCCATGCTGGTTGGCGAGGGAGTGTCAATAATATTGTCGCTAAAGCTATACAACTCATGGTGGTAGAGTACAACTCCAGCCCCCCTGATATAATTGCCGGGGTTGCCCCATCCCTTGGCCCATGCTGTTCGGAGTTTCGGAACTGGCAAAAAGAACTACCGCCTCATTTCTCTCGATTTAAACTAAGTGCTAATCACTTCGACTTCTGGGCAATCACCCAGCACCAACTTATAGACTCGGGAGTGATGAGAGAAAACATAGAGATCGCCGGGCTCTGCACCAAGTGTCATCCTGAGGCCTTTTATTCTTACCGGGGTGAGGGCAAAACAGGCCGTTTTGCAGTGGTCGTGGCGATTAAGGACATTTAGCATTTTTCATCCCTCATTTTTGTGAAGAAGCATAATGAAACTTTCCCCCAGGGGGCAATGACAAAGAGTCTTTCTGTGAATTTTGCGGTCAACTTTATTTATAAACTACATTAATAAACTATTAATTTATACTATTATTTTATGCTCTTAAAAAATGCTGAAATACTTTTTAACAAGCCCGTGAGTCCTGAGCTCTTCCACATGGGATTACGGTGCCCTGACGTGGCAGACAAGGTCCAACCAGGGCAGTTCCTTATGGTTAGAATCCAAGACCGTTTCGACCCTTTGCTTCGACGCCCTTTTGCCGTACATCGGTTGTTTCCCAATGATGCCCCTGGCTCTTTTGAGATGCTCTATAAAGTAGTCGGCAGGGGCACTCAGCTTCTTACCACCATGCAAGGGGGTGATTCTGTGAATCTCCTTGGCCCTTTAGGTCGAGGCTTCCGCCTGCCGAAGGAAAAGGGATTTGTCTTAATGGTTGCTGGAGGAATAGGTATCGCCCCCCTACCCTACCTAGCAGAAACCCTTGCCGCATCTGGATACAAAGGTCCTTTTGTCTTGTGGTTTGGCGGCAAAACCTCTGCCGATCTTGTCTGTGTAAAACATTTCGAGGACCTTGGCTTTGCGGTCCACTTGGTCACCGAGGACGGCAGCCAGGGCAAGCAAGGTCTGGTCACCGGCCACCTTGAACAGTGGTTGACCCAGCAGGATGAATTACCCAAAGTTATGTATTCTTGCGGCCCTTACCTCATGCAGCGGTCGGTGGCAGATATGGCTGCTCGATTGGGAATTTCCTCTCAGCTCTCCATGGAGGCCCTGATGGCTTGCGGTGTTGGGGCATGCCTTAGCTGTTCCCTCAGATGCCGCCCGCCAAAAGGAGCTCGGGATCCCCACTACGCAAATGTGTGCCAGGATGGACCGGTATTTGAAGGAGAGGAGATAGTCTGGGATTGATCCTCCAGCTAACAGTCGGCTACTTCGAGCCCTCTGCGCTAAGTACTGGGAAATATTTATCCATGGAAATATGGGCCTTTAATGATACAAAGATTACAGAAACTATCAAAGCTATTAAAACAAGTAAAGTAATTACACCTACTCAAGTTATCGTATTTATTTACTTTTTTGCTCTTTGTTTTTTCC
>JAJDNT010000290.1 GCA_022340515.1 Deltaproteobacteria bacterium
CTAACAGCTTATCTTTTTCCTCCTCACTGTATACATAGTGAAAACTCTTTTTTTTCTTTTCCTTAGTCTCAATCCTGTAAAGAGGAGGCTGGGCCAGGTAGATATGACCCTTTTCGATCAATTCCTTCATATAACGATAGAAAAAAGTCAGCAGCAGAGTGGATATGTGATAGCCATCAACATCTGCATCGCAATTGATGAAAATTTTGCCATAGCGCAACCTGCTGTAGTCGAAATGGTCCCCCACCCCAGTGCCAATGCATCTGCTGAGTGCTTGGATCTCCTTATTCTTTCTAATTTTGTCTGCACTGGCCTGTTCCACATTTAAAATCTTGCCTCGCAGGGGCAGCACCGCCTGAAAGCGGCGGTCACGAGCCTGTTTGCTGGAACCTCCGGCGGAGTCTCCCTCTACAATGAATAGCTCGGTCTCATCAACTCGGTTTGAGGTACAGTCTGCCAGTTTGCCCGGCATAGTCAGACGACTGGTGGCGCTCTTTCGCTGGACACTTTGGCGGGCCTGGCGGGAGGCTTCTCTGGCATGAGCTGCCAACACTATCCTCTCAACTATGGCCTCGGCAGCGGTACGATTATGGAGAAGATAATTTTCGAAACCGTCTTTGACTACCGCCTCCACTTGAGGCTGTATGTCTGAATTGAGTCGTTCCTTGGTCTGTCCTTGAAATTCCAGATTCCCGGAGACAAAAACACTAAGCACTGCCACCAACCCTTCTCGCACATCATCTCCGGTAAGCCCCTTAATCTTCTTGAGCTGACTGTTTTGCCGTGACATGTATTCACGTACTGCCCGGGTCAGCCCATGACGGAAGCCGGTCTCATGGGAGCCACCCCCACTGGTGTAAACAGAGTTGGCATAGGAGAAAAGAGCCCTGTCAGTGGTGGTTGTCCACCACAGGACCGTTTCTAACCGTAGATCATTTTCATAGCTGAAATAAAAGGGTGCCTCAGTGATAACCTCCTTGTCCTTTACCAAGTCCTCAATATAATCTCGAATACCCCTGTCGAAGTGAAATCTATCCACCGTAGCGTTGATCTGGTCATCCACCGTAATAGTCAGACCTCTGGTAAGAAAAGCTTTGGCCTTGGCCTGTTCCTTGATTATTTTGGGACTGAACACAACATCTTTGAAGATGTCAGGATCGGGTCGAAACACCACTGTTGTCCCACGTTTTGTGGTTGGGCCAAGATCCTGCAATTTACTCTTCCGCTTGCCCCGGGCGAAATTCTGCTGCCACTCCACCCCGTCACGTCTGGAGTAAACCTCCATGAATTCGCTCAGAGCATTTACCACCGAGATACCTACCCCGTGGAGCCCTCCGGAGATTTTATAGCTCTTGGTTGAAAACTTACCCCCGGAGTGCAGAGAGGTCATGATGGTCTCTAGAGTATTTTTTCGCGACTGGGGGTGCTTGTCCACCGGAATACCCCGGCCGTTGTCTGTTACCTTTATGCTGTTGTCTGCACCTATGGTGATATGAATGCGGTCACAATGGCCATTGAGTGCCTCATCCACAGCATTGTCCAGTGCCTCGGTAAACAGATGGTGCAAACCGGTACTTGAGGTATTGCCGATGAACATTCCAGGCCGCAACCTCACGGGAGCCAGCCCTTTGAGTACCTGAATATCCTTTCCGGTGTAGTTGCTCGCCATCATCTCCTCCGACTATGGAGAAATTTCCCCTAGCCGCGATTTGTCCAGACTAAATTTAAGTTTAAACTTATAAATAAAAATGTCAAATAAAATTATAATGATTTAAGACTATTACTTCCAACTTTATCTTGTTCATGTTTTTTATACCTCCATTAGGCCGGCAAAGATCCCTCCGAATCTCCCTCCTCCTCAAACCTAGTCAGTTCCTCCTTTCTGGGTTTAAGCTGGACGTCCTCGATCCCGCCTCGCATAACCACACCCTTGGCGCCACGATTGTAGATGGGCAATTCTGCCACAGCCATTTCTTTTTCCTTGCCCTTTTTGTTCCTAATTATAAGGAAATCGTCCTGGTCCACCGTAAAAAAATCCCTTACTCCCGGTGGATCAGCCTTGATAAGCCTAATACCGCGGCCAGGTCCCGCCAACACCTTCACCTGGACCATTGGCGCAACCAGAACCCTGCGCTCGGTGACTATGGCCAAAAGATGTCTTTCCACTGGACGCACCCCAACTACTTCATCACCAGAGCGAAGTCGAATCAGGGTTCTTCCCGCTTTCGTACTGGGGTCTTTGAGACTGCTCCGTTCAAAACAAAACCCCATTCCCTGTCGGGTTACCACGATACAGAGGGCTGGAGGTGGTTCTGGCGATCCCCCTTTGTCAGATTCTACCTCCTTTCCAATGTCAGGGAAAAAGCTCAACTGCCCTTGTTCGACTTGACCACCACCAGCTTCTGCTTGCACCATGAAAAAGGTATCCAATTCAGCTCCAGGCTCAGGTTCCGCCGCCAAGGCCGCCACGATCTTTTCCTCGTCTTGGAAGTTGAAGATGGTTTGAATTGGATCTCCGTAGCCTTTACCGGAAAGATCCAAATCGTAAACACGGCTAACATAAACCTTGCCAAAATTGGAGAAGAAGGCAACCGCCTCTCTGGTGTTTGACCTTATTACGGCCTGCACCTCGTCACCTTCTTTGAGCATCTGGGTGCTGGGATCGTAGGATTTCACCCGCTTGAGCCAGCCATTTCGGGTGATCACCACATAGACATCTTCGTGGACGACAAAATCTTCTTTGTCATAGGTGAGTTGCGGCCCATCAGCGATCACGGTGGTAAGCCGCTTGTCGCCGTAGGCCTTCTTCAGTTCTGCGATTTCTTTTCGCACTTCATTCCAGATTCTGGCTCGACTGGTCAAAATGGCGTTTATTTGCTTTAAGCGCTTTTCCTTCCCCGCCAGCTCTTCCTCTATTTTATTTACTTCCATCCTTACCAGAGCGTGTAAGCGTAGATCCAGAATCGCCTTTGCCTGTTCGTCGTCCAGATCGAAACGAGCCTTTAGATTATCGTGGGCCTCCTGCCTATCCTCGGCTACACGAATAATTGCAATTGCGGCATCCAAATCCACAAAGATCTTCATGAAACCCAGAAGTATGTGGATTCTCCTTTCCAGGCTGGCTCGCTCGAACTCCAGTTTACCCACGACCACTTCTTTGCGGAAGTCAAGAAAATGATTGAGAATCTCTTTTATGGATAGCCGTTCTGGGGTAGCTGAGGGGGTTAAACAAGTGAAGTTCAGCGGGAAGTTGATTTCCATTTCAGTATGTTTGAAGAGAAAAGTCTTTACCTTTTCGGGATCTACCTTGCCATCTTTCAGTTCCAGCACGATTCGCACACTTTCAGCGCTCTCGTCCTTTACGTCGTTCACCATGAGAAGCTTTTTCGAAAGGATAAGTTCGGCAATTTTCTCAACCAGACGCGATTTGTTAACCGAATAGGGCAGAGAGGTGATGACCAACTGCTTCTTACCCCTTTTGAGGGTTTCCACCTCGAACTCCCCCCGCACCTTGATGCTGCCTTTGCCACGGCGGTATATCTCACTTAATTCTTCGGGCGAAGAGATAACCTGGCCGCCAGTGGGAAAATCGGGTCCCTTGATCCGAGCCATTATCTCGGCGGTGTCGGCGTCTTCGTTGCCGATCAAATTGATCAGGGCATTACAGACCTCGGTGAGGTTGTGGGGGGGGATATTTGTGGCCATGCCCACGGCAATGCCACTGGAGCCGTTGACCAGCAGATTTGGTACCCGCGACGGCAACACCGCTGGTTCAGTAAGAGTGCCGTCGTAATTGTCTCTGAAGGCCACCGTCTGCGCCTTGAGATCAGCTAATAACTCTCCCGCCAGGGCTGAAAGTTTTGCTTCCGTGTAGCGCATGGCCGCAGCGGAATCGCCATCCAGAGAACCAAAAGTGCCCTGGCCATCCACCAAAGGGTACCTGAGAGAAAAGTCCTGGGCCATTCGCACCATGGCATCGTAGACGGCAGCATCACCATGGGGGTGGTATTTTCCTATTACCTCCCCCACCACTCTGGCAGATTTCACATGCCGGGCGGCCTGCCTCGCCCCAATTGTCTCCATGGCGTAAATGATGCGCCGGTGAACCGGCTTGAGACCGTCACGTACATCGGGAAGGGCTCGGGAAACAATGGTGGAAAGGGCGTAGGCACGATAGCGTGATTCAACGTCCTCATGCAGGATGGTTTGGGAAACCGCCATAGGCAGTTGTTCTCCTCTAACCCTGATACTTCATGAATTTCTGTCGCGAGACCACGAAGATGGCTGTGCCCGCCCGCCATCGCGAGTCTGCTCGCTCAGGCGAGGCGG
>JAJDNT010000297.1 GCA_022340515.1 Deltaproteobacteria bacterium
GCCGCAACCGAACCGCAAGCTCTGACTCTGCAAGGATTTCTAAATCTTCGTCTGGGAAATCGATGCCAGCCTCCAGCATGGCCAGGGTGTCCAGTAGATGGCTGCGCAGTTCGGTAATTATGGTTTGCAACCCCCCCTTGAGATGTTCGCTGGCAAGATGAAGGCTTCGTCTAGTTTTCGAACTAACTAGGTCCAAAACGGCTTCCGCTTGGGTCAAATCGATACGCCCATTTAAGAAGGCCCGGCGGGTGAACTCGCCCGGTTCAGCCAACCTTGCACCAGATCGTATTACCAGTTCGAGAATGCGGTCTAGCACGGCGAGGCCGCTATGACAATTGATCTCGACAACGTCTTCTCGAGTGTAGGTTGCCGGCCCGCGCATGAAGCTAACAAGCACTTCGTCTACGGTCTTATTAGTACCGGGTTCAACAATGTGGCCGTGATAGAGGTGGTGGGATTGTATAGTTTCCGGGGATCCAGACAGGTGAAAGAGATGGCGGCCCAGGGCCCAGGCCTCAGGGCCGCTGATCTTTATAATGCCGACACCACCAGTTCCTATGGGTGTGGCTATGGCAGCAATGGTATCCTCTAAGGGTTCACAGACTTTCATTTCTCCCCGGAACCACTTGAATCGGATGGGGAATGGGTCGAGGAGTGATGCCGAATGCTCCGTTTTTTTGAAGAAAGCTCTTTTTTCACTGGAAAAACAACCACCTTACGCAAGGCCCCATCTCCCTTACTTTTGGTCCGCACTTGTCGATTATCTTTTAGAGCCAGATGAATGATGCGGCGGTCATAGGCGCTAAGGGGGCTACTAGTTGCCGGCCTTCCGGATTTTTTAGCCCGGTTTGCCAAATTCAAAGCAACTTCCGTAAGAGCCTGCCTTCTCCTCTCCCGATAGTTCTCTGTATCTATAATAATGTGAGCCTTTTTAGATGCCAACCGGTTAAACATCTTGTTGACTATAAATTGTAAAGAGTGGAGCGTCTGGCCCCGCTTACCTATAAGCAAGCCGGAGCCGTTACTCGATATGTCCAATCTGATTCGATTTTCCGCCCAGCTAGCCTCCACCGTGGCTGGAATCTGAATGTGAGCCAGAATGTTTTCCAGTATCTCTTTAGCTTCTTCAAGCGAGCTTGTATCGCCCGCCTCTTTTGGGGATACGAGAATTTTGGCGTTTCTAGTACCAATACCGAAAATCCCTGATGAGCCATGGGAGACAATTTCAATCTCGAGCTGATCTGCAGGAAGGCTCAAACGTTGACAGGCCGTTTCAATGGCCTCTTCAACTGATTTACCCTCGATTTCCATTGCAGACATGATTTCCTCCGTAAGTCAAAAAGCAATTTGAACATGAGGTAAACAACTACCGGCAATAATCACCCTCAGGCTGCTTTCTTGTTGATGTAATATTGCTGTCCAATAGAAAGTACATTGTTGACCAACCAGTAAAGCACCAGACCACTGGGAAAATTGACAAAAAAGATGGTGAAGACCACAGGCATCATGAGCATCATTTTTTCTTGCCTGGGGTCACCAGTGGTGGGTGACATTTTCTGCTGGGCGAACATGGAGATGCCCATAAGTATGGTTAGCACAGGGAGTCCGCCGAGATGGGGGATGTTGAAACCCATATACAAACGATCTGGCGCCGACAAGTCGTTAATCCACAACATAAAAGGAGCGTGACGTATGGCTAGGGCGCTGTAAAGCACTCTATAAAGGGCGAAAAAAACCGGAATCTGTAAAAGCATAGGTAAACAGCCGCCCACAGGATTAACCTTATGGGTTCTGTACATTTGCATGATTTCCTGGTTCATCTTTTCTTTGTCATCTTTGTATTTCTCCCTGATCTTTTGCATCTTAGGCTGCAGTTTTTTCATTTGCCTCATAGACACATAGCTTTTGTGGGTTAGAGGCCAGAAGAGAAGTTTAATCAGGACCGTCAGTAAGATGATGTCCACCCCATAGTTATGGGTAAAACGGTGAGTGAGCTTGAGGAACTTCAGAAGGGGCTGGGCTATGACGTCAAACCAGCCGTAATTAATCATGTACTTTAGCTTGGGATCGGCGGCCTTTAAGTAACCCTCTTCCTTGGGTCCCATATAGAGCTTGTAGCGGAATTCCTGCTGGGCTCCGGGCTGCAGCGTTACCTTAGGGCCAGCAAGGATGGTTTCCACCATCTGCCTGCCAGGATCCAGAACTTTAAGCTCAGAATGATTAGAGGCCAAATCTATAGGGACCAAGGCCATGGAGAAGTACTGGCTGGTATAAGCCACCCAATCAATGGGTCCGGGAAACTGCGTCTCTCCTTTGATCTTTTTGAGCTTCACCTCCTGCAATTCATTGTTGGCAAAGAGAGCAGGCCCTTGAAAGCTGTAGCGGCTTCCACCCGAAGAGGAAATAGGCAGGTTGATTAAGCTCAAAGTAGGGGAATTTTCCCACGGTTGACTGCTTAGGTTTTCAACCTTGATGCTGAGATCGATGAGGTATTTATCCGGGTAGAATTGGTACTGACGGCTAATTCTCAGCCAACCCGGTGCCTGGTAACGGAAAGTAAGGGTCCTGGTCTCACCGCTACTGACTTTTACCGACGGTTGGTCGGCAACATAAGGCGCCAGATTCAAGGCTGCTACCGGGTTATTGGCAAAATTGAACGGGAGGGGCAATTCTTCGATATTATTGGTCTTAACCAGTTCTTTCCCTGGGGAGTTTTTATCTATGGTTTCCTTAAAGTTTTTAAGAACAAAGCTTTTAAGCCGAGCACCAGTCTCAGTAAAGACTGCCCGGTAGAGGGGGGTTTCTACCACTACATCCTTGCCTGTGTGAGTTGTCTGGGGCGGAAAGGACGGAGTCGACACGGGGGGAGTTTCACTAACAGGTAACTGAGGTTGCTGGGGGCTTACCGTCTCTGGCTTCGCCGGAGTAGGCGTAGTTTTTTCAATCTCTGGAGTGGTAGTGGGAACCGTAGGTTTTCTTTTAGGAACAAAAAACTTCTCCCACAATACAAGCACAATTATACACAGAACTATGGCTATCAGAACGCGCTTTTCCATAATTTGAGAGCTCCTGCCGCAGAGGACAGAGGTTGAAATGGAGCGAGACTCGAGGCTAAACCAGCACAGTGAGAAGGGCTCTCGCTCCGGTTAAAGTAGTCCAGTGAAGTCCTTGGATCACCGATAGTGGTCCACCGGATCATAACCACCGGGGTGGAACGGATGGCAGCGTAGGAGTCGTCTGGTGGTGAGGGCCAGACCTTTTACCACACCGAAGGTAGTAATGGCCTGACGGGCAAATTCAGAACAAGTTGGGGTAAAACGGCAGGACGGAAGTGTCCATGGCGAAATTAGGAGTTGATAAGCTCGAATGGATGCGAGCAAAAAACCTTTGATCATAAACAATTTTTTCCCATAAGCACGGCCGCTAATTCCTCGCGTAAGTCGTTGTAAGCAAGTGTTGCCGCGTATTCTTTGGCTATTATTACAACATCATGTGATGGTGGCAACTTGTGCTTATGTAAACGAAAAAACTCGCGAAGATAGCGTTTCACTCGATTTCGCTTGATTGCGTTACCTACCTTTTTACCAACAGTAACCCCCAGACGCGAGAACTGCAGTCCGTTCGGCCTCAGGATGATGGTGAAATTTTTAGTATGGCGGCGGCTTCCGTGGCGGAAGGCTAGGTCGAAATCCTTTCGGCATCGCAACCGTTCGTGTTTTCTAAGAAAAAATCGTTTTTGTGTAAACGGAGCCGACGCCACCATACGGATCCTGGGCAAGATCTCGCTTAACCTGACTCGTACCAGTCCGTCCCATGCGTTCAGACGGTGAGCCTTTTCCTCCCCTTTGCCCTTCTGCGGCTGATTACCTTCCGGCCCGACTTTGAGCGCATGCGGACCAGAAAGCCATGGGTCCTTTTCCTCCGAGTGTTGCTTGGTTGATACGTTCTTTTCATCTTCTTAAAGTTCCGTTATGAGCCGCTTTTCTGTCCCACTCATGTGACGGCTAATGAGATGTTGTTCTTGCAAAGGGAAAATCCTAGAGTGGGAATTAACATGACCATAAAGGCGTTTTTAATAAACACATAGGCGAGGTTTTGTCAAGTGCAAAGGAGATTTGAGATGTGGGATGTGAGATGTGAGAGTGCGAATTGCGAATTTCGGATTGCGGATTTGGAGAGGCATAACAGCATAGGGCATAGAGCATGGGGATGAAATTTCGAATTCCGGATTTTGGAATGCGAAAGTAAAAGCAAGGGGTCAGGAGCCAGGAGTTAGCAAAAAAGAGGTGTTCCGTTTTTGGTTTTTTATTCTGGATTCTGGATTCTTCTTTGCTTTGCTGCCTAGTGCATAGTGCCCAGTTGAAACGGCTGCCTGCTGGAAGCTGTCCGCTGCTGGCTGGATTATGATAACGGACAGGCGGCTAGGAGCGGCTGTCTCGATTCTCTGCGAGGAAATCCACAAAAGCTTCTCCTAGTGGTGATCTAGAGCGGTTTTTGTGAGTGACCAGATAGAAGTGACGGGCGAAAGAAATGTCTTTTATACGGATTTGAAGGAGTTTCCTAAAATCTAAATCGTCGGCAATGGCGCGCCGGGACAGAATTGAGACTCCCACTTCGGCTTTGACCGCCTGGCGGATAGCATCGGTGCTGCCCATCTCTGCCACAACGTTGAGCCTCTGGGGATCGAACTCCGCCTGCTCTAGAATTTGTAGCATCATCATCCTGGTGCCGGAGCCTTGCTCACGCATAATAAAAGGAGCGGAAGCAAGATCACCTAAGCTGATGGACGAACGGGCTGCCCACTTATGATTAGGTGATATGGCCAACACCAGTTCATCGTCGAACAGTCGGTCAAATTCCAGCTTGCTGTTCTTTATTCTGGCCCCTACCACCCCCAACTCCAAAGAGCCTTCCAAAACCATATTAGTAATGTTCATAGTATCGGCAATGACAAGCTTGATCCTGATATCAGAGAAAGTTTGTTTAAATTTGCCTATAAGGGACGGGAGAATGTACTGTCCCGGTATAGTACTGCCGCCTAGCTCCAGTTCACCTGACATTTTCCCCCGATACTGCTCCAAAGCACGGGTTGCCTCTCGTCTGAGATTGAGTAGGCGCCGAGCATAATTATAGAGGATATCACCAGCCCGGGTGGGCAAAACTTGCCGTCCAAGGCGATCGAATAGTTGCACGTCCAAGAAAGTCTCCAGATAGCGAATGTGCTCACTCACGGTAGGTTGGGAGAGCATGCATGCCTTGCCGCCGCGAGAGAAGCTCTTTGTCTCATAGACTTTGCAAAAGACCTCCAGCCGATGCAGATCCATTTGCCATCCTTTCGAGGATTAGTCACCGATGTAAGATAGCCGTCCTCTACAGAATAAAATATCGTACGTGCATAGGGCATAGAGTATGGAGCTCGAATATTTCGAATTGCGAATTTCTAATTAAAAAATTCGCAATCCACAATTCTACCCTATGCCCTTTGCTCCTTGCCCCATGCCCTAAATGACGGTGAAGCCAAATGACCAGACATGGGTCCGGTAAGGCGACTAGAAATGTAAATGACACTACGCCAGCATAAAGAAATTGTTTCGTTGGTGTCAAGGCAGGTAAGAGTTCAGATTTGGTGGCCATGATTAACCTGATATTCAACCAACCTTTTCTCTTGACAAGGGGCGAGG
>JAJDNT010000304.1 GCA_022340515.1 Deltaproteobacteria bacterium
CTCGGTTTTGTGGTCCACTTGGTCACTGAGGACGGCAGCCAGGGCAGAAAAGGGCTGGTCACCGGTCACCTTGAACAGTGGTTGATTCAACAGGATAAATTACCCAAAGTTATGTATTCTTGCGGCCCTTATCTCATGCAGCGGTCGGTGGCAGATATGGCTGCTCGATTGGGAATTTCCTCTCAGCTTTCCATGGAGGCCCTGATGGCTTGCGGTGTTGGGGCATGTCTTAGCTGTTCCCTCAGATGCCGCCCGCCAAAAGGAGCTCGGGATCCCCACTACGCAAATGTGTGCCAGGATGGACCGGTATTTGACGGAGAGGAGATAGTCTGGGATTGATCCTCCAGCTAACAGTTGGCAGCCTCCAGCGCTCTGCCCTAAGTACTGGGAAATATTTATCCATGAAAATATGGGCCTTAAATGATACAAAAGTTACAGAAACTATTAAAACTATTAAAACAAGTAAAGCAATTATATCTGCGAAAGTTATTGTATTTTCTCACTTTTTTGCTCTTTACTTTTTCCCCTTATCCCCGGCAGCTGATGACTTGCTCGGTGTGGATTTGACTCCATGGCCAATGATAGCCCCATCAGCTTAGCAGTAGAGCTCGGACCGCTGAGGTTGAAAAACCCGGTAATGGTAGCCTCGGGTACCTTCGGCTACGGACAGGAATACGCTGATCTGGTGCCGCCCGAAAGGTTAGGGGGAGTTGTGGTAAAGGGAATCTCATTGGAGCCCCGGGCCGGTAATCCGCCCCCTCGCATATGGGAGACTTGCGGGGGCATGCTTAACTCAATCGGTTTGCAGAATGTCGGTCTACGCAGTTTTCTCGAAGAAAAACTCCCCTACCTTAAGCCGCTACAAGTTCCCGTAATCGTTAATCTATTCGGCAATACCGTGGAAGAGTATGGGGAACTGGCCGCAGGACTGGACGGCCATGAGGGTATCGACGCCCTGGAAATCAACATATCTTGTCCAAACGTCAAGGCAGGAGGAATGGCATTCGGTTCGGACCCTGAAATGGTTTTCCAGGTGGTATCCGCAGTCAGGTCTAAAACCAACCTGCCGGTGATCACTAAACTTACCCCCAACGTCACTGACATTACCGTTCCTGCCAGGGCAGCCGAGGATGCTGGCACCGATATTTTGTCACTGATCAATACAGTCGCCGGCATGGCGGTTGATCCTCGAACCCGAAGGCCTCGCCTGGCCAATGTGGTGGGGGGGCTCTCTGGGCCAGCCATTAAACCCATCGCCCTGAGAATGGTTTGGCAAGTAATAAAAGCAAGCAATGTGCCGGTTATCGGGCTGGGAGGAATTGTCTCTGTGGAGGACGCCCTTGAGTTCTTGGTCGTCGGGGCAAAGGCTATCCAGGTGGGCACGGCAAACTTTGTCAATCCCTTGGTTACCTTGGAGATTATTTCCGGCTTGGAAGACTATCTTCGCGGACAGGGGCTGAGAGACATCAACGAGATAATCGGTACCCTTGAGGTTACCAGGTGACCGCTAAGCACTAAGAGCTACTCAACAAGATTAGTCCGAAGCTGGTAGTCCAGATGCCAAGTTTCGGCTTCAAATCCTCAGCAATAAAGTTAAAGTTAATTCTATAAAAGTAACCAATTATTTAATATTTTTAGATATTAATTGATTTTATTTAACTGCCTAGTCCTTAGTCCCTAGTGCCTAGTTCTTTAAGAACAGCACCTAATTAGGCTGCTTTTTCTGCCTCAAGCGACGGACATCTCCCACCCTTATGGTAAATCGACTAGCATCCAAGAATTCAAGTAGTGGGATGGTGTATTTACGACTGGTTTGGGTTAGCTCTTTAAACTGTGGAGTCGATATCTCTTCCTGTTCGTCGAATAAATCCAGTAGCTTTTGCTTGAGTTGATCAAGGGCGCCGCAGTGAAAATACATATCCTCTTTGACTTTGATCAGTAACCCTTGCTCCAACATCCAAGAGAGAATTTGACGGGCTTCGCGATCTGGGACTCCAAGTGACTGGGCTACCTCTCGGAAGAATGGCGGTTGCAGGCCCGCCTCGTGATAGATTGATTCTATCTTCTCTCGCACTTCATCTTGCTTTCCTGCTAATGCTATCTCATGAGAGGAAAGTCGCACTAGATCCTTTTCTTGAATGATCTCACCTTGGCGAGTCAACCGCTGAATCAATTCATTGAAAAGCTTGCCGTCAACTTCGCGGGGCAACCGCCCAAACAACTCCTCCTTGTTAATACCTGCCCGCAAAGGCTCTGTGCGGTGGAATTCATCTAGGTAACCCAGAAGTATTTGCCTGAGGTTTTCAAAAGCTTCCCGGTGTACGAACCTAGGAGTTTCCCGATCGAATTGGATCACCTCGCCTCGGCTCATCATGTCCTGAAGCAAACCGCGAAGCTCCTTTTGGCTGACATTAGCCAATATGCTCAAAGCCCTCTCGGCAATCCCCCCAGCTCCCGCCTCTTTAAGGTAGAGGTCAACCATCTCCTCGGGTTCTCCCCTCTCCAGTACAGCTAGAGCCTCCAGAGTCTCGGCGACCATTCTTTTGCGCTTCTTCGGGGTGGGATGTAATATCTGACCACCGCCGACGGTGTGCATGGGTGAATAGCTTCGCAGAACAAAACGATCCCCATTGCGGACAACCACCTGCTTATCTAATCTCACCTGGGCGTAACCACTAGCGCCGGGCTTAAGCTCATCGCCGTCCAGAAGTATCAGGGTGCCGATTATCTCACTGGTTCCGGTGTGGAAGCGAATCTTAGCTCTATTTTTCAATACCCGCGGAGCGTTCTCTAGGTGCTGCAACCGCACGTCCACCATAAAGGAGGAAACCAGGCTGTCTGGTGTTGCCAAAACATTGCCCCGCTCAAGAGCTGCCTTTTCTAAGCCTTGCAGATTTATGGCTGTGCGCTGGCCACTGAAGGCTTCCCTTACCTCCCGATTGTGCACCTGAATTCCACGCACCTTTGTTTTGAGCATCTGAGGATAGACCAGGAGGGTTTCCCCGGTCTCAGTTTTGCCTGAGATGGCAGTACCTGTCACTACCGTGCCAAATCCTTTCATGGTGAAAACCCGGTCTATCGCCAGGCGAAAGTCTCCACTACTAGGGCGGGCCTCCACTGATTCACTCAGAATCTCCAATTTTTCCAACAACTGCTCAAGACCATCGCCTGTTGCCGCCGAAACCGGAATTATCGGTGCAGAAGCGAGAAACGTTCCTTGAAGGAAATCATGTATATCTTCTTGTACCAAGTCCAACCAGTCGGCATCCTCTACCAAATCGGTCTTGGTCAGAACCACCAGACCCTGTTTAACTTTGAGAAGTTCGCATATCTCGAGGTGTTCTCGAGTCTGGGGCATAACCCCTTCGTCAGCCGCCACAACAAGAGCTACTATATCTATCCCTGTTGCTCCTGCCACCATGTGACGTACAAATTTCTCGTGACCGGGCACATCAACGATACCAAGCTCCTGACCGTTGGGAAGTTTGATGTGGGCAAAGCCCAACTCGATAGTAATACCCCTCTCCTTCTCTTCTTTTAAACGATCGGTGTCGATCCCGGTGAGGGCTTTGATCAGGGTTGTCTTCCCATGGTCAATGTGCCCAGCCGTGCCCAGGATAATTTGTTTCATTGACTACTTCTCCCCTGTCGCTACTTTTCAAATAGATCGGAATAGCAAAAACGGTAGCCGCTGAAATGCTAATGCGGCTCACGGAATCGAAAACAGTCTAGCTCCATGCTCTCCAGCTGTTTAGCCGATTTCATCCAGCCGTCAGTGTTGAGTTCCAAACAGGCTACTTCTTTGTATGGTGCCTAGTTGCCTTCCTACCCCTACCTCTTACAACAAATGACAGCGAAGCGTAGTGACCTAATGACGCCGAAGGCAAGTGACCCAAATTGCCTTGCACCCTCCGCCTTGCATCTTTCCGCAATCCGAAATTCGCAGTTCGCAATTTCTTCCCTATGCTCTCTGCCCTATGCTCTCTGCTTCATTCACCTGCTTAATCATATAAGTAAAGATCCCTGTGGCCAACAACAGCCCGTCTTCTGAAGACACCTCCACCTGGCAGATAGCGATTTGCCGACCACATTGTACTACTTTACCTCGGGCTACCAGATCACCGCCTTTGGCTGGCCTCAAAAAGTTCAACTTGAACTCCACGGTGGGAATCGCCACCTTTAAAGGATCAGTCAGTACTGAATAGAGGGAAACACCGCCTGCCACATCGGCTAGCACCCCCAAAATACCGCCCTGTAGTAACCCCATGGAATTTTGCAATTCCTCCCGGTATTTCAGAATAAGCGTAGCCTCGCCCTTGGTCACCTCCCTCAGTCCAATGGACATGAACTTTACTACGGGATTGTTTGCTAGCCTAGTTGCAATCCCATTTTCCTGAAGTCTGGTGAGTTTCCCCTGGTCGCGACCAGATCCCTCTTTTTCATCTAAGATATTCATCTCACATTTTGCGACTTAATGACGGGCGTAAGCCTAAATGACCTGATGACGGCCAAGCCGAGTGAATCTTTGCTGCTCGCTGCCTGTTTGCCCTGAGCGCAGTCGAATGGGTCGAAGGGCTGTCAGCTGCTTTTCATCATTTGTCCCACGGGAGTGAAGGTGATGGTGATCATGATCTGCCCATCGTCTTCCCGGATAATATTAATTATCCCCCCATGTTTGTGAATCACCACTTTGGTCATGGGCAACTCTAGATCAGCTTCGCCCAGCTCCTCGGCTACAAAGGGATAGAAAAAGTGCTCCATATCATCGTGTGCCAGATGGAGTCCGGGATAGAAGAGCTGAACCACTGCCTTACCGTTTCCTAGAGTGACAACCTTTAGTCGAGATCTTTCCGCCATGTGCTTGCAGACCTGGCGCAAAATTGTCTCCAGGGAGCGGCGCATCTGGCTGCGGTCAGCAAGAATGAAAGGAAGCCCTGTATCCAATTCTGCCTCAACTTCGATCCCACGGCTTTCAAACTTTTCCGCACACTCTTTTAAGGCTTCCTGTAAGAGCGCGTTCAAGTCCACCTCGGAAAATTCCAGGGAAACTGGCCGTATATAGGATAGGATCATCTTGAGGATTTGCTCCAGCCTCCGGACCTCATGAACTATAATCTCAACCTTGTTACGATGAGGATTGTCCTTGTCCATCTCCTGAAGCAATCTGCGGGCGAAACCCCCAGCCGAGGTGAGAGGATTGCGGATTTCGTGCGCCAGCCTGGCAGAAACATTGCTCAGCGTTTTGAGTTCTTCGGTTTGAATGATCTGCTCCTGTAGCCGCTTTCTCTCAGTCACGTCTACGATGATCCCGTCCACTGCCAATAACCTGCCATCCTTGTCCACCAGGGGTAGGGCATGGTTGAGGAGAAACACTTCCTGTCCGCTCTTGTTGATGCCGCGGTAATCCAGTATGAATTCCCTGCCTTCAGCCAGACAGGTTTCAATTTTCTTGACAACCTCTAGCTGATCATCGGGGTGCGTAGTCTTGGTCCAAAACTGTTTGTCACCAATAATCTCTGAAGGCCTATACCCAAGTACCTGCCGCACAAACCGATTAACATATACAGTAGTACCATCAGGTTCGAGCCGATAAACAATCAGAGGAACATTCCCCACCAATGTCTCGAATTTTTCCTTCTCTGCAACGAGCTCGTGTGTTCGCGCTTTTACTCTATCCTCAAGGTTATCGCAATGTTGCTGAATCTCACGTCGTGCCCGATTAAGAGATTCGAGCATGTCATTAAGCGAATCTGCCAGGATACCTATCTCATCATGCAACGGCAGCGTGATTTTCTGGTCACGTTTGCCAGCGGCTATATCGCGGGCCACCTTGACGATGTGATTAACAGGGCGGAGAAAGAGAGCCGTCACCCAGATAATGAGAATGGATGAGAGCGCCAAGGCCGCAACCATCACGACTACCATAATGTTTCTGTTGCTGGCTACCCTGGCAAGTGTGGCTGCCCTATCCACGCTGATTTGCACGATGCCAATGCTTTTTTCGGAAAAATCCAGCATTGGCCCTATGAATAAGGCCAGGCCGGGCGCCTCGCCTGGACTTATACGCACTTCCGGATTCTGGGTTTGAAAAACCCAGCTGTAGATCTGTTCGGAAAGAAATGGCAACTCAGGGGAGGTGGCTGCCAATTTACTGAAGTGCTCGCTCCGCTGATCTGGAATGAGAAGGGCAAGATCCATATTGTACCTGCGCTTGAGGGACTCTAGGAAAGCCTCTTCTACAGCGTAGCCAATCTCGAAGGTTCCGATGACATTACCCTGGTGATAGACCGGCACCACCCCTCGCACACCGAAGCCGGTAATGCCCCACTCCAATCCGGCTATTCCTTGGCCTGAATATTCCACCAAGTTAATTGTATGGCGAAAGGGCGCCATTGCTTCCCCATATTGCGGAAGCTTATGGAGACGAAGGAAAGAGGTGGCTGGCTTGACGTGAAAATGAAACTGTTTCACATCGAACTCTTTTGCCAGAATTTGGTAGGAGGGCAACAGCAAATTAATGAGCCCTTGTCGATCCCTCCGAGCAAAAGCATCCTGCACAGCTGACGATTGGGCCACCTGGTAAGCCAGACTCAATGCCGAACGTTCACGGTCCTTTATCTGGTCTGAAAAGGCCTGATAGTAATCGAACAGTTTTTTCCTCTCTTGGGTCTCGATTATTCTTCTCTGGGTATTGAGGCCTAAGAGGATAAGGGAGGTGGTTCCCACAAAGGAGAAAAACAGAAAGGGAATCAACAGCTTCCACTTTATGCTGATGTCGCGGATGCTTCTGAGGTTCACAATCCAGTCTCCTGCCTTATTTCCCTTAACACCTATGAGCTTTGCCGCAACAGGTATGGGCTTCTGGTAGCCGAGAATTCTCTACCTCAGGGCTCATCATGGGGTATTTTCCAGGCATGTACCTGCCTCCCATCTTAAGATCGCGTTGGATCAGTCATGATGGGCTCAGGAGCGCTAGAAGCGTGTCAGATACAAAATCCACGTCTTCACTTGAGCAATGATCCGCCGAAAAACATGAGGATGGTATGTGGGAGACGAAAAATAGTCAAGAAGCAAAAGACGTCGGGGTCAGCGGCTATTCCGCTGACCCCTTGCAATCACTTGGTGCCGGAGGGGAGAGTCGAACTCCCACGGGCACAAGGCCCACTGGATTTTGAGTCCAGCGCGTCTACCAGTTTCACCACTCCGGCATGTAATTGGTGTGATTATAGCGAGGCACTCTCTGAACTGTCAATTCTATTTCGCTTAGTGCAAAGCGCAGAGCCCAAAGCGAAAAGGCACAGGGCATGGGCCTAAAGCTCCCCTCGCTCAATCATTTTAATGATCGTCTTGAGCCGCTCCTGCCCAGGGTGAAGAATCCCTATTTCATCATATTGGAAGCTTAGCTCAACAACCTGGAACTGGCTACCGTCGAAAATCATCTCCACCGTCACATCGGAGAGATCGCCTTGTCGAGCAAGGTTTTTTGCAAGGTTGATCGCGTTACTGGGCACCTCTTCTGCCCGCCAGTCTCCAGCGCCGAGCGAACCTTCCCTGCAGGTGCCGCCGGCAACTCTAAGCCAAGACCCTAGTACCTTCTCATAGTTGATAACCGACACCCGCACTTCGATCTCTGACGGCACGAACTCTTGAATATAGGCTGGATTGACTTTGCTGTTGTACCGCTCCAATTCGTCGCTGTCTTCTATAAGGAAGACGTCTCTTCCAGCCCCTGACCTAATGGGTTTTTTTGCAATGAGTGGAAAGGTAAAGTGCTCAAGAATCTTTTGCTTCTGCTTGTGACCATAATAGACACGAGTACGCGGATAGGGCACTTTCAGCATGCGGAGCAAGGCTACCTGTTTTAGTCTGTCACCTCGGAAACGATAACAGTTAACCGTTGGGAAGGTTACTTTTCCCATGCTCGCAAAAAGATCTACAAATCTGTCTGTTGGGTAAAAAATAATCTCTGCAGTGCGGAGCAGTTCGAGTTGTTTTTCTGTGTAATCTCCCATCTGGGAAAGTACTCCAAGGGTAATCACTTGGGGACACTCTCTCAGTTGTTCACCGATGGCGACTCGCAACCTACTCACCGATTATCTCAGCTTTCATGGAAAATAGCTAAAGGCATGGGATCAGTTTGCTTAATAGTCTATTAGGCAAATCCTTACAACCGTTAAAATCGCTGAAGTCGTTCAAATGGTTGAAGTCGTCCACCACAGAGGTCAGAAGTCGGAGATCAGAGATCAGCTCTACCCCCGACCTCAGACTTCTGATCTCTGACCTCTGATTTCGGCCTACTGCAAGCAGCCGGCTGTGATAGAATAGCCAGGAAAGAATATATCTTCGATGGAACGAAGGCTATTTACTTAGGGGGAGCAGGTCTTGGTAGTCGCAGCCCGTAAGCATAACTGCGCATGCGGAAGAAATTATCAAGGATGCTTATCTTGCTATCTACATAATCGTACACCTTTATTAAAGGCTGGCCATCATCGCGTCTTAACATCCCCTGGAACCAACCTATGGTCCGGCCTCTGAAATTGAGAGGAGTAGTGAGAAACAGAGCTTCGAACTTTGTCTCGGGAATCATTTTCTGAAAAAATTGACGGTTGGCCAGTACCACCTGGATTTTCTTGCTCTTTAATTGTTTCTCTAAGCCTTTTTCTCCTTTGGCAACAAGCTCAGGGTCCAGTGATAGGCTCGACAATCCCTCCTTGTCCAGCATATCCTTCAGGGTGTTGTCCTGAACTTCGTCTTGGGTCAACACCAACAGTGGAGGACCAGCGCCCTCGCTCATTTCACGGGAGACATCATGGGCAATCAACTGGTTACGCTCCGGGTCTCTGGCCAGGGCCTCGAGCATGGCGGGATAGTCATCACTATTTTCATAGGGATACTCGAAGTCAGTTTCGCGAACTACCACATCGGCCTGGAATATTGCTCTTATTTCTGTTGCCTTGCGGGCGTCAATTTGATGAAGAATATCACCCACGTAATAGTAGATGAGACGAGAGAGTCGGTCTCGCCTTTGATTGGTGGAAGATAAACCCAACAAAAAGCGGCAGTCAAAATTACTAACCACCTGGTTGAAAGTGCGCGAAGGCGTCCGGTGGCACTCATCTACCACCAGAAACCCCACTTTGTCGCGCACCTCGCGGGCGCGGCGATAGAGAGCACTTACGTGCGCCACCGACACCCGGGGGCCCACCTCAAACTTGCCTTCCCCTATAATACCCACTTCCTTCGGCGACACCTTGAGAAAACGAACGAGTTTTTCCTTCCAGTGTCCCAGCAGGGCAACATTGGGTACAATTATCATCGTCGGCTGTTGCCGCTGGGCTATTAGATAGAGGGCAATGACTGTTTTCCCGCTCTTAGCGCCACCAACCAAGGTGCCGAGATCTCTAGTTGTCATCTCCTCATAGGCCAGTTCCTGATAATCTTTCAGCACTCCATGGAACTGAAATTCAACTGGTTCGAGCTCACGCTGTCGGTCAATCAGGCGATATTTGAGATTAAAACTCTCACAAAGATCCAACAACTGATAGAGAAACCCTCTTGGTATAAAGTAATGACGCCTTTGTTCATACAAACAGTGAATTTGGGCTGGGATGCTACCCAGCCACTCGCCGCGGCTCTGGCGAAATTCATATTCGGGATTTATAAAAACAAGCCTCTCGGTAAGCTTCTTTTTTAGCATTGGCGGCAAAGGGGCAGAGGGTATTTTAATCCGCTCTGAAACAACTATGTTCAACGTTTTCTGCATTTCCGCTGTTGATCCCCAGGGGCTTAAACCCTTCATAGGCTTTATAGATTCACTCCAAGTTTGGCGAGTGGTAATATGTGCCACATTGTGTTCCTCGCCGGATCGCAGTCGGAGGTTACTCCGACCATTGTCCTCTTTTGAGGAACACAGATCACAGGGAGCCGTCCACCTTACAGATACCGGCAATGTCCAAACGAGCCACGGGTAAAAGGATAGAAGAAAGCTGAAATCTCGTCTGACAACTACGGTTTATGGCAAAAAAACCCGGAAAGAAAAAGATGATATCATATGCACAGCTTTGTTCATTATTGCATTGCAAAAAAAGAAATTCAAGGGCAAAAAACTACTTGGCCACTGACCATAGACCATTTACAATCGAGCCATCTGTTCCATCCTGCCCAAGACAATCAGACAGGAGTGCTTTTTATGAATGATCTTCCTCCATTTGCTGAGCACCTCAAAGCACTTGCCCAAGATTACCGAGAAATTTACCTGGCCCTGGAAGCAAGATATCGAGAAATGGTATCTCCAGAGGAGTTTTTGCTTGAGCTCAAGCAGCGAGAGGCATCTCTCATAGACCGTTTCCGTTTGGTGCAGAGGGAATTGTTTTCGGTGATGAAAGCGGGAGAAGTAGACAAGCTCCTAGAACTTTCTAGAATATTCGACCAGATCAGAGTAATAAACCAGTTTATAATCCAGACTGTTGTCGAAGCAGACAAAGTTGATCCTGATCGCGAGGAAGAAGAGTAGAAATTACCCCAGGGAGCTTGCAGTAGAAGGAAATCAGAAGTCTGAGGTCGGGGGTAGAGCTGATCTCTGATCTCCGACTTCTGACCTCTGTGGTGGTGGACTTCAGCGAATCGAACGATTTCTGCGGTTGTAACGACTTCACTAACTAAGCATTTGCTCTATGCTCTATGCTCTATGCTCTATGCTCTATCCTGTTTTACTCTTTGAGGAGTAAGAAATAGAGGGCACCGGGATGTTTCAGATGTCCGGCAGCAATGCGGCTGAAAGGGCCGTTACCCCAGAAAAGATCCACCCGTCCTGGACCACGTATGGCTCCCCCGGTATCCTGATTAAGCACATACCGGCCGAAAGGAGCCCATCCCAGAATAACGCCATCCTTGGCAAAAACCGGCTTCTGACATTCAATAAAAGCTAGCGCTCCTTTGGGGAAAATAGAAGAATCGGTTGCGATTGATCGTCCGGGCGTTAGTGGCACAGCTATGTTGCCGAAGGGACCTCCCTGTTCGGTTTGAAAAAATACATAGCTCGGATCGTAAGAGAAAATATCAGACATTTTCTCAGGATTTTGCTTTAGATAGCGGCGAATGGCCTGCAGGGACATAGCATCTTTTGGTATTAGCCCTTCTTCAATCATCAATCTTCCTATGGGCCGCCATGGCCATCCATTCTTGGCAGCATATCCCAGCCGAATGAAGTCACCATTCAGTAATCGTATGCGCCCGGATCCTTGAATCCGGAGAAAAAAACGTTCCACTGGGTCAGCCACCCAAACTAACTCATAGCCCTTACCAGCCAACTTGCCGGAGGAATCGATTTCATCCCTATTATAGTAAGGAACCACCCGATTTCCCTCTGAGCGAGCAACCAGCTTCACCCCCCGATACTCTTCCCTGAAGAGCCCCAAATCTATATTGAGAAGATCATCGGGAACACCATAAATGGGATATTGGAAGTGCTCGTCAGGAGTAAGGCTGCCCTGGATGGTAGGCTCGAAATATCCAGTAAATAGAACTTCCTGTTCCGCATTGCGGCCCACGGACCGATAAATAACAAAGTTCTCTCTAACCCTGTCTGCTAGTTCCGTCCAGGAAGCAGTTTCTCTTAATAAAAAAAGAAAAGTTTGCAAAGATCGCTTGATACGCCCCACTTGAACTTCCTGGGGACCGAATTTAAAGGTTGTCTCCTCGGAAAGCCGCTCGTAGTAACTCAAGCTATTATTAATCGCTTGTTCGAGAAGATTTCGGGCCAGGTCATCTCTTTCCAGCGGCACCGATAACGGATCAACTATCCTAAGAACATCTCTTTCTCCAGTAACCGGTGGGGCCATCCGCGACGGTGCGCATGCTGCAGCAACCACCAAGACTGAAAACAAAATAAACACCAATAGCTTGTCAACATTGATATTCATCGCTATCTTTCGGCAGTGTTTTTATTAAATTTGGGGTGGGTTTCTGTAGAAAGGAGTCAGTGGCCATAAATTGAACGGGAATTTATCTTTATCGTGCAAATTATATCTTCTGACTCCTTGCCCTATGCTCCATGCTCTATGCCCTATGCCCTATGTTCCCATATCCCAAGAAGTTAGATACTTTTCTTGCTCGGGAAGAAGTGTGTCAATTTCAACTCCCATGGCGGCGAGCTTGAGCCTGCCAATCTCCCTGTCTATTTCCGCGGGCACCCCATAGACTTTCTTTTCCAGGGTAGCCCCTTTTTCTGTCACATACTCAGCCGCCAGCGCCTGATTGGCAAAGCTCATATCCATGACACTGGGAGGATGTCCCTCGGCAGCAGCCAAATTAACTAGCCGGCCCTCCCCTAACACATTAACACGCTTGCCATCTGGCAATCGATATTCCTCAACGTTCTCCCTTATCTGTCGCTTCCCTTTGCTCATTTCAACTAGGGATTCCAGGTCTATTTCAACATTAAAATGGCCTGAATTGCAGATAACGGCCCCGTCTTTCATTAAGGCAAAATGCTCCTTGCGCAGAACCCTTATGTCTCCGGTCACCGTACAGAAGAAGTCTCCCAATTTGGCAGCCTTCAGCATGGGCATCACCTGATAGCCATCCATTACCGCCTCCAGAGCGCGCAAGGGATCAACTTCAGTGACGATTACCTTTGCCCCCATGCCACTGGCTCTCATGGCTACCCCACGGCCGCACCAACCGTAGCCCGCCACCACAAAACTGGTGCCGGCCAGCAAGCGATTAGTGGCCCGGATGATTCCATCCAATGTGCTCTGACCCGTGCCATAGCGGTTGTCGAAGAGATGTTTGGTGTTGGCGTCGTTTACCGCAATAATCGGATAGGCCAAAACCCCATTAGTTGCCATGCTCTTGAGCCGAATGACCCCGGTGGTTGTTTCCTCCGTTCCCGCCAGAATGTCTTCTAATAGTTCTCGTCGCTCTGCATGGATTGTACTCACCAGATCAGCCCCATCGTCCATGGTAATTTGAGGTTTTATCTCTAGGGCTTGGTTGATGTGACGGTAGTAAGTATCCCTGTCCTCACCCTTGATGGAGAATACGGGGATCTTTTCAGCCGCAACCAGGAAAGCAGCCACATCATCCTGAGTACTCAGGGGATTGGATGCACACAGATGCGCCTTTGCCCCGCCCGCTTTTAGAGTCTGCATTAGCACAGCCGTCTCGGTGGTAACGTGCAGACAAGCGGCGATCCGCACTCCCTTTAAGGGTTTTTCCTCAGAAAAGCGGTCTTTGATGGCATTGAGCACAGGCATACCCTGAGCTGCCCATTCCACTCGATTTCCACCCTTTTCCGCCAGTGCAAGATCCTTTACATCATATTCCATAAAAACCACGTCCTCCTTCCTAGGGCACACTCTTAGTAATTTAAAAACCCGGGTTGCCCTATGCTCTATGCCTCAAATCCCAGCCTTCTCCCTGAGATCGTCCACCTTGTCCGTGTACTCCCAGGTAAAATCAGGATCATTGCGACCAAAGTGCCCGTAGCAGGCGGTTTTCTTGTAGATGGGTCGGAGCAACCTGAGGTGTTTGATCATATCAGCTGGCTTGAAGCTGAAGGTTTCCCGCACTATTTCAGCAATTCGATCCGATGGAATCTTTCCGGTACCGAAGGTGTCAATCATCAAACTCACGGGCTCAGCAACGCCAATGCAGTAAGCAACCTGGACCTCGCACTTTTCTGCCAGTCCGGCAGCAACAATATTCTTGGCTACGTATCGAGCCATGTATGAACCGCTTCGGTCCACCTTGGAGGGATCTTTACCTGAAAAACAACCACCCCCGTGGCTCCCCTGTCCGCCGTAGGTATCCACGATTATCTTACGGCCAGTGAGACCACAATCTCCCATGGGGCCACCTATGACAAATCGACCTGTGGCATTGATAAAGTACATGGTCTGATCATCAAGCATATTCTCTGGTATAGCCTTGCGGATCACCTCCTCAAGGATCCCCTCTCGGATGGTGTCGTACTTCACTTGAGGAACATGTTGAGCCGCCACAACTACGGTGTGAACTCTCTTGGGCATGCCGTTTTCGTACTCCACTGTCACCTGTGACTTACCGTCCGGACGCAGGAAGTCCAAGACACCGCTTTTACGGGTCTCTGCCAGCCGTCTCGTTACCCGATGGGCATAGTAGATTGGCATGGGCATAAGAACCGGAGTCTCGCTGCAGGCGTAGCCGAACATCAGGCCCTGGTCTCCAGCGCCCTGTTCTTCGAAAAGACCCTCACCCGCCGTTACTCCCTGGGAGATATCCGGCGATTGTTTGTCAATGGATGTGATTACCGCGCAGGTTTCCCAATCAAACCCCATGCCGGAATTGTTGTAACCGATCTCCTTGATTGTGTCTCTGACGATCTGCGGCATGTCCACCCAACAGGTTGTGGTAATTTCGCCAGCAATTATGGCCACCCCTGTGGTCACCATGGTTTCGCAAGCCACCCGGCACTGCTTGTCCTCGGCCATGATGGCGTCAAGAATTCCATCAGAAATTTTGTCGGCTACTTTGTCCGGGTGTCCTTCCGCAACCGACTCAGAAGTAAAAAGGTAGTTGGTTGTAGACATTTAATTCGCCTCCTTATTTTAACTTTCAGCCCTGAACTCGTCGCCTTAGGCTGAACCTTTGCTTTACAGCCTGCTTGTTTGGCTTTCCAGTGGAGCTTATCTTTCAGGTAAATCTGTCTCCCCTGTGCTGCTGGCTTCTGGCCTACTGTTGCCAGCGGGTTCCATGGACTTATCCTCAGATTCTCGCCTCATTTTCTCAGCGTCTTCAGACTGGGCCGAGGATTGTTCTGAACCAGCGGCAGAGGTTTCAAGCTGTTCGCTTTGCGCCAGCACTTGCTCCACTCTTGCATTGCGTTGCTTCCTGCCGAATAGAAATTGGGGGACCTTTCCTCCAGGCTCGACAACGCCACCGGAGATTAGTAACTTAAAGGCATCTTCAACACTAATATCTAGAGAGATTGTGTCTTCTTCAGGAATCACCAAATAGAACCCTGAAGTAGGATTAGGGGTGGTGGGCAGGAAAACGTTTATCGTTTTCTTCTGGGTCTTCTCTTCTATTTCCCCATAAGTTTTTCCAGTTACAAAGGCTAAAGCCCATACGCCCTTGCGGGGATATTCGACCAGGATAGCACGCTTGAAAGCATAAGGGGTGTCACCAAACATTGCCTGAATGACCTGTTTCACCGCTGCGTAAACAGGTCGCACCAAGGGGATACCGGAGAGGATGTATTCTCCGAAATCCACCACCCGCCGCCCAATATAGTTCTTCACTAAAATCCCGGTGATCATAATAAGAACGATGGCAAGGACAAGCCCGAGACCGGGAATGTTGAAGGGCAAATAGGTATGGGGTTGAAACTTCGGGGGGATTATAATGAGCAGACGATCGATAAGCCGTAGAATGGCTGTGATCACAAAGACGGTCACGCCCAGCGGGACGATGACGAGGAGACCGGCCAAAAAATAGCCACGAATCTGGGCTTTAAACCACTTGAACATACTCTTGTATTATTCAGCTCCACCACCTGCCCGAGGTCGATTTTTTTCATCCACCGAAATGACCTTGGGCTGGTGGGTTGCTAATTCCTCTTCATTCAGCAAAGCATAGGTAGCGATAATAATCAGATCACCCGGTTGACCCTTGCGGGCAGCCGCACCGTTGAGGCTGACTTCGCCTGATCCCTCTGGAGAGGCAATGGCATAAGTATCAAATCTTTCCCCATTTGCAAGGTTGTAGACTCCCACCTGTTCGTGCGGCGCAATATCTACCTCCTTCATTAGACTGCGATCGATACTCAAGCTGCCTTCGTAGTCCAATTGGGTGGCCGTAACCCGTGCCCGATGAATCTTGGCTTTCAGCAAAATCCGTTGCATGACCTCGTGACCTCCGTGTTCTTGAGAATTCAATCTCCATCCACTGAACTTTGACACGGTAGGCAGCTATGCAAAAAGCCTCCAAGACGACTGTCCAGAAGGCTTCAACACTCTCCGGATTGGGCTGCGCCATTTAACCGCGCGCTTACGTCGGCCTGATCAACTGGCTCACTGCCGTCTCAGTCCAGGAAACGGATCCAAGCGGATTATTCTCTAACTCCAACTTTTTATTGTTATCATTTCTATTTTTCTTCGTCAACCAATTTTGTCCTCCCTATCTCCTCTAAACCCTTTGCCAGCCTCAAAAATTCCTCAAGAGTTAGACTCTCTGGCCTCCTATTCGCTTCTATGGAGGCCTCTTGCAAGACACCATTGACCAAATCTGGGGTCAGATTGCCAAGCTTGCTCGCCAGCAAACTATTCCTCAGGGTCTTTCGCCTGTGAGAAAAAGCTGCCTTCACCGTTTGTAGCAGCCAGGATGCTTCCACCTGGGGTGTTAGGGGGCGGTCCCGAAATAACAGACCTATGACCTGGGAATCCACTTTGGGAGGGGGATGGAACTGAGATGGTTTGAGCCGCATAACCCGCCTGCACTCACTGTGGTAGGCAACCATGACCGAAAGAATTCCATAGTCCTTATTACCTGGACCGGCAAGAACTCTCTCTGCTACCTCATCTTGCAACATGAGAACCGCCTCTTTGAGGTAATCTGCCCCTTCCATCAGTTTGAACATAACAGGGCTACTTATATTGTAAGGCAGGTTGCCAATGATTTTCATTTTCTTCTGAAACTGCCCATGTAGTTCCATGAGATCCAGCTCCAGTATATCCATACATTCTATTTTCACCTCCTTGCCATTCTCCTTCTCAAACTGTTTGCGTAAAAATTTTACCAGCTCAGCATCGACCTCCACCGCTATAACCAGCGCACCGCTCCTGCTCAACGGCAAAGTCAGAGCCCCCAGTCCCGCCCCAATTTCCACCACCACGTCACCTGGCCCTGGATGAATTGCGGCGGCTATCTTTTCCGCAGTTGCCTGATGAATGAGAAAGTGCTGTCCCAAGCCTTTGGTCGGCCTTCTGCCGAGAATCTTCAGTGCTTGTTTAGGGGACATCATTGCATGACTACTCAGATTCACTACCCAGATAAAAGTATTCGAGGGAAAAAATGTCTCTTGCTCAAAGGAACTCCATATATAGCGAAGAGCTCCAGCGGTGCTGAGCTGATCACTGTGATTCCCCTTGAAAACGAGGGGAACTGGTAAATTTGTAGGTCAGAAAATAAGCCAACAGACCTGGCAAAATCCCCAAAAGCACACCGCCATGCAACATGGCAACCGTCACATGCTTGCCCATTTTCACCAGGGAAATTATAGAATAGTCAGCGGGCAGGACCAGTTGCGGATACCCCAAAACAAATCTTCCCAGGCGATAACTCCCATAATAGAAAAAAGGGATGGTCAGGGGATTGCTCACCCAGACTCCAAGAGCCGCAGCCAGTTTGCTACCTCGCAGGAGTGCTGCCAGGGCTACGGCCAGCACTGTATGAAAAGGAATGGTAGGGGTTATGCCAATAAAAACCCCGATGGCCATCCCCAAGGATATCTTATGGGGTTTACCGCGCAGCTCTCTGAGCTGTCGCCAAAACTCCTGTAACCAATAACGAGGACTCAAAAGTTCTTTTGCTCTTTTAGGCCTTGGCATGACAAGATACCTGAAATCTTACGCCTAGCTTGCAACAGACAACTGACAATAATCTTCTGTCTTCTATCCTCTTTCTGCAGGCTGCCTGCTGCCCCCTGTCAGCTGCGAGCTGAAACTGCCCTATGCCCCATGCTCTATGCCTCTTGTACCATTGGTCCAAAAACCGTGTGTACCATGGTGGTGGATACATCTTCAAGTTCAAAAACAACAGCGTAAAGCTCCTCAGTGGATTGACCGGGATTGATACAGATGGTCTTTCCGATCCGATCCCAGTATTGCCCGCTTATCTCTGCTGACTCATGAATATGACCATGGAGGGTCAAATAGGGCTGGTGGTTTTCGATAAACGCCCTTATGGCACGGCTTCCAATCCAACGGCCATCGAAGAGTCTGTCCAAAGTGGTGCGGAATGGCGGAGAGTGCATTACATAGACAGCATTGTCAGGCTCCCGAGCAGTTGGCAGCTCTGCTAGTTCTTCCTCAATGGATTTTCTTCGGGCAAAGTACTGCCGCGGATCAACTACAATGATTTTCTCTTCCAGGCTACAGCAAGCAGTGCAACGTTGCTGCTCAGTGGAATCTGTCTGCAAATCCCGTCTTTCACCGTCCTTTATGATGAAAGGTGTAGGTGGCACGTGAGCATAACCTATCAATTCATAGTCATCGCCCAGCCTATGTCTTCGACCATGAATTAAATTTAATATACCCTGCCCTTCCAGATTTTTTAGATGGGTATGACTCGCACCCCAGTCATCGTTGCCAAGCATAGCGTATATGGTGGCTTGCGGAGCTTTGGAGAGAAAACCTCTAAGCTCAGGTTCCAGAAAAGAAAAAATGAAATCTTTTTGCTCCACAAGGGAATATTGAAAAGAGCCCCTTATGGGAAGCATGTCTCCCCCAATGATGACAGCTTGGGCCCTTCTCTCTTCAGCCAGTTCAAATAGTTCTGAATACAGCTCCTTATTTCCATGAAGATCGGAGGTATAGGCAACAATCATGACCCCTTTCCAATGGCGGATTCCGCTGAATTAAGCTCCCTACGGCTTGGCCTCTGTTCTTGTCTGTTTTGTTGGTTTGGCCCCTTGAGATTAGCTATCAGCTGTCAGCGATCAGCTAAAAAATCCACTATCGGCAATCTCCTACCACTGACAACCAATGACAGCGCCGCATGGTGACACCGTAGCGAACCGAGGCCGGAGGCTAACTAGGGACCCGCTTGCGGGCCTGAGCGCAGCGGAGCGAGCGCGAAGAAATGACTAATGATCTGCCCGCTCCTTGCCTGTCCTGAGCAAGCTTGATCTGAGCGTAGTCGAATGGGTCGAAGGGCCTCCGGCTTTTCCTGAGGGAGATTGTGTCCTTAGCCTGTCGAAGAGTCTGCCCTAAGTTTAGTCGAATGGGTCGAAGGCCTGAATGGAGTGATCTAGAGCTCCAGCATCCTTTCCACCGCTGCCAGGGCTCGCTGTCTTATGGTCTCTGGAATCTCTATTCTAGGTTGCATCTTCTCCATAGACCAGAGGACCTTCTCCAGGGTGATGCGCTTCATGTTTGGGCAGATGGAGCGCTGGGTTACCGGAACATACTCCACGGCAGGATTTTCTTTGCGTAATCGGTGGAGAATCCCGTTCTCAGTGCCAACAATCAGAGTTCTACCCTGGTACGATCTTGCATAACGAATTATACCACTGGTGCTGAGAGCCTCATCCGCCTCGTCAATCACATCGGGCCGACATTCGGGGTGAACCACAACCTTGGAGTCAGGGTAGCGAGTCTTTTGTCTCCTCACATCCGCAACCTCTATTTTCACATGAGTCGGACAATACCCGGGCCATAGATGCATTTCTATGCCTGTCCTGGCCATGGCGTAGTGACCAAGGTATTGGTCCGGAACGAAAAGAATTGGCCGGTTTTTCTTCACCCTTTCCACAACCCGTACGGCGTTGGCTGAGGTGCAGCAAATGTCTGAGCCCGCCTTTACCGCAGCAGTGGAATTTACATAGCAGACTACCTGGACCCCGGGGTACTTGGCCTTTTCCTTCTCCAATTGCTCCAAGGTTATCATATCCGCCATTGGACAACCGGCTTTCTTGTCGGGTAACAGCACGGTTTTCTCCGGTGAAAGAATTTTAGCGGTTTCGGCCATAAAATGGACTCCGCAAAAAACAATCACCTCAGCATCGGTTCCCGCAGCCTTGCGGCTCAACTCGAGGGAGTCCCCGGTAAAATCTGCAATATCCTGCACTTCCGACCGCTGGTAGTTGTGGGCAAGGATAACAGCCTTTAGACTCTTTCTAAGCTTACCAATCTGCTCTATTGTCTTATGACTCATTCTTACTCCAGAAGAGAATTTGGCTGGGATTCTAATCGCAAAGTAGTCTAATAGTCAAATAGTTGAGTTAGGCAAAAAAAAACCCCCATCAGCTTAACCACACCAAAGCCGATGGGGGACAGAGAAAAGGGAGGGAACATTATGGGAGCGATATGCTCACTTATTCTTTCATGCAAACAAAGTGCCAAGTAGAAAAAGAGTCGATCAATAATTGCTCTTCAGCCTGCTCTTCGTAAAGAAATGGTCCGCTAGCATAGTATAAAATCATAAGATCAAAAGTTGGCAAGAGAAGGCTGCAGGGTGAAGGGACAATACTTGTTCTCTTCTTGGTTTGCCCCTGTTTGGCATAAATCAGTAGATACTTGCTAGTACCTATGCTTGCTCATCTCGGTGGTACTCGTTCATGGCTTCCTGGAGGACCTTCAAGTCACTCTCGGAGATTTCTGTCAATTGGATGCCCACGCCTAACCTCGCTCCACTCTCAGTGGCATCAATAACCGTCGACCATATAACCTTGCCAGCAACATTCACAGTCGCACGGCCGGGCACTTTAATGACCAACCGCAGAACGCCTTCCGAAGGTGGCACTTCAGCGCAGGAGACAAATAGCCCTTTAGGGGTGAAATTCTCTATCTCTCCTTCAATTTGGCCCTCAGGAGTAATTAAAGTAACTGGCCATTTAGCTTCAGCCCTAGGGTACTCACGTCTCTCCGACTGATCAGACATAGTGAAAATCCTTTCTCATCCTGTGCCACCTAAATTTTTGAGAAATCTCTAAGGCCCTGTGATGACTCATGTCTCAGCTTATGGATCGCCCAGGCACCCCGGTGATGATTTTCGCCCGCCAGAGAATAAACCACGAGCGCTAAATGAAAGTCAACACTTAACCCTGTAAGTCTAATATAAGAAAGCCCCACCAACCCGTGTTGCTCCCTTGAGCATGACGCAGCTGACGGTGGGGAAAAGAGGCGAAGTTGTGACTGTAGGATAAAGTGCTTAAAGGAGCTAAGGATTCATCCTATTTGGGAGTGTACTGGAACTTCTGACCGCCCACAGTGGCTTCTGCCATTAAGCCGCTATTGGGTATGGTGAAAACAGCCACTCCATGGTCATAGCTTGCGTCTTTGGAGGCTCCTGATTTGACTATGATTACCGATGCCTGAGCATCGAGTTCCCAATTTCCCCTCTTGAAATCATCCAGGCTTGATTTATCTGCAAAGAAGATTATCTCACTGAAAGACTGACCACCGATCTGGGCGCCCACCGTTAGTTCCGTCACGGTGGCCCGGCCTATATGTCTCCCATTTTCATACACCCAACCATCCCCGTGACCACCGCCAACGATAAAGCCCCCCTTGCCGATTGATGGGAAGACAACATAGCCGTAGGCTTTATCAAAAAAAACTTTCATACTGGCATCGGCTTGCTTGAACTTGACGATGGTTTCCTCGACGAGTGCCTTTTCCCTTTGCTCCCGAGTCGGGTCCCAACCTGCCCATGTTGTCATATTCAGCAAGACTATTAGACAAATTGTGGCGAGACCATAAATAGCTGCTTTCTGCATAATAAGTCTCCCTCTTTTGCTTTGTGGATCGAGTCTTTTGTTACCAGTAACTGAAACCCGTCAGGAACGTTGGATTAGAGAGGCAATTTTAAGGGTAGCAAGAGGATTGTCAATAGGAAAACTGCTCAATTTCTCTGTCTAGAAAGAATCCAGTAGCTCTTTCTGCCACCTCGTCCCTTTCCCTGAACTAACCACCGAAGAGCGATCTTAGTTTCATTAGAAGAGTTATGTCGCCTTTTATCTTATATTTCCTCGTCATGAAGGCCCAGCGACCACTAATCTCCCCTCTTGCGACGGCGAACCACACCTTGGCTGGGGTCTTGATAACCACATCGGGGTTTTCCACCGCCCCCTCATGGAAGGTGGCTTCTTGATCAGCAATTCTAATGTGGGCGGTGAATTGCTCGTCCCCAGAAACCTCAAATTGGTAAGTAACCTTCAGACCCTCTGCTTCTCTGGGGTTGAACCGCTGCGGCATACTCTGCAAGAGTTCAAGCACGGTGGTTTCACTCGAGATGCCAGATGCTTCTTCCTTCATCTCGGCTTCTGGCCCACCTGGGATGAAAACCCCTTCCTTCTGCTCTTGCATCATCTCCTCAATCCAGGCTTCCCTGACCTCAGGATCCAAGCTGGGCGGGGCCGGGGCTTGGCCGAAATAGGCCTCAAAGCCATCATAGAGGCCCAAACTCTGCCAATGCTCGTAGTCCGACTTCATGAACTCCCGATTCTCCTTCACCAGATAACCCATGAACTGCCAGAATCGAAGATCTAAATCAGTGGCGGGATAACGGCTTCCCTCATTCACCGCCTTAACCAGGTCGCGGGCCAGGTCCGCAGCCCTGGCCTCCACAGCTTCCTTGCCGACAAATTCACCCGGCCCTGCAGCAATTGAGGTCAGAGCCCCCACGGGAAAGGCCCCAAAAGTTCTCATCACATATTTGAGATATGCAGCCACCGAGGTCTCACCAGAACCTGCTGAAACGCAGACGGCAAGGCCAGGCTTCCAGGTACGCCTGGGCTTGTGGCCGTACGTGAGAGAACGGTCCAGAAAAGTCTTCATCTGGGCAGTGACGTTGAGAAAGTATACTGGTGAAGCCAGGATGATGGCGTGGGCTTCCAATACCTTGCTACTGAGAGCTTTGTAGTCGTCCCTGATCCAGCAACCACCTTTTTCTATGCAGACGCCACAACCGATGCAGTAGCTGATTTTGTGCTCACTTAAAAATATCTCTTCAAACTCAAAACCCTCTTTCTCCACATATTCCCTAAGCATGGCAAGCATCTGCGAGGTATTCCCTAGGCCTGCATGGGGTGAACCGTTTATGGCCACTGCTTTTTTTGCCTTTGACATATCTACCTCTCCTTGTCCACCCTCCCAGAGAATAAAAGGGATAGAAATCAGCATACTGCATTCCTGCCAGTGCTAGCAATCGATTTCGCATAAAGAATCCAGGACCCACTAGGATTCCGCTCTGCGGGGGGGGACCTCACTTTGAGCAATCCCGGTGAGGCATAAAGCTTGGCGCACAGGGGTAAACAGTAAACGTTGAACGGTAAACCGAGCATTCACTGCTTGTATAGCTTTTTACCATTTACCGTTTACGCCTTTTCAAGCTATGAGCCATACCCTCCAATCTTTGCCATTAGAATGGCATCGCTGTTGCATATCTGGGGTAATCATTGGCAAAGACGAGCATTTTGGTCTGCGGGCAATGACCCATGGCAGATAACATTACCTTGATAAATGACCTTTTCGAGCGCAGAGAAGGATCTCGCTACCCGGGCGGTTACGCCTATTTCTGTCAAAAGTGTGGTATGGAATGCAATGTGGCTGAAGCATCCTATGAGTGCCAGGAAGGGAGGATTTTACCCTTATACATCAAATGTCGTTACGGCTGTGGTAGATCTTGGCACCTCAAAATCTTCCCCTCGGGCAAGGTAAATCCTCACTGAGGGAGGGCAGATTTAAAACACGAAGAGGATATTATGGCGGATTCTAAACCCATAACCATTGACACTGTATCTATTAAAGTGAGGATGACTAAAGATACCCTAGAACTGTTTTCCGTTCCTGTACCTGCAAGGCAGCTTGAGTTTTCTTTTGAAGATCCGACAGGGGTTCGCGTTCTCGACAACCCCCTGGAGGACAACTTGAGGAACTACGTTGCCTGGGGCAGGCTTTAAATCCCCCAGATTCTAAGAGTTTTTACCTGATCCAGATTTGCTCTTACCCCCCTTACCCTTCTGTTGCGCAATCACCTTCCCTATGAACTGAACATCTGCTTCCGCAATATATTCAAATTCTGCTCCTACTATGAAAAGACCGGAATTTTCCAGAGGTACTTGTTCCATCGCCCATATTGATTTTGCCGATACCAGAATGGGCTGATGACTGGGCGGTTGGATTTCTAGCCGAAATTCTTGCCCTATGGGTGGCAACTCTCGACAGTAAAAAGATGCTCCCACCTGGCTGAGACTCTTGGTTTCTCCGGTAAACTGTCCGTCGGAGGTGATGACAGTTGTAGGCCATTTGACCTGTATCCGCTCAAATCTGCGTCTATCTTTCTCGAAAACCATGATGCGTGTACCCCTGGACCTTGGTAAAGCTCGTGGAGGCCGTGAAAAAGGGTGCCGAAAAGATGTTAATTATTAACTATTAATCATTAACCATCAAGCACCAACTTTTGTTGGCTCTCTTTTGGGGACGTGCTTGGATGCCTTCCAAGGAAAAACATACACACCAAACTCAGCAAAGGAACAACCAGAAACTCGTTGGGCACATCGTAGAGCACAGCGTATGCGGCAAAAAGGGCCAAGAAGAGCTGAAAAAGTAGTAAGGTTAAGCGTCTCATCAGATTTCCTCCTTCGCTTATTGGTTGAAAGTCGGTTTTGCAAATAATGAAAAAACCATGCCACATCTATGGAAATGATAGTTTTTTTAGTTTTAACGAATAGTTAAAAGAAGATTGTCATCCAGCCATAGGCAACCACTTAGGCAATTGCAGCTGCTGCCGTATCTAAAAATGCATGTGTGGGGAATTTTTAAATACGGGGTCGAGACACGTTCAGTAATAACAAGCTAAAGACACATCCTTCTCGAGAAAATCGCTTTGCCACCGAAATGGCTATTGTCAGGATTGACCAATCTCTTGGTACAGGGGGAGCACTGCCGTGTCTTTTGGTTTGGATTTTGTAAGATTGCCAGCTAGCTGCCCCCCTGATTCTATGGACAGCCTGCCGTAAGCTATCTCTCCTATTACTGTTCCTGTGCTCAAGATGTTTAGTCTGCCACTGCAGAGCATTTCTCCTTGGAATTTTCCTGCAACACTCACGTTTTCTGCTTCCACCTGCGCATCCACATTGCCTTCTTGCAGAATTTCAAGCGTGCCGCACTTTATAATTCCTTTCACTGAACCATGCACAATGAGGGTGCCTTCTGTTTCAATGTTGCCCTTAAAATTACTACTGTCAGAAATGATAGTAGTCTCTACCATTTTGAATGGACTTCTGAAAATCTTGCCTCTGGACGAGTCACTAGGTTCTTCCGCTGATTTTTTCTTTGATCTCTGCCACATGGTTGATCCTTGTTTGGGTTTAGATTTTTTTGGATTGTCAAAGTAAAAAATGCAAGGTTTATGCCCATTCCTAAAGATGCTTTCCAAGGCAGCTGTAACAAAACATCAATTCTGCGCTGCGCCACCCTTTGATAGATCCCCAGTCTATACCCAGCCAACTACTGAGGTAACTCAGCACCACGTTTATTTTCTCTCTTAATCCTGGGTTTACCAATGTAAGTAAAACCAACAGAATTATTATTGCCAGCAATATGGGTATTATTTTCTTTTTCATTTCGTAATCCTCAACCCACTAATACAGCAGTCTGTAGCCCGGAATTTGTAGAGACTTTATTTATTGCTGCTATTTTTGCTGGTTGTTGCTGTGTACCCGAGTCATGTAGTCAATATTTTTAATGAAATCATCAAGCGATCTTCTGTTCGCCACCTGAATTATTGTTTCACCTCTATGGTCAAGGAAAAAAACTGATGGAATATATTTGATTTTATAGTCGTTGATTAATTGTCTATCAGCTTTATCCACATCTACATATATGTTAACTAACTGCCTGGACGCATCGGCTACAGCATCATTAGAGAAAACTTCTCTTTTCATTACTTTACATGCCCCGCACCAGGAGGCGGAAAAAACAAGCATGATCGGTTTGCCGGAGGCAAAGGCCTGATCAAGTCCTTGATCGTAATCTGTGTAAAAAAATATTTTGCCAATGGTTTTTTCTCCGCTCCTACTGCTGTATGCAAATAGAGAAACCCACGCCAAGCCTAGGACAAATAAGACCAACGAAAAGCTAAAAACCCACCTTTGTACTCCTCCGCTACGAGCCAAACCTATGGATAGATTGGAGAAGGGCTTTGACCCTCTTAACTCATCCTCAAGCCCACCTGACTCTGTCGAGTCCTCTGGTGCATCAGGTCTTTGATAAAATTTACTTATGATGATACCGCAGCGTATGCAGTCCTCTGCCGGCGCCTGTTCGAACTGGCATTTAGGACAGACCATGAGGTCTTGCTGCTTTGGTTTTTCTGCCTCCCTCTCGAGCCTAAGGGGCTGTTTCAAGCTAGAATGAGTTTCCAAAGCTTCCATCCTGCAGATCGCCCCTACCCTCTCAAAAGCTTTCACGTATTTCATTGCTGTTTCATGATCTACATCCTTTTTTACCGTTAGCCGCTTGCCGGAGAAAAACCGCTCGATTTGCACCTCATTTGCTTTAATAAGAGTGGTCAAGCCTCTTTTCACCTCCTCAACTTGCAGTCCCTCGAGGATCTCTCCCTCAAATACCACCCTGTAGCGCTGCGCCGTCATGATCTCTTTCCATCTCCTGAGCTGACACACCAATTCATGAAACATCCGTTAAATATGCAAAATCCGTCCCACAAGCGGTAGGAGTCGGGATATTCTCTCATTTCAGGGAATTTGAGGGTAACGGTGAAGTTATAATTTCTTGTTGGAGATTCTAAGGTTGAATCACTGGTAGGAACCGCGGCTGATATAAAACTGTCAGGCCTTGACTACATTGGCCTCACCGCTTCTGTATACCCCTCGGGTATCCACAATAAGGTTAGCATGGGCGCTGATGAGATCGTAGGGGAAGTCGTCGTGGTCAGTTATCAAAAGAACACAGTCAACCTTTTTGAGCAAGTCAGGGGTTAACTCCTTGGATTTCAGCTCGAATTCGTGTTTGCGCATAGGAGGGAACACCGGCACATGAGGATCGCTGTAACTCAGCTCAGCACCTTTGCTTCGGAGGACTTCCATGATCTCCATAGCTGGAGACTCCCGAGGATCGTCGACATTTTTCTTGTAAGCAAGACCCAGCACCAGGATCTTGGCCCCTTTTACCGACCTTCCTTTCCCATTCAGGGCGTCCGTCACCTTGCCAACCACCCAGTGGGGCATGGCGGCATTGACCTCCCCGGCCAGCTCGATGAAGCGAGTGTTGATTCCGTACTCCCTCGCCTTCCAGGTCAAATAAAAGGGGTCAATAGGAATACAGTGTCCTCCCAATCCCGGCCCCGGATAAAATGGGGTGAAGCCGAAAGGTTTTGTGGCAGCAGCCTCAATGACCTCACGGATGTCGATTCCCATGCGGTCCGCCACGACTTTGAGTTCATTTACTAAACCAATGTTGACTGCCCGATAGATATTTTCCAGGAGCTTGGTCAACTCGGCTGCCCGGGTGGAGGACAACGGTATAACCCGATCCACCACCTCACCGTAAAGGGCCCGGCCCACTTCCAAGCAATCAGTGGTTGAACCCCCACATACCTTTGGAATGTTCCGGGTATTGTATAAGGGATTGCCGGGATCCTCCCGCTCCGGTGAATAGACCAAGAAAATATCCTTACCGACAACAAAGCCGCGCCCTTCAATTCTGGGCCTAACTTCCTCCTCAGTTGTACCGGGATAGGTGGTGCTCTCTAGGCTGATTATCTGGCCAGGGCGCAACTGCGGCAAGAGTGAATTCACCGTTTTGCGTACATAAGATAGATCGGGTTCCCGGTTTCTGTTCAGTGGGGTAGGAACGCAAAGGATCAGAACGTCCGGTTCTGATGCACGGCTATAGTCATTGGTGGCATCGAAAAGAGGCACGGTTTTGCCCTCTGCAATTTGAACCGCCTTCCTGCTCCTTCCGGCAATGGTTGCTGAGGAGATGTGGCCAATGTAGCTCTTGCCCTTTTTGAGCTTTTCCACCTTAGTTTTATCTATATCAAAGCCCAGGGCAGGAAACCCCACTTCGGTAAAACGCAGAATCAGGGGAAGCCCCACATAACCGAGTCCCACGATCCCAACAATGGCCTTGTGGTCTTTTATTTTCTGGATTAGCTGCTCTTTCATAAGATTCCTCTTATGTTCCGAAGCCAAAAGAAGCAAAGTGTATGCCGCTTTGTCAACATGACCCATTGTTCCAGCAACTTTAAGTAATAAAGAACTCTGGCAATTGCCGACTTTTGATTTCGAATTTCGAATTTCGAAATTTCAACCCCATGCTCTATGCCCTATGCTCCATGCCTTATTTGCAACGGACAACGGACCATTAACAATGGAGACAGCGCCAGCGGCCCGCTGCCTCCTGCCTGCTGTTAGCTGGAAATAGGCGGTTGCATTCTACATCATCAGTGGTTATAGTTCCACTACCGTTCGTACATAACAACTAGGAGGATAATATGAAGGAACAAATTGAACAGGCTCTAGAGAAAATCCGTCCTGCTCTTCAACGTGACGGTGGCGACATAGAGTTGGTAGAAGTGGAAGAAAACGGGATAGTTAAAGTCAGGCTGACCGGCGCCTGCGGTGGCTGTCCCATGTCTCAGATGACCCTCAAGCAAGGTGTGGAACGTATCGTCAAGCAATTGGTGCCCGAAGTCAAGTCGGTGGAGTCCGTCTAGCTTTTAAGCAGCTTACTTGTGGTACTTCTCCCCTCGCATTATCGTGCAGGCCCGGTAAAGTTGTTCTAAAAGAATCAGCCTGCTCATTTCGTGGGTGAAGGTCATTTTCGAAAGGGAAAGCAGGGTCTGGGCCTGATTCCGCAGTTCATCCGTAAACCCAAGAACCCCCCCTATAGCAAAACACAGTTTACGGCAGCCCTCCATTTCTAATTTTTTCCACCATTTGGCCAGAGCTGCGGAGCTCAGCTCTTTTCCCTTTCTATCCAGGACTACCAGATGGGATTGGTCGTCCACTGCCGCCGCTACCCTCTCGCTCTCCTTGGACACCACTTGGGCTGCCTGATGGTTTCGCGTCAGCTTCTCGGAACGAACAATTTTTACTTCAACCGGTAGATAGCGACGTAAGCGGGCGAGGAAGTCATCGACACCTTCTCGCAGGTAAGATTCCCGGGTTTTGCCTACAAATATTAATTGAATTTTCATCGGTGGGATTTAACCGCGTAAATAAAAAACTCTCGATTTCCTTTGGGGCCAAGCAAACTCGATTCCTTCACCCCTCGAACCTCCATCCCCTGACTCTCGCAAAATTCCTCCATCTCTTTCACTACTTGCCTATGGAGCTCGGAATCACGCACCACGCCACCCTTACCCACCAGATCCCGTCCCACCTCAAATTGAGGCTTTATCAGAGCCACTAGCTTGCCGCCTCCCTTGACGAATTCAAGAACTTTTGGAATGACTTTTGTTAGGGAAATAAAAGAGGTGTCAATAACTGCCAGATCTACGAGCTCTGAAACTTGCTCACTGGTGAGGTAGCGCACATTGCACCGTTCCAATATTACCACTCGCGGATCCTGGCGAAGCTTCCATGCCAGCTGGCCGTAGCCTACATCAATTGCGTAGACCTTCTTTGCCCCCCGTTGCAAGAGACAATCAGTGAACCCACCAGTGGATGCGCCCACGTCCATAGCCACCAAATGGGTCACTTGCACTGCAAAATCGTCCAAGGCTGAGGCTAACTTGGAACCACCGCGGCTAACGTAGGTCTCGTCCTGATCGAGAAGCTCAACCTTTGCCTCTGCCGATACACGCTGACCCGCCTTTGAGGCCTGGCAACCGTCAACTTGCACTTTACCTGCAAGAATCAAGGCGACTGCCCGCTGGCGGCTTTCAACCAAACCTCTTTCTACTAGCAGAATGTCAAGACGTGAGCGTTCAGCCATCAGCTTTCAGCCTCTGATACTAATAAAAACTAGACCCAAGAAGCCATCTTGTCAGAGCAGGCCTTGCTGCGGCTAACCTTTATAGTTTTTCTCTGCTGACCGCTGACTGCTGATAGCTGACTGCTGGCATTAAGACACGGCTTTTTGGACGCCACGGCCTGCAACCATAGAGCGGGCTGCTTGCACAATTGCCGGAGTATCGATGGAGCACATGGATCGTTGTACTTGTTGAGAGGCGTGCTCAATGAACTGGTCGGCAATGCCCAGGCGAACAACCCTGATGCCAGTCAAGCCCTCTTCAGCCAACAGTTCGAGCACTGCACTACCGAAGCCTCCCTGTAAAACGTTTTCCTCTATGGTTAGAACACGATTGCTCTGTTGAGCCGTCTCCAAAATGAGTTCTTTGTCCAGCGGTTTGACGAAACGACAGTTGACCACCGTCGCCCGTATACCCTCTTTCTCAAGTTCTTTGGCCGCCTCAACCGCTGGCCACACCCTGTTGCCTATGGCCAGGATGGCCAGTTCATTGCCTTCACGTAGGAGCTTCCCTTTGCCGATTTCCATCGAGCGAATTTCAGAATCCAGGGGTACCCCCTCAGCCGTGCCGCGCGGGTAGCGCAAAGCTGCTGGGCCATGATGTTCCAGAGCGGTTTTCAACATTCGCTGCAGTTCATTCTCATCAGCAGGAGCCATGAGTACCATGTTTGGCACATGGCGAAGATAGGAGAGGTCAAAAACCCCATGATGGGTGGGACCGTCTTCGCCCACCAACCCTCCTCGATCCATAACAATGGTGACGGGCAGATTTTGCAAACATATATCATGAACTACCTGGTCATAGGCCCGCTGCAGAAAGGTGCTGTAGATGGCTGCTACCGGCTTGAATCCCTCCAGCGCCAGTCCGGCAGCAAAGGTCAGGGCATGCTGCTCGCAGATTCCCACATCAAAAAAACGTTCCGGATAAAGAGCGGCAAATTGACTCAGACCGGTGCCCTCGGGCATGGCAGCTGTGATGGCAACTATTTTCTCGTCCTCCCCGGCCAGCCTCACCATGGTCTGACCAAACACCTTCGTATATGAAGGTGCCCCCGGCTTCTTTATGGGTTCTCCCGTACTCACTTCAAACCTTCCCAGCCCGTGAAACTTTGAAGGATCACATTCCGCCGGCCTGTAACCCTTGCCCTTGGTGGTCAGGGCGTGCACCAGTACCGGACCGCTGAGATTCTTGGCGTTGGTGAAGGCTTCGATGAGACGCTCCAACCGATGCCCTCTTATTGGACCAATATACGCGAACTTCAGAGCCTCAAAGAGCATGCCTGGAGTGAAAAAGCTCATGAGTGAGTCCTCGCCCCTTTTTGCCAGCTGCACAATGTCGTCACCTATTCCAGGTATACTGGTGAGTAGGCTCCTCACATCCTTCCTAATTCGCACCGCCAGCTTGCTGGTCTTCTTGCGACTCAAAAAGGATGAAAGAGCGCCCACATTGGGAGCAATGGACATCTCATTGTCGTTCAAGACTACTATGAGATCGCGCTCCAAATGGCCGGCCTGGTTCAGGCCCTCGAAAGCCATACCCCCGGTCATGGAACCGTCACCAATAACCGCAATTACCCTGTTTGTATCGCCTTTAATATGCTTGCCCGTGGCGAAACCCAGGGCCGCTGAAATGGAGGTACTGGCATGGCCAACCCCAAAGGCATCGTATGGACTCTCCTGCCGCTTTGGAAAACCGCTGATTCCTCCATGTGTTCTTATGGTGTGGAACTGCTTTCTTCTACCGGTAATCAATTTATGCGCATATGCCTGGTGCCCCACATCCCAGACAATTAGATCATCGGGCGCGTCAAATACGTAATGCAAAGCCAGGGTCAGTTCCACCGCCCCGAGGTTCGGAGCCAAGTGTCCGCCGGTTTGGGATACAGTACATACGATCTCGTCCCGGATTTCTTCGGCCAGCTGATACAGTTCATCCATTGATAAAGACTTGAGGTCTTGCGGGCCGTCAATACGAGAAAGAAGTGGTTCTTTCTGCTCCTCCAGGTTAGAAATTTCTTTGCTGGTTTCCTCACTCAAGCTAACACTCCTTCCTCATGGCGCATAGCGCATGGCCCATATACTACTAGGCAGAAAGCAGTAGGCACTAGAAACTACTATCGATGTCATGGTGCTAGTGCTTAGTTCCTAGTGCCTAGTTTTAAAGCTGCCCTCCGTTATCTGTCGTCTGTCCTCTTTCTTTAGGCTGCCCACTCTTACTAGCTTCGCTATTGCCGCCTGGTAATTATATACTTTGCCAGGGCGCGCAAAGGATCAGCCCTTTGATCAAAACTCTCCAGCGCAGCCAAGGCATCATTCACCAACTCTCTAGCCGCTTGCCGCGCTTCCTCCAACCCCGCCACCGCAGGATAAGTCACCTTGCCCCTAGCCACATCGGCACCTGTTGTCTTGCCCAGGATCTTAGTATCGCCTTCAATGTCTAGAATGTCATCTGCTATCTGAAAGGCTAGCCCAATAGCCCTGCCATATCTAGCCAAAGCCTCCACCTGTTCATCGGTGCCTCTACCAGCCAGTGCCCCTGATTCAGCAGCTGCTGAAATGAGGGCGGCAGTCTTGCGACTGTGCATCTGTTGCACAGTTTCGAGATCGGCCGGCTTGTTCTGTGAGATCATATCTACCACTTGGCCACCTACCATTCCACGGTAGCTTGCCGCCCTGGCGATGACCCCAATCACCTTTAGAGCCCTTTCCGGTAGCAAGGTATGATAACCACTGAGAAGCACGAAAGCCTCGGTGAGTAGACCGTCCCCGGCAAGAATAGCTATGGCTTCTCCGAACACCACGTGGCTTGTGGGCTTGCCACGCCTTAGATCGTCATCATCCATAGCAGGTAGATCGTCATGAATGAGCGAATAAGTATGAATCATTTCCAGGGCGCAGGCTGCAGGCATGGCAGCCTCAACCTCTTCACCCACTGCGTCGGCTGCGGCCAGGCAAAGAATAGGTCGGAACCTTTTGCCACCGGCAAAAAGGCTGTAGCGCATAGCCTCGACAACCCTGGCTTCTGGCCCCTCCTTCTCTGGCAGGGCAGCCTCTAGAGCCTCTTCAACTATTAAGCGGTGCTTTTCCAGATACTGCTTTAGGTCGAAGTCAGGACTCATCTTCCTCCTCACTGAATGGCGTAGTTTGCACCTTGCCAGACTGATCCCGAATCAGCTTCTCTACCTTGCGCTCCGCCTCGTTCAGTTTGCTGGTACAGAATTTTGCCAGCTTCACCCCTTCTTCGAATGCCTTTAGGGCCTCCTCCAATGGAAGATCTCCCTCCTCCATCTTTGCAACAATGGCTTCGAGTTTTTTTAAGGCCTCTTCAAATTTTTCTTTCTTTTTTGCCACTTCTTCCTCTCACTCAGTTGTTACCCGCATCAGGGCGAAGGGATCTACTCGTGCTCCCCCCAACCGGATACCCCAGTGTAAATGGGGACCAGTGGCTCGTCCGGTCGAGCCAGCAAGACCAATGACGTAATTTTTCCCCACCAAATCACCTTCAGATACAGTTGCCTTTGAAAGGTGGAAATACATGCTATACAAACCCCAACCGTGATCTATCACCACCGCCGTCCCGTGGAAGTAAAAATCTCCCACCAAAACGATTCGGCCGCCATTGGCTGCCCTCACCGGTTCACCCGACTTGGCGCGCAAGTCCACGCCTGAGTGAGGGCTTCGTGGTTCTCCATTGAGGATTCTCCCGAGCCCAAAAGGGGTAGAAAGTCTACCCGGCACCGGGCGGACAAAATTGCCATGCCAATATCGTTTCGGCGTATGTTTGTACCACAGTTCGCTAAACTTGGCGGCTTCTTTTCTTACCCGTTTCAGGGTGGCCGGATCTAGGGCCACCATCTTCTCCGGTAGAGTCAACCTTTGTACCCCATAGTCTTTCTTGACCACCTTGACGCTTGTACTCGAGGTCTCAAGACTGTTCACCGGAGAGTCCACTTGCACCTCCAAGGGATAGACTCCTGGACTCAGTCTCATGTCTATTCCCAGGAGAGAAAAGTATTCTTCCTCACCAAGCTTAAAAAACTCAATGGGTTGCTCGCGCCACACTCCTTTCACTCTATCGCCGTCCTTAACCCCTTTGACCAGAAGCTGTATTACTTCACCCTGGGCAACCGGCCCTGGGGGGCCAATGAGCTCTGCGCCTCCTGCTACAGCCGGTGAAACCAAAAAAAGACTCATACCCACAATGATGACCATTAGTGCTTTCCTCAAGGCTGTCACTCCTCCACCCCCACCACATTGCAGCGCAACGAGCCTTCGTGCAAGCGCACCTTCACGGTATCTTCCTGTTGTACCTGCCGGGACGAACGAATTATCTCCCCCTTCGGCCAGGTAGTAGTAATGGAGTAGCCACGGGCCAATATCCCCAGGGGACTCAGGCCATCCAATTGGGTCAAGCTCCTTTCCAAGCATTGACTCTTTTTCTGCAACATTTGCCCAACATTGAGCTCAAGGCGGTTCCAATACTGCCCTAGCAATCCCCGCACCTCACTTATCCTTCGGCTCGGGCTGAGGTAGAGCAAATTGTCTTTCAGCCGTAGAAACACTTGACCTTCAGAGCGCAGTCGCTGGCGGGCGACAAACTCCAAACGTTGAGCCTGCTCGTCCAAACGCAACCTCAGGTCGGCCAACCGCGCAGCAGGATGGCGTAGCCGCTTCTTTCTGCTGTCCAAACGTTCGCCAGCTAAGTTAACTATCTGGCGAATTCGTCCTGCCAATCGCTGATTTAATTTATTCACCAGCGTTTCCAGAGCTTCCTTGTGCTGGGCCACCATTTCCGCTGCAGCCGAAGGCGTTGGCGCCCGCACGTCTGCCACTGAATCCGCCAGGGTAAAATCAGTTTCGTGACCTACGGCAGAAATGACTGGGATGTGCGAGCGAAATATAGCTCGAACTACGACCTCCTCATTGAAAGGCCATAGATCCTCCCAAGATCCGCCACCCCGACCGACTATTAAAACGTCTACGGGAAACTCAGCATTAAAAGTATCTATTCCGCTGGCGATCTCAGCTGCAGCCCCTTCACCCTGAACCTTCGTTGGATAGAGGTAGATTTCCAGGTTGCTGTACCTTTCCCTGACGACTCTGATTATGTCTCTGATGGCGGCTCCCGTAGCAGAGGTCACCACACCCAGACGTTGGGTGAAAAAAGGGATTGGTTTCTTGTGCTCCGGGTCGAAGAGCCCTTCTCCTTGCAATCGCCTTTTAAGCTGCTCATAGGCAAGCTGCAAGGCACCAACACCCCGGGGCTCCATAACATCTACCAACAGCTGGTATTCACCCCGGGGCTCATAAACGCTAACCCTAGCCTGACACAGCACCTTTAGGCCATCCTCAGGCTGAAAGCGCATCCACCGCTGCTGGGAGCGAAACATTACACCTCGAATCTGACTGTCTTCATCCTTCAGCACAAAGTAATAGTGACCCGATGCCGGCACCTTGAAGTTGGAGATTTCACCTTCTACCCAAATAAAGGGGAAGTGATCCTCCAGTAGGGTGCGGATTTCCCTGGTCAGCTCACTGACCGAGTAAATGCGACGCTCGGGAGGTTCTTCTGGACTGTATGGGATGTTCTCGCTGGAATTCATATAATAAATCCGTATGCTTTGCTAAACCATAACTATATGTAGGGGTGGGCTTTATGCCCACCCGTTAGGCCAATTCCAATACTTTTCCGGGCGGGAATAAATCCCGCCCCTACGACATCCTTGGCTCTCCCTTGTGGCCCACAATTTTACGGGTGAGCCCCTAGTAGCACATTTCGCCACCAAGATCAAATGATCCAGCTGGCAGCTAGCAGCGCGCAGCTGACATAAACTTTTAACATCAAGCTTTGAACTGCCCGCTGTCTGCTGCCGCCTGCCTGCTGGTCCTAGCGCCCCAGAACCTTCCAACAGCGGACGAGATGCGTACTACTGCCATTTACCTCATAAAAGTCAATCTCTCCCTCCCTGCAACGGTTCTCCACCAATGGGCAGCGATTTTGGAATTTACAGCCTGGGGGAGGATTGAAGGGACTAGGTACATCACCCGCCAGCGGCGTCCAAGAACGTTTGGCCGACGGCTCTGGCACCGGCGCTGCTTCCAACAGGGCTGCGGAGTAGGGATGGAGATGCTGACCGTAGACTTCCTCTGCCGGACCATACTCCATGATATGACCTAGATACATTATAGCAACGGTGTCACTGACGTACTCGACCACGCTCAAATCATGGGCGATAAAAAGGTAACTAAGGCCCAACCTCTTGCGCAAATCCTGGAGGAGATTCAAAATCTGAGCCTGGATGGAGACATCCAAAGCTGAAATGGGTTCGTCACAGATGATCAGCTCTGGCTCCACGCTTAGCGCCCTGGCGATTCCGATGCGCTGTCGTTGCCCGCCGCTGAACTCGTGAGGATAGCGCTGGGCTGCCCAGGCAGGGATTCCCACCATTTCCAACAGTTCAGTCAAGCGGGTTTGCCGCTGCCCACGTCTTCCCATGTTGATCCGCCGGAGACCTTCCTCAATTGATTGACCCACTGTCATTCTGGGATTTAGGGAGCCATAGGGATCTTGGAAGATGATCTGCATCTTGCTACGGTAAGCTTGCATCTCAGCCCGAGAAAGACTGGTTATATCTTCACCCTTGAAGACAATTTTGCCTCCATCGGAGTCAAGCAGCTTAAGAATAAGCCGAGCCAGAGTAGACTTGCCGCAACCGCTCTCACCGACCAGGCCGAGCGTTCTGCCAGCCGGCAGTTCTAAATCCACCCCATCAACTGCCTTTATCCAGCCTACTACTCGTTGAAAAAAACCACGCTGCACAGGGAAATACTTCTTCAGTCCTTCCACCTTGAGCATCACCTGGTTATTTGTGGTGCTGTCTTTACTCATCTAATTAGAGTCTCGCTGATGTGGGATGTGAGATCTCAGTAGTGACGACCTTGAATCCCACGTCTCATTACGCTATGCGCTCTGCGTGAATAACCGGACATCTGGCCAAATGATCATCGCCAAAATTACACATCGGGGGAAATTGATCCCGGCAACTTTCTTGAAAATAGCTACAGCGAGGATGGAATGGGCAACCCGAAGGTTTCATGGTGGGATCGGGAACTGTCCCCGGGATAGTGGCTAGCTCTTGGCCCTTTTCCCTCCGACCTGGCAACGATTCTAGCAATCCCATGGTATAGGGATGTGAAGGATCTCGGAATATTTGCCATACTGAGCCCTCCTCGACCACTATTCCAGCATACATCACATAGATTCTATCGGCTATACCGGCAACCACACTAAGATCGTGGGTTATCTGCAAGATGGCCATTCCCCTTTTTTCTTGAAGCTCACGAAATAAGTTGAGTATCTGAGCCTGAATGGTCACATCTAGGGCGGTAGTGGGCTCGTCTGCGATGACTAAATCGGGGCTACAGGCCAGAGCCATAGCGATCATCACCCTTTGCCTCTGGCCGCCGCTGAGACTATGAGGGTAGTCGTGGATGCGTTCTTTGGGGGAGGGAATTCCCACGTCTTGTAAGAGTTTGAGGATCCTTATCTCAGCCTCTTTGTGGCTCACACCCTCGTGGTTGGTAATCACCTCTTCGATCTGGTATCCAATGGTAAACACTGGGTTGAGTGAAGTCATTGGTTCCTGGAAGACCATTGATATTTCCCGACCCCGAACGCTCTGTAAATCCTCTTCAGCCAATTCCAGGAGGTTTCTTCCTTTAAACAACACTTCCCCTCCAGCGATCTGCGCAGGTGGTTGGGGAAGTAGACCAAGTATGCTCAGGGCTGAAACGGTTTTGCCGCAACCCGACTCCCCCACTAGGCAAACCGTCTCCCCTGGTCTCACCATGTAGCTTACGCCGTCTACCGCCTTTGACACACCCTGCTCAGTGTCGAAGTACACTTTCAAGTCATTGACGATCAAAAGAGGATCAGATGTCACTGTCTTCGACCCTTTGGGTGGGCAGTGCCCATCTCACGCTATGGAATGCCTAAAATACAATAAAATCCGCAAATCCGAAACTGGGAACCCGCCCGAAGGGTGGGAGTCCCAAGGACAAATCCGAAATCTCCGCTCAATGCCTTTCCCTCAACTTGGGGTTAAGAATATCCCTCAGTCCCTCCCCAAATAAATTGAATGACAACACCACCACCAGAATGGCCAGACCTGGTATTATGGTGAGCCACGGCGCATCAAAAAGGTAATTCTTACCATCCGAGAGAATATTGCCCCAGGTGGCATGGGGGGGTGGAACCCCAAAACCGAGAAAACTTAGACCAGCTTCGGTCAATATTGCCCCGGCAATGCCGATGGTGGCTGAGACTAGAACTGGAGCAATGGCATTGGGCACCATGTGGCGGAAAATGATCCGCCAGTCCGAAATTCCCAGCGCTCTGGCTGCGGTAACGAAATCCTGTTCTCGCAGGGAAAGAAACTCGGCCCTGACAAAACGAGCCGCTCCCATCCAGCTGGTGAGACCGATGACAATCATGATGTTGTAGATGCTCGCCGGCAAGAGGGCAACCACGGTGAGAATCAGAAAGAAACTGGGGAAACAAAGCATGATGTCAATCAGGCTGGTAATTAAGGCATCAACAGAGATAAGCTGGGCATCCAAGACAGCAAAGGGTCCATGGGATTTTCCCCTGTGCAGAAGCACCATTGAAGCCAAGACAACCACAGCCGCAGCAGCGAGAACTACCAGGTAGACACCCGACATTCCGGACCATCCCAGAACTACCCAGAGGGCCAGCAAAACCAGGATGACCTGGCCCACTCGAATGGAGTTTTGCCCGTAGTAGCCGGACAAACCTCCCAAAAATACTCCTATGATCACCGCAAGCCCAACTGCCACAAAACCCACAGTGAGGGAAACCCATGCACCCTGGAGCATACGGGCAAACACATCCCTTCCGAGCTCATCGGTACCTAGTAAATAGACTCTAAGAGGAGGCACTTCCTCAGGAAGTAATGACTCCAGATTCGGCCCAGATAGGGGTGGTCGAAGCTTTTCTTGAAGCCTAACCAAACTTGGGTCTAGCACCGGAGAGGTACCGGTGGTGAGGAGCATGCCCACCACCGCTACTAAAAAGAAAAATCCAAATATTACCAAACCCGCAAAGGCAAGACGGTTTTTGCGGAGTTGAGACCAGAATTCCTCCAGCCTCGTTTGCTGCGGCGGCAGCCCGAAGGTTTCACCTGACAGCGTGTGTTCAGAAGCCGAATCTTTCACCCTTCACCCTACGTTCATCTGAATGTTTATTGCCATTTCTTTAAAACCCTATGCTCCATGCCTTCTGCCCTATGCCTCTTAGAGCCTAATCCTCGGATCCACCACCATGTAGAGCAGATCCGAGAGAAAGGTTCCCACTAGTACTAATATGGCCGAGATAAAGTTCACCGTGATAATCACTGGATAGTCCCGAGCAAGGATAGCCTCATAGGCCATGCGCCCAATTCCAGGCCAGGAAAATATGGACTCGATGATTACCGATCCGCCAATGAGTCCAGGCAAAACCAGACCGAACATGGTGACAAAAGGCAGTAGAGCGTTTCGCAGAGCATGTTTGTAGTGCACCTGCTCCTCGGGAAGCCCTTTAGCCCTGGCTGTCCGCACATAATCCTGGCCCTCCACTTCAAGCATTTGGTTGCGCACATAACGAGAGAGCACCGCGATGCCCCCGGTAGCCCCCAAAATGGAAGGCAGCACCAGATGCCAAACCCTATCCATCATTCTAGTGGCATAGCTCGCCCCGCTCAGACCAAAAGTAGTCATGCCGATGACCGGCACCTGGAAGGTACTCACCACAAAAATTATTAGTACATAAGCAAAGAAAAATCCTGGTATGGATATGAGGAGATAGGCCAAGAAGGTTGTCACACTATCGTATGTCCCCCCCCGCTTTATGGCTGCTTGAATTCCCACTGGGAAAGATAGTGTCCAGGTAATCAAGGTGCCCACAATGAACAATGGCAGGCTGTTAAGAAAGCGCTCGTAGATTTTGGCGAGT
>JAJDNT010000305.1 GCA_022340515.1 Deltaproteobacteria bacterium
CGTAGTAAGCTAGATAGAATCGCGGCTATAGTTACTACACTAATATTATATTATCAACTCTTATCTGAGAACTTGTCAAGCTTTCATCCCACCCCTGATCCACCATCAAGTCATCATCTGAGGCGTTGCCTTCGATCGCTCCTCCTTGCGGCGTATTACCCCATACGCCTCAGTCGTCGATCCTCGGCGTCTTGTATCTAATACCTTGCTGGTGATCAGGAATACTCCATAAGCCGCTGATTTCAGCCCTGATACCTAAATTAGACGGTGGATTTGGACCACAGGAGATTGTCGTGTCTTCGTTGGTATTCATCAGACCGCGGTAATCATTATCTCGAGGAACCTTTTGCACCCCATCCTAACCTTGCGGTCTCAGTTTGGACACTGGAATTCCACAGAGGAATTTAAAAACCTCATTCCCAGAGTTAACGTAGGTGTGTTGGCTATTTGGGGGAACAAAGACTATATCGCCTGGAACCACCTCGAACCACTCACCCTCGATCTGTACCCTCCCTTTTCCCTCCATAATATAGTTTTCGTGTTCAAAAGGATGGGTATGGTTGGGAGTATTGCCCCCTGGAGCAACTTCGATCACCCGTAAAGCATAGGTAGGGGCGCCGTCTCTTTCCTCATCTATGACCCAACGGATGCTTACACCTGGTGCTTCATCTCCGAATACCTCTGCCTCCACTTCGCTGTAGTGGCAGACTTTTGCTCTAGCTTCAGTCATTTGTGATCCTCCTTCCTTTGGGCATAGGGCATTATTGCCCAGCATGCAGCTGACAGCAGACAGCGGGCAGTAGTAACAAGGCATTGCCATGGCAAATATCTGCGCACTGCTAGCTGCCTCCTGTCTGCTGCCCTAGCGGGCACACTGCTTCAAACAAAGCCGAATAATCGGCCTCAGCATATCCTTGTTCAAGGGTAATCTCTAAGAGACGTTGAATAGCTTCTACAGCTACACTTTCTAGGTTTACCCTTTGTGCTGCGGTATGGAACAATGCCACATCTTTAAACAGATGTTTGGTGGGGAAATTGCCTATACCGTAGTCGCGATCCAGCATATGCTCGAGCTTTTTGTCAAAAATCGGAGCATACAGAGCGCTTCGCCTCAAGATCTTCATGAATAATCCCGGTTCAATCCCCAGGTTCTGCACTAACCCTACACTGGAGGCAAAGCCCACTGTCAAAGAAGCTATTAGCTGATTGAGAGCAAGTTTAACCGCCGCAGCCTTGCCTACCTCACCAATCAACAGGGGCTCCGAACCAAAACATTCAAGCAAGTTTGACCACTTGTCAAACTGGGGCTTAGACGCCCCCACCATAACCAGAAGCTTGCCTGCACTAGCCTCAGGCGTGGAGCCCAGCACCGGCGCCTCTAGGTAATCACCGCCTCTCTTACCGACTTCTCTCTGAAAGTCCATACTCTCAGAAGGTGAGATGGTACCCATCTGAATTACCGTGCGACCCGTCAAGTCCACCTTCGGGCTCCCTCTAAAAAGAACCTCCTTGATGGCTGCGCCGTCTGCGAGCATCAATATGACGCATTCGGCTGCACCAATGGCGTCAGCAGCTGAGGAGGCAATCTCCGCACCTAAAGAACTTAAGGGTTCAGCCTTCTCACGGTTTCTGTTGTAGACCGTCAACTCATGCCCCCCAGCCAGGACTCTCTCAGCCATGGGGCGACCCATGCGACCAGTTCCGATGAAAGCAACTTTCATTGTTGGACTCCTAACCTTACAAGGCAAAATCCACCGCAGCTCGGGCGTGGATGGCGGTAGTATCAAATAGCTCCACTGGGGAGTCTTGCTCCTTTATGAGCAGAGATATTTCCGTGCACCCCAGGATAACACCCTCTGCTCCACCCCCTGCCAACTGTTCAATGATCCGCCGAAATTCTTTCCTGGATTCCTCTCTGATCTTGCCCAAGCAGAGTTCATGGTAAATTACCTGATTAACTATGTTGCGATCTTCCTCTGGCGGAATGATCACATCCAAAAAATACTTTTCCATCAGTCGACCCTTGTAAAAATCCTCTTCCATGGTGAATTTAGTCCCCAGAAGCGCAACTCGCTCAATTTTCTTTTTCTTGATCTCTCTGGCGGTTGCGTCTGCAATGTGCAAAAGAGGGATGTTGACCGCCCCCTCTACCTCTGAAGCCATTTTGTGCATAGTGTTTGTACAAATGAGTAAACAGTCCGCGCCACCCCCCTCAAGTCGTCTGGCTGCATCACGCATAACCTCTGTTGCTTCTGCCCATTTTTCCTCTCGCTGCAGTTTTTCTATCTCAGCGAAATTTAGACTGTAGAGCAGAATTTTTGCTGAACTGAGTCCTCCCAAACGGTCTTTAACCGTTTCGTTTATTATTTTGTAGTACACTGCCGTGGACTCCCAACTCATGCCGCCTATTAGCCCGATGACCTTCATGTGCAAATCTCCCTCCTTTGCGCACTCTCACACCCTCCTTGGAAGCATCTTACTATTTGCCCGATCAACTATTCTTGCCGCCCTTTATTGAAGCAGTTTTCAGCCAGAAATTCGAGCCCGGCTGACACACTCTGTTAATGACTAATATTGCTAATGGGATAAATTAGTATCTTGTAAAGCGGTGCTGAATCTCTTACCCTCAAAGAAAGACACCGCTTAAATAGTACCTAATCAGTAGAACGAAAAGTCACACCACTTAAAAAGAGATGACAAGGAAGCAGAGATCATGAACAGACTTCTCTGGCAGCCATCGGATGAGAGGATTACAAATACCAATATGCACCATTTCATTCAATATATTAATGCCCGCCAGGGCAAGAATTTCAACAGCTACGACGATCTCTACAGATGGTCTGTTACGGAAAGTCCTGCTTTCTGGCAAAGCCTTTTTCATTACGGGGAGGTCATCCACAGTCGGCCCTATGATCAGGTGGTAGATGACATCCACAAAATGCCTGGAGCTAATTGGTTCGAAGGTGCTCGCCTCAACTTCGCCGAAAATTTGTTACGTTACCGCGATGAGCGCATCGCCCTTAGCTTCAAAGGCGCGGCCCGACCCACTCTGAGCATTACCTACAGTGAAATGTATCAGCAGGTGGCTCGTCTGGCTAAGTCTCTGCGAGATATGGGAACCCAAGCGGGAGATCGCATTGCCGCCTTTATGCCCAATATGATCGAAACCGTGGTGGCCATGCTTGCCGCCACCAGCATCGGTGCCATTTGGTCTTCTTGTTCCCCTGACTTTGGCATCAAAGGAGTTATTGATCGCTTCGGCCAAATTGAGCCTCGGATACTTTTTACCGCTGATGGCTACTTCTACAACGGTAAAGAGTTCGATTCATTGGATAGAGTTTCTGAGATTATCAAGGACTTACCTAGCATTGAAAAAATTGTCGTTGTTCCATACAAACACATGTATCCTGATATTGCCAAGATAAACAACTCGGTTCTTTTTGAGGATTTTCTCGCCTGGGAGGCCAAGGACCTAATATTTGAACAAGTCCCCGCCAATCATCCCCTCTACATTTTATATTCTTCGGGTACCAC
>JAJDNT010000325.1 GCA_022340515.1 Deltaproteobacteria bacterium
CCTCGATGTTAATAGGCGTACCCGAAGGAACAAAAACTTCAACATCACCCCCTGTTTCCTGATCCACCGTCACTGTTTTGCCGTCAGCTTCATCCTCTATTAGGGTGATTTGTCCCGAGACCTCCCGGGCTTGTAGAAAAACCACCACCGAGCGCAAAACGTCCCCATCAGGTGTTCCTACCAACTTGCCAATTACTCTGGCGGTCATTCCAGTCTGGATGGCTTCCTTTCCCACCTCTGTGTCACAACCTATGAGAACGAGGGTCTCGTCTGCAACCTCTACGTAGTGAGGACCAGCGACTTCCTCCCCTGAGAAGGGGGTAAAAGGAAACAGTCCCGTGGCATCGTCCACCGAGCCGTCTACTTCACCTTTAACCCCCAGAACCTGACCCAGGACTACGACAGATGCCTGCAATCTTCCATCGTCATCCAGTCGTCCCCTTACCTTGACCTGCTCGCCTTCTTGGTTATCGAGGAGCTCTGTACCACCAAATTCACCGTTTTGATCAAAAACAGCGGTATCTTCTGTGACCTTCACATCGAGATCGCCCCGTCGTTCTTCAAGGTCGAGTTCAAAACCGACAATGACTCCGCCTCTTTTGAAGATACTAGATATGGTACCGCTGAGGATGCGAGGACAGGCTCGGACCGGTGCGCCATCTTCTATGTCAACGAAGACAACTGGCCGAAAATTGCAGCTTGCTGAAACGTTGATTGACTTGTTGGCGTCAAGGTCCAGACGAATTGATAATGTCCGGTTGGGGACAACCTCTATGGGTCCACGGGGATTAAGATCAATTTTGCCGCTGGGGAGCCGCAAACTGGCGCACGGCCCATTAATAGGCACGATGTCTGAGATCTGTAATCTGATTTTTTCGTAAACACCAGCCGGGACGCGCCTGTTGACTGTTAGGAGATAGTCTTCATCCCTTAAACTAAGGAGATTAACTCGAATTCCTCCCGGATTTCGGAAAATGACAACCGGGCTGCGGCCATTTCCCTCTTTGGGTATGAGTGAAACTTCAGTTATGAATACGAAAATCTTCTCGTAGTCGTCTGCGGGACCATCAGCTAGTAGTAGAGCAACTGAGCCAGAGCCCGATGAACCCGTTGCAGATTGGGATCCTCCAGAGCCTCCGCCACCACAACTCATCAAGAAAACGGTTATTGGCGCGGCGACCAGTAATAGCAAGTAAATTGCGGAAAGAACTCGACCTCGCATATTGCTTCTCCTTGAAGTCAGATTTTGCGCGCCGAATTCTAAGATAGCTCTCGGAGATAACTATGGTTGGAGCATGGGTCTATACTCAGGAAGGTGCCGCCTCGAATAACTGTCAGTATTTCTCAACAAATTTTTTCATCGGGCGAAGTATTTGGCGAAAATAATGGCATTTTATACATGATCTGCTAACATTTGTCAACGATATGTCCTGGATTTAAAGCTTCAGAAAGCTTACATCCCACATCTCACATCCCAAATCCGCAACTCGCAATCAATGAATGCAGTAGCCAGTAGTCAGTAGTCAGTAGTCAGTAGAAATTCGCATAGGGTATAGAGCATAGAGCATAGGGTAAATTCAAAATGTGACTTTTCGCTCTGTACTTTTCGCTATGCTTCTTCAACAACCGACTACGGACCACGGATCCGCCTGAGGCGGAACCAATAATCCTCTGACCTCCGACCTCCGATATCCGACCTCTGCCCTCCGATCTCCGACCGCTGTCTTCTGGCTATCGCCCTCGGGGCTGCAGCCCCGGATTTGGCGAAAATTTATAGGGGCAATTGTCCATTACACTCTTGCGAAAAACGAGAACTTTTCCTGATTCCCCTAGAATCTTGACTTTTCTGATGCCGAGGTGCTCGTTTAGCTGTGAGTAAATGAATCCTGAAACGACACCACAGAGAGCAATGATTTTCTCGTCTCCAGCGGCTAGGTTGGTCTTTATCGTTGCGGTGTCGCCCCTAACTTCAATATCAGTAATGTTGTCGTACCAAGATGTTTTAACACCAGGTCCCCCAAAAATATCATCAAGGTAGTTTCTTATAGCTTCCGAGCGAAAATCATCGGTCTTTGATGCGGACTCCGCCAACCTGATTTCGAGAGCTCGCTTAATAATGGGGATAGAGCAAGTAGTGGTAGAGGTCCTGGCTACTGCCAACGGGGTGAAAAAAGGTGCTAATGTCAAGATTAAGATAATTGAGAAAACTGATCGGAGTGAGTTGAATTCCATACTATTATTCTAAATGAAATAAACAAGTCTTGCTAGACAGTAGTTGACCCGATTATCTTCTCCTGAGCCGGTTCTATTCAGCCGACAGCTATCAGCGCTCAGCTGTCAGCTAAAAATTCCGCAATCGGGAATCAGCAATCTGAACTCGGGCCGTCGGCCTCTGACCCTATGCCCTAAGCCCCATGCCTTTCCCTGGTGAAGACCTAATTGTTCTTTACATTCTGTAATAAACTCTGGCAGGTCTTTATCCTTGATCGGGAGAGTGAATCTCCCAGTATTGCAGTAATTCGTGGTAATATTAGATCGTTAATCTAAGCTTATGGGTGGTGTTGTATCTGGCATATCCCTTGCCTCAGCTTGTGCTGGAGTGGTGTCACGAGACTTAGCGGTGCGGCCTTTTTAGGGATAAATATGAATATGGATGGGTTAGAGTTTACGTCTAAGAGTCCGCCAAAGCGGAAGATCAGGGGCTGGATAAAAAGAAAGCTGAATATCGAAAAAAAGATAGGGTTGGCTCTAGGCAGCGGCTCCGCTCGCGGGTGGGCTCATCTTGGTGTGATTCGTGCCCTAAACGACGCAGGTATCCAGTTGGACTGTGTGGCTGGTACAAGTGTTGGCGCTCTGGTTGGGGCGGTTTATGCTTCCGGTAACATTGATAGTTTGGAAGAAGTTGTTCTGAAGCTCGACTGGATACAGATTGCTCACTTCTTTGATGTGGTTTTCCCTAAATCCGGTCTGATCGACGGTAACAAGGTGGCTGATTTCGTCCGCACCCATGTAGAAGAGATAAATATCGAGGAGCTCCCTCTGCCCTTCAGCGCCATCTCAACAGATCTGGCCACAGGAAGCGAGGTGGTCATACAAAAAGGTGACATCATCGAGGCCGTCAGAGCCAGCATCTCTGTGCCGGGTATATTCACGCCGGTGAGGAAAAATGAAACCATTCTGGTCGATGGCGGCCTGGTCAATCCTGTTCCCGTTAGTGTTGTAAGGCAGATGGGAGCCGATTTTGTCATTGCCGTTGACCTCAACCACGATATCGTTAGCAAGAAAGGGATTAGCAAAACCTCTATTGCCAGTTCCGCAGCATCGGCTCAGGATGCAGGAATCGGCCAAGGCCTCATCAAGAGGAGTAAGATATTGGAGGCCATAAACAAAAGATTGAATACAAGTACCATCCCCGCTTTGAAGCAGATAAAACAGTGGCGATCCAAGGATCCTTTGCCTAATGTTTTTGAGGTATTGATGAGCTCGATAAATATAATGGAAGCCCAGATTACCGCGGCAAAACTCAAAACCGATCCACCTGACCTGCTGATTCGGCCTAATCTCGGTCACCTGACAATGTTGGACTTCCATCGCGCCAAGGAGGCCATTGCTGAGGGATATAGAGAGACCCGGGCCCGGATTGGCCCCTTGATCGAAAAATGAGCAACAAGTGGCCATACAGGAATTCTCTTTTTTCATGGCCTTGATGAGATAGTTTTAGGGAGATGCTTTGCTTGGGGCTAGGATGGATTATTTTGCAGGTAAAGTTTTGAGAATGAATACCGAGACAGTGACGTCACCGAAATATTCCAATTAGCAGGAGGCAACAGATGTTAGAAAAAATACTCTACCCCACAGATTTCTCTGATGTGTCAAAAAAAGCGCTGGCATTCATTATGGGTATGGCAAAGGCTGGTGTGAAAGAGGTAGTCGTCTTGCGGGTGATCGACCAGAGAAGAACTGAGTACATACACGGTATCTCCTGGGCCGGCAAAGACGAGATTCAGTTTTTTGACAGTGTTAATAAGCAACTCGAGCAAGAGGCGATGGAGGAACTGAAACCTATAAAGTCAAAGCTCAAGGCAGCAGGGTTGGCGGTCAAATTACGGATTGAAAAAGGGGTTCCCAGGTTGAAGATTCTGGAGGTGGAAAAAGAGGAGGACGTATCCGCCATTGTCCTGGGGTCTCATGGCAGAAGTAACCTGGCAGAAATGCTTCTGGGATCAGTTTCAGAGCACGTTATTAGGTACTGCAAAAAACCGGTTATTGTGATCAAGAGGTAAGCTCACCTGTCCTTTGGCGGTTTAAATTAGCTTTCAGCCATCAGCTCTTAAAGTTCCAGGTTCCAAGTTTCAAGTTCCAAGTTTGGGATTAATCTCAGGAGAATTTTTGAACTTTAAACCTTGAACTTGACGCTTTACGCCATGCGGCAATCAATTCGCGATTGCCCTTATAAATATCTGTGTAAATCTGTGTCCCATATAAACTGCCGGCTGTCAGCTGCCGGCTGCCTGCTGTAATAAGCGGGGCATTTTTCTTGCATGTTTTTCCCGTCATAGTAATCCATTGCGAATCCAATGCCTTACAAAGAAGTAACAAGATTTCGCTACCGATCCACAGTCCTTGACATGTTAAATATGCAAAGTGAAAAACGCAGACATCTCAGAGTGAGCATCAAATTGCCACTCATATTAATGACCCCCTACGGCCTCTTACAGGGTGAGATTATAGACCTTGGTCTGGGAGGCGCACTTATTCATCTGCCAAAAAGGGCAACGTCTGGTAATGGTTTCCCGGTTATTAGTGTGGGTAAGTACTATTCACTCTGGATCGGGTTGAATAGCGAAGGGTTGTGCGATAAAAATAGGTTGGTATCTGTTGTTGCCAAGGTGGTTTGGGCAAATACATGGAGTTCTGAAGCTGAGGCAAAATCCCGTGAATTGAGAGTTTGTTTTATGAGGCCTTCTGCTAGTGAAGCTCAGACTATTATCAAAACAATTTCCCAATACATATAAAACCGCAAGATCTTCCTAAAAGCAAAATTATTGACTAATGACTGCCCCTCAGGCTCCTACAGAAATCAAAGGAATCAAATTTCACTCTGTCAAATGCATCAGGTGCAAGGCAGAATTATTTGTCAGGCCCACGGAAAAGTTGTGTCCGGTCTGTGGGGGTATCTTGCCAACTAAGGGAAGGAGCTAAAATGTCTTGGCATGAAGTGATATTGAGCAGAGAACAGGTGGTCGAAGGAGTATCTGAAAAAATCCAGAGTGACTTTGAAGAACTTTTTATTAAGGCTGGGAAACCTGCAGAGATGGCACTATTTTGTGATATTTTCACCGCACCTCAGTTCTCCATGTACTTCTCTCCAGTCTCTGCACAATATGCTTCCGATCTTATTTCCGCCTACTCGGGCGACCCTTGCGAAAAACCAAATGCCAGCGAGATAACTTTACTTGTGGGAGATAGAAGTTCAGCCTGGGATTTACTGCAATAGAAAATATCCGGGCTAGAGCTCTTTAACTGCCTCTCGCATAAGTTTGCCAATGGCCATTTTTTGCGGACACTTTTGCTCCGCCATGGTGTAGTCCAAACTAGCCATTTCAACCCTAATCCTCTGGGGGATTTTATTGAAGAGTCGGGCAGCACGATCGTGGTCACCGTAACTGTGACGGTACATCAGGTGGCGCATTACGTCACCAATGGGAGCAGCGGAGTTGATGGCCGACTCGCATAGGTCGTTACAGCCGGCGCAGTAATCTGAACGGGTTTCTTGGGCGTATTGATGCAACAATTTTTTATCATCTGAGGAAAGCCCGGTCCGACTCATGGCGGCGGCCACGTTAGACATGAGGATCGTTATGTTCGGCATCTCTGTGCAGATACAGGCAATACGGGGATTTTCCCAAACCGCCTTGAGCTTGGCTTGCGCGTCAGTAAATCCCTTCTGCAAGAATCGACCGGCGAGTTCTAGCTCGGTTTCACTGCTGGTTCTCACCGAGCCTCCACCCTGGGTTTTCATGGCAGTGAGGCCGATGCCCGTTTTAGCACATGCGTCCACCGCTCTTTTCATCCCATCACTATGCATCAGCCGGAAGTTGTAAGACATCATAATGCCGTCAATCCAGCCAAGTTTCGCCGCCCCAAGCATGCATTCTGCCATGTTACTGTGAGTACTGAAGCCGAAAAATCTGATCTTACCCTCAGCTTTGGCCCTTTGGCTCCATGACTTGATATCGCCATCCAATTCATTGATACTCCTGACAGAATGTATAAAGAAAAACTCAACATAGTCGGTTTTCATTCTCTCTAAAGACTTATTGAGATCTTTTGTCAGGCCATTTACCGTCCAGGCGTGAGACTTGGTCACTATAAAGATCTTCTTGCGATCTTCAGGATATTTGTCCAGATATTTGCCAATTCGGTTCTCGCTATTGCCGCCCATGTAGGAACTGGCTGTATCCCAATAAGTTACTCCCAATTTGGCGGCCTGTCTGAGCATCAGCTGATCTAAGTCCAAACTTCCCCCCAAACCAAGGATGGGCACCCTAACACCGGTTTTACCAAAAGGGCGGGTAGGCATGGAGACCGATTCAGTAGAAGATTCGGCCAGGCGGTCCATGGGTGCAATTATTGACCCCAAACCGGCAGCACCGGCGGCTCGCAAAAAATCCCTTCGGGACCAGTTGCGGTTTTTGCTGGACATGGTGTTCCTCCAAGGACTGAGGATGCGCTAATATCAAAGCAATCACCTTGAATGTATTGAGAGAGGTTAACCCGCCCGGCTGCCCCAGTCAATTCCTCAATCCCTAAATCCGCAGGCCTAAATGTCCAAAATGAGCTAAAATGCCTAAAGTGCCTAAAATTAAGGTGATAGGTTATGGGCTGTCTCTCATCTTTAACCTATTACCTTTCGCGGCTCTATGGCTTCCTAAATCCCCAACCCCCAATCGAGGAATCCAGTAGCCAGTTGGTGAGCATAGAGCATAGGGCCAAGTTCAAAGTTTAAAAATTGTCCTGAGATTAGTCAGAAACTTGGGACTTGGAACTTTGAACCTCATAGAACTGACTACTTTTTTCTTTTTTCCCTGCAGATCTAATTTTGTATAAAAATGAAAGAAAATAAAAGAAAAGCCTAGTTATGCGCCAATAATCACAATGTAGATAATGAATTTAACCCAAGAATATATCTCACTTTATGACATCTCAGGAAAATCTATATTTATTTCCAGATGTTGCAAAGATTCAGTCAAAATTTCTTTGTCCTCACCCCGAGTTAGTCCATGTGCATAACTCGTGAATGTGAAAATCGTTTTTACGTCTAATCGCATTTGACTATATCTGCGTTGGTTGATAATCGCTAGCCATAGAACGTAAGTTTCCCTAACCACTATACGGCCACAGGAAGGGGGTCCTTAGAGTGAAAATCTGTGATCTTTGTGAACAGGATAAAGAAAAAGCCTATTCATGCATGAAAAGGATGGAAGGGCAAATTCCCTTTGGCGAAGAATCACAGCTCAGTCTCTTACCCCACAATTGCCCGGAGTGCCTAGTGGGTACAGGTGGATTTCATCATCTTGGTTGTGGCATAGAACAGTGCCCCAAGTGTCATGGCCAGTTGTTGTTCTGCCTGTGCGAGGGTGGAGAAGCCTACCGTACCTTGACCGCCCAGGTGTGGTGGACACGGCTACGGAGAGAACTGCCAGATTCAATTTTCACTAATAGGTAGAGTCTTACCAAGGTTGATGAAATCCGTCGGTCGCTGATTTTACATGTTGGCTGTGTTTTAGCTTGTAGTAGGAGGCTGATGACATAAGGAGCTTGATAAAATGATGCTTACTTGTGTGGCGTGCGGGAAGACTTTTACCAGAGACGATCCTGTGACGATTCATCTCAGCGATGATGGCATGTATTTCTTCTGTACCAAAGAGTGTAAGCAAAACTGGTTGTATCCACCAGAGGAGGCTAAGGATTCTGAAGCTACACTCAGTCCTTAAATAAAAAGCGCTTTTTTAAAATGAAACCAGGCGGAGTATTATCTCCGCTTTTTTATTTCACAAAACGAGTAGCCAGTAGCCAGTAATTGACAGAGACTTAGTTTTGATTGTTTTTTTCCTGAAT
>JAJDNT010000013.1 GCA_022340515.1 Deltaproteobacteria bacterium
AGTACCATGTCTATGGTTTCAGGTTTCGGGTTTCAGGTGTCAGGAAAAAGAAACATAGAGGCTGAAACCTGAACACTGAAACCTTATCCTTTACTTTGCATCACGTGATGTATCGCTTTTCACAGCGAGCATCATCCTTAACCAGTCATGTATTTCCTGAATGTTTTTCGCCATGTACCAGCGGCCATTATCGAAGACACCATAATCTGTACCCAGCATGGCGGAAGACATCCGAGTTGAGTTGGCAAAAAACAGCCACTGTTCCATCCATTTCTTTTCGATGGCCTCGTTGAAAATGGAGTCATTTTGGGCCAACCCATGGGCCGCCCCTTGGTCCCATGCTTGAACGAGCAAATCAGTGGCAGTCAGGGTCATCTCATTGCTTACCTTAAGTGTGTTTTCAAAGCGAGCCCAGTGTCCCTCCACCCACTGTTGGGTGTGGCAGGCCCGACAAACTTTCTGCAGCACCTTACGGCGGTTCTGCTGTTCCTGGTTGTCGATCAGATACTCTGAGGCTGGGTCGCCACTGAGTTCGGTAGGCAGAGGTAGACCTGCCTTGTTCTTGATCACACTCGTGTCTGGAGATTTAGGATGAGCATGAGCGTAAATCAGTCCAAAGATCCTCCAGGGGAGCCGATTGTTCATCTGATGGGTTCTTTCCGCCACCACCTCACCTTCCTCCTTAACAACAAGGCTGACATGGCAGACGGCGCAGGTGGGGGCAGTAAAATCCTTTCCTACCGTCCAAGGAACTGGTTCGAAGTCCCAGGTCTTGCCCATGGCAGCATATATGTTTCCATGTTTGCTCACCTGGTACACCTTATAAATGGGTACGTCGGGCCCTTTATGGCACTGAGAACAGGTATGAGGCTTCCTGGCCATCTCTATGGAGAATCTGTGCCAGGTGTGGCAGGAGGAACAGGAGCCCTTACTGCCGTCAGGATTGATGCGGCCAACGCCCTCATTTGGCCAGCCGCTCAAAACGGGAAATTCCATTGCTCCCATCTCGGTGTCCCGCTCATCGAAGCCTTTCACCTCGACTACGGTTCCGTGACAGGAGAGGCAGGAATCTGCATTGGTCTCTGGAGCGGGAGCCTTGAACTTAGTCTTGCCTTCCTGGAAAAACTGAACCCCATTGATTGACAGCATCAGGTCCTGGTAAAGAGAGTTCTTCATCAAATTCCCGTATGCTTGTGACATGAGATTCTGCCCGTATTGCTTTACTTCAACCGGATGACAAGTGGCGCAGTCTTCAGGTGTGATGACAGTATGAACTTGATAGCCATTGTGTTCGAAGGTGTCACTGTGTTTGTCCGGATTGAGGGTATGGCATTCCGCACAGCCCACAGTGTTTTTCGCTAGCCCCATCGGGACGTCTTTCGCAGAGATCCTTCTTTCTATCTCCGGTTTTTTCAACCCTTCTTCGGGGCTAGTCCTGGCGTGTCGACTTTTTTCCCAGCTAGAAACCATCCCTGGGGCTAATGTTCCATGACACTCCAAACACTCTGCAGTGGCATCACTCATTCCAGCTGCCAGCGGTTGTGAAGGAGAGAAAAAAGCAAGGAAAGCTATTAGTGCCAAGAATCGCATGATCACCTTCTCCTCAACTTTTTTGGGAAGATTAAGCTAAAAGAAGCGGTTTTCTTAGACGAGTTCTTTTACTGCTTGCAGCACGGAATCATAGTTCGGCTCACTGGCAATCTCATTGACCAGCTCCACATATCGTATAATTCCTTCCTCATCTACCACAAAAACCGCCCTTGCTAGCAACCTAAATTCTTTGATCAGCACACCATACGCCTGCCCGAAAGCAGCGTCACGGTGGTCGGAGAGCGTTTGCACTCTGTCAACTCCGGCAGCTCCGCACCAACGTTTTTGAGCAAAGGGAAGATCCATGCTAATGGTGAGAATCTCTACTTTGCCACCCAAACGACCAGCCTCATCATTGAATCTCCGCGTCTCCATGTCGCACACCGGGGTGTCTAGAGATGGTACGGAGGAAAGGATGCAGACTTTGCCCCGGAATGAGTCGAAGCTAACCGGACTGAGATCGTTGTCTATGGCAACAAAGTCAGGGGCCTTATCGCCAACTTTCAGTTCAGGGCCGAGCAAGGTTATCGGATTGCCCTTCATGGTAACCAGTCCAGCACGTTCTTGCATATTAGTCTCCTATTGGAATTACGCTAAAGTTTATCTGTTTGGCACCCCTTGTGGAAGAAGATTGACCAAAGGATGGCTGGAAATTCTAAAGATTAAATCCTGACGCAATCATTTAATATTAAGTCACAGCCAGGCCTCGGTCAAGTTTTCGGTGGGGAATATAATGGGGGGACAATACCCTGGAAAATCTTTTTGTGCAGAGCTTCCCGTTTGGAGCTGAGCAAACGTCTGTTATCCTTTCTCGCCTGGCGCGCCTCCTCTACAAAATAGGCCAGGATTTTCACATCCTCGGATACGTCTCGCCCCATTTTCTCCTCTGCATCTATTTTTGCCACGACTGAAAGGATCCCGAAAAGATAGAGACTAAGATTGGTAATCCGACGGAGAAAGAACTGCTTGCTCTGAATTTTTTTTCCATAGATCAACATTCCGACCTGAAGCAGCAATCTTATGGAACGACTGTTTGCTTTGGCAAGTCTAACCGCCCGGTTCATAACTCTATGATTAAACTTGAGCTTCCATTGGCTTCTAGCAAACATGCCTTTAAGTAGAAATGCCAGCCTAGATGTGGTGGAGCGGCCAACTGCTCTCATCTCCTTGTCGAGATTGCGCAAGACAAACAGGGTTGGATAGATGGAATGGATCTCAGTGGTTCCCTCAAAGATGGTAGTTACTCTGAAATCGCGCATTCTCTTCTCATAGGGCTGAGTGGCCAGATATCCAGACCCTCCGGCCACTTGTAGTCCATTGTAAAGGGTATCCCAGGCCCTGGTAGTGCCGAAGAGCTTGCAATGAGAGCTCTCAATGGCAACAACCCCGTGGGGGTCATTCTCCAGCAAGCCTGCTGTAAATGCGGTAATGGCTCCAGTCACGTAGCCGTCAACTTTAGCCTTAACTATTTTTTCCTGGATCAGCTCAAAAGTATTGATGGGAACTCCGAACTGGATCCTGCGGGAGGATTGTTTCTCCATGTCCCGCCTTGCCTGGTCAAGGGCGCCGGCTGAACCAGCTCCCAAAGCAACTCTACCATAGTTCAAAACAGTCATGGCGATCTTGAACCCCTCTCCGGCTTGCCCCAGGAGATTTTCCACCGGTACGCGAACATCTTTGAATTCAATGGCCGCAGTGGAACTAGCCTTGAGTCCCATCTTCGGCATGTCTCGACCTATCTTCACCCCGTCCCAAGCGGTCTCTACTATGAAAGCACCCATGAAACCTGGCTTTTCCTTATCAAGCTGGGCGAAGACAGTGAGTCCACCGGCGTAGTTGGCATTGGTTATGTATGTCTTGTGACCGTTTAAAGTGTAGTAGCTGCCGTCTTCAGAAAGCTTGGCAAATGTTTCTATGTGCTTGGCGTCCGAGCCTGTTTTCGGTTCAGTGAGGGCATATGAAAAAATCATCTCGCCAGTTGCGGCAGGAACAAGGTATCTTTCCTTCTGCGCTTCAGTGCCAAAGAGCACAATGCCTTTGCAACCGATGGAAAGATGAGCCAGGGAAATGAGTGCTAGAGCCAGATCACTACTAGATAACTCGGCCACTACCTTCAAGTACTGGCGGAGACTCAAGCCTGCGCCGCCGTATTCTTTCGGTATATTGAGTCCGAAAAAACCAATCCTTTTCAACTCATCCAGCAGGTCCGTCGGGATGGTCCCTTTTTCTTCTAAATAGGAAGATGGATATCTCTCAGTGATTTCCTTATATTTCTCAGTAATCTCCCTTGTTTTCTCGTCTTCTTCCAGGTCTCGGAAGGAATGGAATTTTTCCATATCCAGTGAGCCGAAGTGGATATTGGCCAGGAAGTTGTTGAGATTCATCTCCCACTCCTAGATCAAATGTCAGCAGTCCCTATATTACCTAGTAAGCCTTGTTAATTTAATCATCACATCTTGGGGAGTAATGACTCCATTACTCCAAGGAAATACAACTATCTTTTTCTCAACGTCAGGATGCCTGTTTAAAGGACTATACATACTGGATCAAGATACAAAAGACAGTGGTGATAAATATCCCCACGGGATAGAGGCTAGCTTGATTAAAGAGATTTATTGCTTTGTTGGTGTCCCTTTCTGCAAAAAATCTCTTGAGGGGAAGCAAGAGAAAGAAAAGTCCGGAAACAATCGCACCTACCAGGTACACCCCCTTAAAGGCAAGGGGGGAGAGAAATACCAGACCAAGACCCAGGACAAAACTGGCGATGAGCGTAATAAGAATGATGACTACCGAAAGCTTCAGTCCATAAACCACGGGAATGGTCTTGCCCCCCAGTCTTCTGTCTTCCTCCATGTCCACTAGATCGTTGGGGATGTTTTGTCCCCCGACTTCCCAAAAGGCAATCCAGATGAAAACTATTATTATGAACTCGAGGGGTGGATCTGGATTTACTGCGTAGATAGCAGCCAAACCGCCTAGATTTTTTACCGTGGCGGCGATAAGTATTTTCCACTGGCTATAACTATAGAATCTGCAGTAGATCACTTCCAACATGGCGCCGAAAATGAAAATTGCTCCACACACTGGATTTAAAAGTGTAGCCCCTACCAGGGCAATAAGCCCCCACAGAGCAGTCCACACCATGCCTCCAGCAAAAGATATAAACCCTTGTGCTAGAGGGTGGCGAACAAAAATGCAGTCGAGATCAAAGCAGACCTGTTCTCTGGGTAGTTCTCCCATCCTTTTCTTATCCAATTCGTAATCGGTCACATCATTTAGGGCGTAGATGCAAGCATATCCTGCGAAAACAGTTATGATTCCGAGTATGATGGTGGAAATGGCTGGTAATCTCCCGATACACAAGAGCGCTGCTGCCATGGGAGTTGCTAGATCAATTAACAAATGGGGAGTTCGGGAAAGAGCCAGGAAAAGCCTCAACTGTTCCCCTTTGACTGAGGATTGCACACTCATACTGATTTTATCTTAATCCCTCTTGTTTTGGTTTTCATAGACAAGCAGTTTTAGTGGGGAAAGGTCATCTTGGCCCCAAACCATCCGAGGACTGTCACTATTGGAGCGAGGGCAAGGCTGAGGAACAAGTAAATAATCCTGGCCCCACTCGACTGCAACATAATATCAGGCACCATTATCCTCCACATGAAAACCACCAGAATAAGAGTTATGAGGACAAGAGAACCGCACATCTTAACCACGATTATCTTTGACCACTTGCCCGCGTAATTGATCCACCAGTTGTATGGTCCAGTAAGCAGTGCTACAGGTGTAAAGACAAGACCGGCAACGAGCACATGAAATGCGGAGACATCGAAACTCTCCCTCCCGGTTACCAGGTAAAGAATGTTTAAAACCGGAAAGAGCATCATAAAGGCAATGGGAAAATGGACGGTCATGGGGTGGGGGTGACGCCTCAACATGGGAATTTTGCGAAAGACCGCCAGGAGAATCTCGGGAATGTGCTCATCCATGGGATCTTTTTCCGCCTTTAAGGTGCCAATTTGCGGAAGTCTTTTCAAAACCTCGACGCCATGAGGGGCGCCGCCGATCTCTTCACTCAGATCTGTTCCAGCCTGGTGCCTCCGCATATGGAGGCCGGTCTTCCATAATTTGCTTTCAGAGGCATCGTAAACCTTGCCCTCGTAGGCAATATACACCGGCTGTCCATCTTCACCGTTAAATTTGGCCAGTTCCTCGCGGCCGAATTCTTTCAACTTTCCTTCCATTTGCAGACCTCAGGTTAAAAACCAATTTCCTCGAGGGAAAGATTGTGAAGCTTGTCTCAAGTAGTTCAGAATATCTGATCCCCATTTACAATGCAAGCCAATCAGCCAAACGATTCCGGGATTCAAGTATTCTTAATTGCTATTTCAAATGCTTAGATCCGCTAATTCCCTAATCCCTTAATTCCTGAATTCGCTAATTCCTAAATTTGGACCTTCGATACCAGCGTGCCAGCCGCTCTGGATTAGTGCCAAGGAAATAGCCCAGTAAAATAGCTTGATTTATCAGAGTTGTTTTCAAGATTCCGAGTTTTCTCCAGCGGCGAGCTGAAGTCTTTACAGCAACTGGCAAAATCGCCACTTTCCCCCTTTTTCTCAAGCCCTTCATAAATACAAAGTCCTCCATGAGAACCATATCCGGGAAACCCCCGAGGGCACGAAAAACCTCTCTCCTGAGAAATATTCCTTGGTCGCCATAAGGCATTTGAAAGACGCGGGAGCGTAAGTTGGCCAGCATTTCAATGATTCTAAAACCGAACTCCGAGCCATCGATAGCAAGGGTGAAAGCACCAGCCACCACACCAGGCTTTCCCATAATATCCAGGATATGCCATTCGTATCCCCGAGGTAATCGGGTATCTCCATGGAGAAAGATAAGAACGTCACCCCTGGCAGCAAGACCACCTGCATTTACCTGCCTTGCTCGACCAGCATCTGTGGTAAGCAACCGCACCCCAAAACTCTTCGCCACTCCGGTAGTTCCATCGCTGCTCCCGCCGTCGACAACGATAATCTCGAGGTCAACATTGCTCTCCGTACTGGCCAGAACCGCACCCAGATTTTCCTCCTCATTCAGGGTTGGAATAACGATGGAGATTGCAGGGTGAGGTGAAACCTCTTTCCTCATGGCTTCACGTTCCCACACCTCGATATCCTTGGCTCGGTCCACATCATCTAGCGGTTCCACTTTTACCCAGCGAAGCCCAAGCTGGTTGGCACTTTCGAGGGTTCTGGCAATCACTGCGGCCGTCCCCCATGGAACGTCATCAAATAACCTGGTCTCTTCCTGCCGGAGGCCAATCAAATAGTAGCCACCGTCATTGGCTGGCCCCAGGACCAAATCAAACTGACCGAGCAAATCGAAGGCAGCTCTCACAGTTGCTTCGTTTATACCTGGGCAATCAGAGCCTATGAGCACCACCCGGTTTTTTCCCTGATTAAAAGCCTGCGAGAAGGCTTGCGCCATGCGAGTGCCGAGACCACCGCGACCTTGTGATCGATAAGTTATATGGCTGCCTAGCCACTTTTCCATCATTCCCCGGTTACCACCCTCATAGCGGACCTCCATATCAACCCGTCGCTCGCTGATGAAACTACTAGTGCGAGCCATGACGTGTTCTGTCATTCGCTTCTGGAGATCAGCGGCTCCCTGGGGGCCCAGACCTGGAATCAGCCGGGTTTTGGTTTTCCCCGGTTCGGGATACCGGGTAAAAAGAATTAGTCGCTCAGATGAATTTACCCTGCTCACACCAATAACTCATCAATAAACCACAAAAGCCTTCCCGACGGTCTTACTCTGGCCGCCGGATAGGCTGCTGTTGCGGGATTGTTCAAAATTTCCTCAAAGACTCCCTTTTTCCTCGATCCCGAAACAAGGAAAACAACACAGTCGGCCTGGTTCAAAACAGGAAGAGTAAGGGTGATACGGGGGACAGGCGGGGAAGCGGTGGCACCATCTACTGCCACAACCCAGCGGTAGGTTTCTTCCAGGGCCGCATCTCCGGGAAAAAGAGAGGCTGTGTGACCATCTCGCCCCAAACCCAGCAGAACCAAGTCAAAAGAGGGGAAGTTCATATCCTCTTCACTTCCTGCAGGAGGACGGAAAAAATGCCTGAGGGTCTCTTCGTAAGCTTCAGCAGCAGCATGGGCTGAGCGACTTTCGGTAAGAATACGATTTATGTTGCTTGGTGGTAGGTCAACCTTGGAGATCAGTGATTTAAAAGCCAGAGCAAAGTTGCTGTCTGGATGATCCGGCGGCAGGAAACGTTCATCCCCCCAAAACAGATGGGTGCGTTGCCAGTCTATCCTCGGCGAAATAGGTTGGCTTGCCAGCTCTTCGTAAAGCAAACGGGGAGTGCTTCCCCCCGAGAGGACCAGGGTAAAGATATTTCTTTCCTTTATGGCCTCCTCAGCAGTTTCGCAAATGTAATCTGCGGCTGCCCGACTCAGATCCTCCAAACTCGGGTAGGTACGTATTTCTGGCTTCCTAATCACATTCGTTATCTTACGCTTTTGAACAACTGTTAAATGAGAGATGAGAAATGAGCATGGTGAAATGAAACGGTGCTTAGTACTTACTGCCTAGTGCCTGGTTTTTCTGTCGCTATGGGCTTTGCTCTATGCGGCTGTCGCCTGCCCCTCAGGCGCTAATCGCCCCAGCTCAAGTGAAGCCAGAGCCAGCCGCAGAGTTGCAGCACCTGAAGCAAGTCTACTAAGCGTCGTCAATTATTAACTTCATCCACTTCTGAGCGGTCTCTGGTCCCCAGCTTCCCGAGCTGTATGGCTGCAGATGCGCCCCTCGATCACCACACGTCTCACATTCCTCTAATATTGGAGTGAGAAACGACCAGCTGAGTAACACACCATTATTAGTCCAAAAGAGCATCTGATCACCCTGGATACAATCCAGGAGAACTTTTTCATATGCCTCGAGTTCAGGGCCACTGTAGTTCTGGTCATAGTAAAAATCCATTGTAACGCTTCGAAGACAACTGCGGGCTCCGGGATATTTAGTCTGGAAGGTCAGGGTTATTTTTTCTTGAGGATAGATCCCCAAAACGAGGCGGTTGGCAAGGATTTCCTCGCCCAAGACATTAATAAACATTGAATGAGGCACTCGCTTGAACTGGATCACTATTTCGGTCATTTTCCGGGCCAGCCTCTTGCCCGAGATGAGGTAAAAAGGAACACCCCTCCATCGCCAATTGTCAATAAAAACCCTCATCATAGCGAATGTTGGGATGAGAGACTGGGGATTCACCCCCGGCTCCTCACGATATCCCGGAACTTCTACCCCATCGATAATTCCAGGCCCATATTGTCCCAGAATAAGTTTATCTTCATGTCTGCTCCCATCAAAAGGTTTAAGAGAGCGAAATACTTTGGCCCTCTCGTCTCTTACCAGATCGGCCTCAAAGAGGGAGGGCGGTTCCATAGCAATCATTGCCAGGACCTGCATAATATGGTTCTGGAACATGTCCCTGATCACACCAGCCTGCTCGTAGTAGCCCGCACGGTTTTCAACTCCTAACTTTTCCGCGGCAATAATCCCTACATAGCCGATATAACTACGATTCCAGATTGGTTCGAAGATGGCATTGGCAAAGCGAAACATCAATATGTTTTGCACTGTCTCCTTGGCCATGTAATGATCGATCCTGAAAATCTGATGCTCTTGAAAACTTCGTTTAAGAATTTTATCTAGACCCTCTGCTGTCAGCAGATCACGGCCAAAAGGTTTTTCCACCACAATGCGGGACCAGCCATTGCCATTTTCCCCTTCTTTTGAAAGTCCTGCCTCGCCAAGCATCTCGGCAATGGTGGGATACAAAGAGGGTGGAACTGCCAGATCAAAGATTCTGTTTCCGCCTGCCTGATATTTTTCGTCCAGCTCCCTGAGAAACCTGGCCAATTCCCTATAGGAGTCCGGTGAATCATAGATAACTGGTTTATAGTAGAGATTGCCGGCAAACTCATTCCAAAGGGCAAGATCTTCGTTATCCGTGGCAGCGCAGCTGGTCCTTAACTTTTCTCTAAATTCGTCGTGACTAAGGTTGGTACGGCTGGCTCCAACAATGATGAACGGCTTCGGCAATCCACCATTCAGGTACAGGTTAAAAAGAGCAGGCACTAACTTCCGGGATGTAAGGTCGCCGGATGCTCCGAATATAACGATGGCACAGGGATCCAGAGGGCCAAGCGCTGTGCACTCTTGGGGAGGTATGTCCATTGGCTGCGCTTTCGCCTCTACTCTGGTTATCTGATTTTTATCTTTCTCATCAAGCATGGTGGTAGTCTTTGTTCATGTCACCGAAGTGTACTATTTTAATTATTATTCACGGTAAGTCGAAAAGGCCTAGAGTGTCAGGTCATTGCATTCTTTGGCTTCGCCGCGATTTCACCTTGCTTTTAGTAGGTTAGAGGCAGACTCACCGTAAGCCTATATTAAAGGTCGAACAGCAGAACAAAGAACTGCCAGACCGCATAAATACAAAACAACCACTTCGATATTCGAAATTCCTTGTTCGACATTCTGCGGTTCAAGGTGAGATCTGGCAAGATCGACGCAGATACTTGCATGGTTCTACGCCTTATACCCTGTAATCCTAGGTCTAAGTCGCCGACCCATTCTCTATTGCCTGAATCTTGGCCAGCCTGCGCCGGTGTCTTTGCTCACCAGTAAAACGAGCTGCAAGAAAGGCTGAGATTAATTCCTTAGCCAACTCCTCGCCTATGACCCGGGCCCCAAGACAAAGCACGTTCATATCATCATGTTCAACACCTTGATGTGCCGAGTAGTTGTCATGGCAGAGTCCAGCGCGTATACCATTAATTTTATTAGCGGCAACACAAGCTCCCACCCCACTGCCGCAGATAAGGATGCCCCTCTCCGCCCTTCTTTCCCTTAGAGCTTCACCTATGGCAAGAGCGAAATCCGGATAATCAACCGGCTCCTGGTCACCGGTGCCCAGATCCATAACCTCGAATCCTGCCCCCTTAAGATAGGCTGCCATCTTCTCTTTGAGTTCGAATCCAGCATGGTCTGCAGCGAGGGCTACCTTCATGATAAAAGTCCTTTGTTCCGCCTGAGGCGGATCAGTTGTCCGTTTTGGCTCACTCCCTTCGCCGCATAGAGCACAGAGCATGGGGCATAGAGAAAGGAGTCAGAATCCAGAATTCAGGAGCAAAGCAATAAAATCGAGCCTCTCATACCTACTGGTACCGATTACTTCTTTCTGGTGCCTAGTGCTTAGTGCACAGTGCCTAGTAAAATCTGCCTGCTGTCAGCTGCTTGCTGCAGGATGATTGCTGAGCCTCTGCCCTTCGCTCTATAAGAATCATTCTTTCCCAACTAATTTCTTGGCTCTATCTACAACGTTCTCAACGGTAAAACCGTACTGTTTGAAGTTCTCTTTAGCAGGGGCACTGGCACCAAACTTGGTTATGCCTATGACATCACCAGCCTCCCCCACCCACTGGCGCCAACCTAGTGGTACACCGGCCTCCACGGCCAGTCTTGCCTTGACATCAGGTGGCAACACCTCGTCACGGTATTCCTGCGATTGCTCCATAAAGAACTCCCAGCAAGGCATGCTAATGACCCTGGCATCAATAGAATCAGCGGCCAGAATCTCCTGAGCCGCCATTATTAGTTGTACCTCGGAGCCCGAAGCCATGAGAATAATATCCGGCGCAGCACCTTTTTCTTTGGAGAGTACATACCCGCCTTTGAGTAGCCTTTCAGCCCCGGCAAACTTATCCCGGTCGAAGATGGGTAATCCCTGACGAGTGAGGACGAGCATACTAGGGCAGTGATTGCAGGTCATAGCGGCACGCCAAGCGAAGGCAACCTCATTGGCATCGCTAGGTCGGATGACACTGAGATTCGGGATGGCCCGTAAGGATGCCAGCTGTTCAATAGGCTGGTGCGTCGGGCCATCCTCGCCAACGCCGATGGAATCATGGGTCATAACGTAGATCACCGGTAACTCCATCAGCGCGGCCAAGCGGATGGCAGGTCTGGCATAGTCTGTAAAAATAAAAAACGTTGCGGCATAAGGACGTATGCCGCCGTGGAGCGCCATACCGGAACAACAGGCGGCCATGGTATGCTCCCGCACTCCCCAGGCAATGTTGCGTTTTTCGTACTTTCCTTTGGCAAAATAGTTCGAGTCACCGATGAGCGTCTTGGTGGATGGTGCCAGGTCAGCACTTCCTCCCAAAAGCCAGGGAACCTTGTCGGCGAAGCTGTTGAGCACTTTCCCTGATGCCACTCGGGTGGCCATGGGACCGTCTTCTGGGGTGAAATTCGGGATGTCGTCATCCCAGTTGGAGGGAAGACTACCGTCCAAAGACGCCCGGAGCTGAGCACCCAGATCAGGATAAGCCCTCTCATAGGCAGCAAATTTTTCGTTCCATGCCTCTTCCAGTTTCTCGCCCCGCTCGGCAGCCTTGCTCATGTGGTCGAGAGCCTTGTCCGGAACCAAGAAAGTCTCATTCTCTGGCCAGCCATAGACCTTCTTGGTTAGCTTGACCTCCTCTTCTCCCAATGGCTCTCCATGGGCCTTTGCCGTGTCCTGTCTATGGGGAGAACCGAAGCCGATGTGTGAACGGACAATGATAAGCGACGGCCGCTCTTTTTCTTCTCTGGCTTTGGTGAGAGCATCTGCCAAGGCAGCAAGATCATTTGCTCTATCACCAATATCCTGCACCTGCCAGTGGTAAGCCTCAAAGCGCTTGCCCACATCATCGGAGTAAGTCAGGTTAGTCTCTCCCTCTATACTTATACGGTTGTCGTCATAAACACAGATTAGCTTACCAAGCCCGTAATGGCCGGCCAATGAGGCCGCCTCGTGGGAAGCGCCTTCCATGAAGTCACCGTCACTGCAAAATGCATAGACATGATGATCCACAATCTCATAACCGTCGCGATTGAAAACCGCCGCAAGATGCGCTTCTGCCATGGCCATACCCACAGCATTCATGATGCCTTGGCCCAACGGTCCTGTGGTGGTCTCCACTCCAGGTGCCATTCCGTACTCGGGATGTCCCGGCGTCTTGCTTCCCCACTGGCGGAAATTCTTGATCTCTTCCAGTGAAAGATCGTAGCCGGTCAAGTAAAGCATGGCATAGAGAAGCATGGAAGCATGACCGCATGAGAGGATAAAGCGGTCGCGATTGAACCACTTTGGCTTGCGTGGATTGTGGCGGAGAAACTGGGTCCACACCACATAGGCCAAAGGGGCCAATGCCATGGGAGTTCCCGGGTGACCGGAATTTGCCTTCTGCACTGCATCCATAGAAAGTGTGCGGATAGTGTTGATGCAAAGAAGATCCAGATCCATTTTCTCAATACTCATTACCAACCCCCCGTCCTGTTTTATTGTCCATACGAGTGTTCTCTAGAACTTCCGTTTCTTGCAGGTCTGAACTTGAGGGAATATAAAAAACTTCATCTAGGCAAGTTACACTATCTTTTCCTTTTTTTGCAGGGAAATCATCGTCATGGAATAGTATTGATCCGGCTTGGAAGTAGATCACAACTAGAAAATCCCTACTTCGTGAGGTAAGGCAGCAGCTATCTTTGGTTAGATGTTATATTGCATGAGCAAAAACCAAGTCAAGTGGGCACATCCCACAAGAGTTATTAGCCTGCCCATCCTGTAAGAGGGGCTTTCTCGACCTGAGCGACAAGACTTGAGCTCGTCGACGGGTCTCGTCGCGGGCCGCCAAGAGAGGGGAAAGGAGTTGTCGAAGAGATTTTAACTTTTCTTAAGCACTTTCACGATGTACTGATAAACTTCCCTCGCCTGTCGGTCTGAGAGTTTTTCCGGAGAAAAGGAAGGCATTACTGTTGCAGAGCCATCGCGTGCCTTGGGGCTGCGGATGTAGGATAGGAAGGTTTGAAAATTCACCAGTTGTGGTGCATCCTTTAGTTGTAGGTGCGGTTTGATATTATTTCCTCCATTCGGGTGACATGCACTGCAGGACTTGGTAAATTGCTCAGCTTTAACCTCAACTCCCAGCATTTCAAGTTTTTTATCATCAGTCCTGCCACCATGAACCAAATCACCACCAAAATAACCGATGGCAGTGACTATTATTAAACCAAGGGTGTAAAGTATCACTCTAGACTTGGTAACAGTTTCGGCCTTGTAGCCTGCCCCAAAAGCAAACACCAGGAGGATAAAAAGGAGAACTGCCAGGGCAAGTTTCATCTTGATGGCAAACAACCAACTCCCAGAGTAGTAGTGCTGCCAATCCATGAGACCAGTAAAGACAGTTGGCAAGAGAGCAAGTAAAGCCAAAATAATGCAGTGGTGAGCCGTTTTAGCCAGGGCCTGGTGGCGTAGTTTCCAGGCGACAATTCCGAATAAAAAGGCTCCTATTACCATGCCTACAGTAATGTGAGTCACGGGAGGATGAATTGGATGAGTGTAACCGACCTTTGCCAGGGCTTTATAGAGGAACTCGATCATTTCTACTCTCTGTGAACCGCTCCAGACAAAGCGCTTGTAGTTTTAGCCCAATGGGAAAGCATCTTTAAGCCGCCATTTATTCTAACCGCATATCAAGCCGGAGTCACCTGTGGTTGGAAGGAGTAATAAATTGCTCATCCCTTATAATTGGACACTCCTCTCACCTTTAAAGTATAAAGTTATAATTTAGCTCAACCTGCATTATTAACCCATGGATGATTCAAAAAAGCGGAGAAAAAATATCGTGAAAATCCATCCAGAGGTGGAAGAAAGCAAGCTGGCCAAGCTTCTCGGAGGTAAGAAAAATCAAGAGCTGCCAGAATCCATAAGAAGTAAACTTCGGGTTTTAGAGGATAACTTCAATAGTCTC